>NZ_CP183973.1:1260360-1575450 GCF_049912955.1 Microbacterium sp. E-13
ACATCTATCAGGAGCTCGAGTCCGATCTCGGCATCCCGCGTGCTCCGCATGGCGACCTGTCGGCGTGGAGCGACCAGGGCGTCATGCTTCTGAACCGGGTGCTCACGGTCGCACCCGGGGCGCCGGCCTCCCATCGCGGCTGGGGGTGGGAGAAGGTGACCGAGCACGCCATCCGCACCCTCGTCGCGCGTGACAGGCCGCTCGTCGCGATCCTGTGGGGGAGGGATGCCGCGAACCTGCGCCCCCTCCTCGGCTCGACGCCCATCATCGAGTCGGCGCATCCGTCCCCGCTTTCCGCGAGCCGCGGCTTCTTCGGCTCCCGCCCGTTCTCCCGTGCGAACGAGCTGCTCGCCCGGCAGGGCGCCGAACCCGTCGACTGGCGACTGCCCGCCTGAGGCGGCCGGTCCGAAACGATCAGGAGGAGCGAATGCTCGAGGAGGAATACGAGAAGGACCGCCGCCGGCTGCCGCGCCATCTGCAGCGGCAGCCCGAACCGGAGCGGCCCTTCTCGTACGAGATCCGGCCCGTGGAGGACCGTGACATCCCCGACATCTGCGAGATCTACAACTACTACGTGACCAACTCCGTCGTGACTTTCGACGAGGAAACGTGGACGGTCGCGCAGTGGCGGAAGAAGCGCGACGGACTCGCCAGGCAAGGACTGCCGTTCATCGTCGCGGAGTCGCCGTCGGGTCAGATCCTGGGGTACGCCCTCGTGCAGCCGATGTCGAGCAAGTCGGCGTATCGGTTCTCGGTGGAGAACTCCATCTACCTCGGCCAGGCCGCAACCGGCAAAGGCCTCGGGCGAGCCCTCCTCGAGGCGTTGATCGAGGCCTGCGAGGCTGCGGGCATCCGCCAGATGGTCGCCGTCATCAGCGACAAGGGCGCCGAGGGCTCCGTCGCCCTCCACGAGAAGCTGGGGTTCGTCGAGGTGGGCCGCATGGGCAGGGTCGGCTTCAAGTTCGGCCGGTGGCTCGGCACCATCTACATGCAGAAGGCCCTCAAGCCCGCGAAGAAGAAGGGGCTGTTCGGCCGCTGAGCTCAGCGACCGGCCGCTCCCCGCTCCGGGCCGGCGCGGCTCCGATCCCGTACCGCATCGATCAGTCGGCGCCACGCGCCGACGACGTCGTCGTCGGGCAACCGGGCCTCGCGCGGGTCGGCTCCCGACCACGTCGCCCGGATCCACCACATGAATCCGTCGGGCACCGGGTTCGCCGCGACGAGGGACTGCCGCGAGCCGTCGTCGCCGGCACCGTCGTCAGAGGACGACGCAGTCGCTTCGTCCCAGGGACAGCTGTCGATGAGCGAGATCCATTCGGATGCCTCGGCCTCCGGCGGCTGAGCCGACCACCGTCGCGTGATGCCGGCGATACCGCCGGTGCGCGCGACCTCGACCTCGATCGCGGGGCCCGGGGCGGTGCCGCCCTCGAGCGCCTCTTCGGGATCAGGGTTGTGCGTCGTGGTCATCGGGGATCACACCGACGCTCGTCCACGCGGCGCGGACGGCGTCGACCTCCTCCGACTCCTCACCGTACTCCGCCGCGGCGGCCGTCAGGGTGGCGCGGGCGAACACCGTGAAGTCCGCCGTCGAGGGAAGCGTCCCCGCCGTGAGCGTGCGATACCAGATGAGTCCGGCCCGTGCCCACGCGTGGCCCCCGAGCGCCTGGGCGGCCAGGTAGAACGCGTGATTGGGAATGCCGGAGTTGATGTGCACACCGCCGTTGTCGTCGCGGGTCTCGACGTAGTCCCGCATGTGCGCCGGCTGCGGATCCTTCCCGAGCACGTCGTCGTCGTACGCCGTGCCGGGCGCAGCGAGGGACCGGAGCGCACGCCCCTGCACGGCATCGGTGAAGATCCCCTCCCCGATCAGCCAGGTGGCTTCATCGGCGGTCTGTCCGGCGTGGTGCTGCTCGGCGAGAGCGCCGAACACGTCGGCGATCGACTCGTTCAGCGCGCCCGACTGGTCGCGGTACAGCAGACCGCCCTCGTCTTCGATCACCCCGTGGGCGAGCTCGTGCGCGATGACGCTGAGCGACCCCGTGAAGCCGCGGAACACCTCGCCGTCGCCGTCGCCGAAGACCATGCGCTCGCCGTTCCAGAACGCGTTGTCGTAATCGCGCCCGTAGTGCACGGTCGCCGGCAGTGAGCTGCCGGAGCCGTCGATGCTGTCACGCGCGTAGGCGTCCCACCAGAAGTCGAACGTGGCGCCGAGCCCGTCGTACGACTCGTCGACGGCGGCATCGCCCGTGGCCGGGTCGTCCTCGCCGCGGACCCGGGTGCCCGGCAGCACCTGGCGGTTCTTCGCGTCGGAGATCTCGCGGTCGGGTGCGGGCGTCGCCTCCGCGACGAGGGTGCCCGGCTGCTCGATCGACAGCCGCAACCGCGAGCGTACGGGCCGGTAGTCCCTCGGCGCGGTGAGTGTGCGCTGTGCGGCCTCCGCCGCGCGGGCCCAGTTCTCCTCCTGCGCGGCGGCGATGCGGGCGAGCAGGTACGGCGGCACGATTCCGGGGCTCATGCTCCGAACCTATCGGCGCCCTCCGACGCCGTTGCCGCGGCGCGCCCCCCCAGCGCGGGCCTCGATGCTCACGCTGCCGAAAGCGTCGAACGCGTCCG
Source organism: Microbacterium sp. E-13 (assembly GCF_049912955.1). GTDB lineage: Bacteria > Actinomycetota > Actinomycetes > Actinomycetales > Microbacteriaceae > Microbacterium. The sequence continues at coordinate 1,262,974 of NZ_CP183973.1, forward strand.
TTCAGGACCGGCGCGACTGCCGGTTCCGGCAGCGCAGGCCCGGGGAACCCCGAGCAGCGCGAGCACGCGCGCGGATCAGCCGGCGTCGGCGTCGATGACGGGGATGGATGCCAGCAGCCGCCGTGTGTACGAGACCTGAGGCTGCAGCAGCACCTTCTCCGTCGGGCCCTCCTCGACGATGCGGCCGTCCTTCATCACGACGACCTCGTCGCAGAGGTTCTGCACCACGCCGATGTCGTGCGACACCAGGAGCAGGGTGAGCCCGTCGCGCGCGCGGAGCTCGGCCAGCAGGTCGAGGATCTGCGCGCGCACGGTGACGTCGAGCGCCGAGAGCGGCTCGTCACCGACGAGGAGGCGCGGACGGTGCACGATCGCCCGGGCGAGCGCGATGCGCTGCCTCTGACCGCCCGAGAACTCGTGCGGGAAGCGGTCGGCCATGCCGGCTTCCAGGCCGACCTGCTCGAGCACCTCGTGCACGCGGGCGCGCCGGTCGCCGCTGCCGGGACGGCCGTCTGCGCCGACCCCGAGCGCCCACAGCGGCTCGCCGACGATGCGGCCGACACTCATACGGGGATCGAGAGAGGCGTAGGGATCCTGGAAGACGATCCCGGTCTGGCGGCGCAGCCAGTGCAGCGAGCGCGCCGATGCGCTCGCGTCGACCGGCTGTCCGTCGAACTCGAGCGTGCCGGCGGTCGGGGTGTCGAGAGCGAGCAGGAGTCGCACGAGCGTCGATTTGCCCGAGCCCGATTCGCCGATGAGGCCGACGGCCGAGCCTTCCCGCACGTCGATGTCGGCGTCCTCGAGTCCCGTCGTGAAGGTGCGGCGCTCGAAGAGCGTGGTCTTCGGCACGGGGTAGCGCCGCGTCAGCCCGCGACCGCGGATGAGCGCGTTCACTCGATCCCTCCCGGGCGCCAGAGCGTCGCTGTGGCGTCGCGCAGCAGCCCCTGGGTGACGACGGATGCCGGAGCAGAGAGCAGCTGCGACACCGGTGCCTGCTCCACCACGCGTCCGTCCTCGAGCACCACGCCGTGCGTGGCGATCTGCGAGAGCACGGCGAGGTCGTGCGTGATGAACACGAGCGACATCCCGTCGTCGCGGGTGAGCGACAACAGCAGTTCGAGGATCTCCGCCTGGATCGTGACGTCGAGCGCGGTCGTCGGCTCGTCGGCGATCAGCAGCCGCGGCCGGCAGGCGAGCGCCATCGCGATCGCGACGCGCTGCCGCTGCCCGCCCGACAGCTGATGCGGGTAGCGCGCGACGATCCTCTCGGGATCGGGAAGCGCGACACGGGAGGCCTCGGCCACGGCGCGGACGGCGGCATCCCGCTTCGGCAGCCCCTCGTGGATGCGGATCGACTCGGCGATCTGGCGACCCACCGGGCGGATCGGATTGAGCGCGGTGCGCGGCTCCTGGAAGACGATGCCGATCTCATCGCCCCGCAGCTCCGCCAGCTCGCGGTCGGGCAGTCCGAGAATCTCGCGGCCGTTCCAGCGGACGCTGCCGGCGGCGGTCGCCCCGTCGGGAAGGAGGCCGAGGATCGCGAGCGCGGTCAGCGACTTGCCCGATCCCGACTCCCCGATGAGGCCGACGCGGGCGCCGTCCGGCACGTCGAACGAGACACCGTCGACGACGCGCCGATCCGCGATGTCGATCGTGAGGTCGTGCACCTCCAGGCTCACGAGACCACCTCCGGGATGTGCAGGCGCGCGCGGCGCGTCGCGAAGGGGCTGCGCGAGAGCGTCGGGTCGGTCGCCTCGCGGAGGCCGTCGCCGAGAAGGTTGAGGCCGAGCACTGTGAGTGTGATCGCGAGGCCCGGCCACACCACCGAGAGCGGGTGCACGGCGATGAACTGCTGCAGCTGGGCGAGCAGGAGGCCCCACGACGGCTCCGTGACGGGTGCGCCGAAGCCGAGATACGACAGCCCCGCCTCGGCGAGCACCGCGACGGCCATGCCCCACGACAGCTGCACGATGAAGACCGGCGCGACGTTCGGCAGCAGGTGGCGCCAGAGGTTCTGCGCGGGCGTGAGTCCCGCGGCGCGGCCGGCCAGCACGAAGTCGCTGTGCAGCACGCGCCGGAGCTCCGGGCGCGTCACACGGGCGATGTTGACCCCGAAGCCGATGCCGACGGCCCAGATCACGACCCACAGGGAACCGCCCCACACCGCGGAGATCATCATGGCGATGATGAGCACGGGGAACGCGATGAGGATGTCGACGAACACCGCCACCGACTCGCGCACCCAGCGGGCGGTGAGAGCCCCCAGGGCCGCGAGCGCGACGCCGATCACGGTCGCGACGATGCCGGCGCCGACGGCGACGAAAACGGTCGTGCGGGCGCCCGCCATGAGAAGGCTCAGGATGTCGCGACCCGACCCGTCGGTGCCGAGCAGGTGCGGCCAGCCGGGCGGCGCCCAGCGCTGGGAGATCTCGACCTTCTGCGGATCGAACGGCGTCCAGAAGCGCGCCACGAGAGCCGTGAGACCCACCACCGCGACGACGATGAGGCCGAAGCGCCCGGTCGACAGCCCCCACAGCCGTCCGAGCCAGGCCCACCGCGACGGGCGCCGGCGCTGCGGCGCCGTCGCGGCATCCAGGACCTCTCCGTGTCCCGGGTCTGGCGGCAGACGAGGGGTGGTCATGAGGCTTCCCGCTGGCGCGGGTCGATGACCCGGTGCACGAGGTCGACCACGAACCCGACGATCAGCACGAACCCGGTGAGGGCCAGCAGCTCGCCCTGCACCTTCGGCAGGTCGCGTGCGGCGACGTCGGCCACGAGCATGCGGCCGATGCCCGGGAGCGAGAACAGCTGCTCGATCACCACGGCGCCCACGATGATGCCCGCCACCTGCAGCCCCAGCACCGTGATCACGGAGAGCCCTACGACGGGGAGCCCATGGCGGATGAGCGCCTGGTCGCGCGTGAGCCCCTTGGCCGCGCCGGTGCGCACGAAGTCCTGACCGACCGCCTGAAGCGTGGCGCTGCGAACGAAGCGCAGCAGCATGGCGCCCTCGACGATGCCGATGGTCAGTGCCGGCAGGATGAGAGACCGCAAGGCGGCCCAGGGGTCGCTCCAGCCCGCGCGCGGGAATCCCTGCGCAGGGAGCCATCCGAGCCAGACGGCGAACACCACCACGAGCATCATGCCCGCCCACACCACCGGCACCGCGGCCAGTGCCTGTGCGCCCACGCTGAGTCCGGTGCCGGCTGCGCGCCCTCGTCGCATCGCCGAGAGCACGCCGAGCGGCACGCTGATGACGACGGCGATGAGGAGCGAGAGGATGCCGAGGGGCACGGTGACCTCGGCCTTCTGGGCCAGCTCGTCCACGACGCTCGACCCCGTGAGGAGCGACGTGCCCAGATCGCCGCGGAAGAGGCCCCCGAGCCACTCGAGGTACTGCTGCGCCAGCGGCCGGTCGAGGCCGAGCTGCTCGCGGATGGCGTCCAGCTGTTCTGGACTGCTGCCGACGCCCGCGATGAGGTGGGCGATGTCGCCGGGGAGCACCCGCAGAGTGAGGAAGATCAGCACGCTGGCCACGAGCAGCCCGAGCAGGAGCAGGGCGAATCGGGTCAGCGTGTAGCGGATCACCCGTTGCTCTTGGCGATCTCGGCCACGTTCAGGCGCTCGTTCACGTTGATCGACGGCATACCGGCGATGTTAGTGCCGACCGCGACGACCGAGGCCCCGTTGTAGAGCCAGTCCGCTGCGTGGTCCTCGGAGACGATCCGGGCCGCCTGCTCGAGAAGGTCGGCCGCCTCGGCCTCATCGGTCGCCGCCACCGACTGGGCGTACAGGTCCTGCACCTCCGGGTTGTCGTAGGTGAAGTAGTAGTCGGGGTCGGCCCAGTTCTCGAAGTCGCGGGCCTCGGTGTGCAGCACGAAGCTCAGCTCGTAGTCCTTGTTCGTGTACACGTCGGTCAGCCACGTGGTGAAGTCGACGGAGTCGACATCGAGGGTGATGCCCACCTCGTCGAGGTCCGACACGAGGATCTGCGGGATCGTCGTGGAGTAGAAGCTCGGGATCGTGAGGGTCAGCTCGAGGTCCTCGGCGTCCGCCTCCTTGAGGAGCGCCTTCGCGGCCTCCGGGTCGTACGGGGCGACGTCGGAGAGATCCTCGTAGCCCGGGTCGAGCTCGGGAATGGGACCGTACTGCGTCTGGCCCGACCCCAGCGCCTCGATGATCGCGTCATGGTCGATCGCCTGGCGGATGGCCTGTCGCACCCGCTTGTCGGCGAGCGGGCCCGACGTCTGGTTGAAGGCGAGCGTGCCCTTGTCGGTGGAGGCGCCGAGCACCAGTGAGAAGTCGCCGCCGGCCTCGACCTGGTCCTTCAGGTTCGCGTCGAAGCCGGTCAGAACGTCGACCTCTCCCGCGAGGGCCGCGTTCAGGGCCGCCTGGTTGTCGGGGATGTAGTCGAACACGACCTCGGCGGCGCCGGCCTTGTCGCCCCAGTAGGAGTCGTTGCGCGTGAACGTGATGCTGTCGCCCTGGCGCCAGTTCGCCAGCACGAACGGGCCCGTGCCGTTCGTCTTCGTCTTGTAGTCGACGGTGTCGCCCTCTTTGAGCACGATGCCCGCGCGCCCGGTGAGGTTCCAGAGCAGCGTCGAGTCGGTGGCGCTGAGCGTGAGCGTGATCTCCTGGCCCTCGGCGGTGATCGACGAGACGTTCGCGAGGCGCGCCGAGTCACGCCACTCCGGGGTGTCGCGCCGGGTGGTGAGCGACCACACGACGTCCTGCGGGGTCAGGGCCTGGCCGTCGTGGAAGGTCACGCCCTCGCGGAGGGTGAACGTGTAGGTGAGGCCGTCGGGGGAGACGGTCCAGTCGCTCGCGAGCGCGGGGACGATGTCCTGCTCGGGCGTGCGGGCCACGAGCCCCTGGTAGATGTTGTCGACGAGGATCTGGTCGAGCGCCGAGCCGGCCGTCTGCCGGATGTCGAGGTTGCCGGGCTCCAGCACAAGGCGGATCGCCACCGACGCGTCGGGGTCGGGCTCGCCCGTCGCCGTGGGCCCGGTGCCGCCCCCGCCCCCGCTGCAGGCGGTGAGGACGAGAAGGCCGGCGGTCAGCAGCGCGGCTGCTGAGAGCGTGGTGCGACGGAGCATGGAGGTCCTTTCGGGAGGGTCCCGCGAGCTGTACGGGCACACGGCGACCAGCGCGCCGAACCCGGTGCGGATATCAGCCTAGGGATATCGCGGCGACGTCCGGCTACTCGGTACTCGGAACGCAACACAAGTGTTAATGCTTCCCGGCGACATCCCGATCCCTGGCGTGGGGTGCCGTCGGTAGTCTGGCGTCATGACGGCAGAACACCGCGTGCACCTCTCGCGAGCGGCGCGACCCGCCTATCAGGCGCTCTCGGCCTTCTCGAAGACCGTCGGCGGACTCGCCGCCGAGAACGGCATCGACGACCGCCTCAAGGAGCTCGTGCAGATCCACGCCTCCCAGCTCAACGGCTGCGCGTACTGCGTGCGCGTGCACGTGGAGCGGGCCATGGCCGCCGAGGTGACGGCCGACGACATCGCGCAGCTGCCCGTGTGGCGCGACTCGGGCGTCTTCTCCGACCGCGAGCGCGCGGCGCTCGAACTCGCCGAGGCGTATGTCTACATCCACGACGACGGCATCCCCGACGAGGTGTACGACCGCGTCGGCGGCGTGCTCAGCGAGAAGGAGTACGTCGCGCTCAGCTGGATCCTCGTGTCGATCAACGCGTTCAACCGCATCGCCATCGCGGGGCGCTACAGCGTGCCGCCGCGCGACGACCTGGCCGGCGAAGACAAGGACGCCGCCGCGGGCGCGGCGTGGTGACCGACGACCCGCCGCCCGCCGATCCGCCGGACGCGGCGGATCCGGACCCTCTGACGTTCACCGACCCGGTGGTTCCCGGCGCGGTGAATCTCCGCGACGTCGGCGGCCTGCCGGCGGGCGCCACGACGACGCGCTACGGCGTCCTGTTCCGCTCGGGCAACCTGGCCCGGCTCGGCGGCAAGGGCGAGAAGGCGCTCGCGGCCCTCGGCCTGCGCCGCATCATCGACCTGCGCGCCGACGACGAGGTGGCGCGCGACCCCAGCCGGGTCGCCCGGCTGGATGTCGTGACGCAGCGCGTGCCGCTGTTCCTCGGCTCGGTCGACTCCTTCTTCCGTGACGACGTGAGCCTCGAAGAGATGTATCGCCTCATCATCGACGACTCGGCGGACGCCGTCGTGGCGGTGGTGCGGGGCATCCTCGCCGACCAGCCGGTGCTCGTGCACTGCACCGCGGGCAAGGACCGCACCGGCGTCACCGTGGCGCTGACGCTCGCCGCGGCGGGCGTCGACATCGACGCCGTCGTCGCGGACTACGCCCGCACCGAGGGATTGCTGCCGGCGCGGCGCAACCGATATGTCGTCGCACTGCTGCGATCCGTGCACCCCCGCGCGGTGAATGTCGAGGACCTCGTCGCGCGATCTCCTGCGCCCGTCATGCAAGCGCTTCTCGAAGACATCGCGGAGCGCTTCGGCTCCGCGGAGGAGTACCTGCGCTCGCACGGTCTGACCGGCGATGAGATCACCGAGCTGCGCCGCGTGCTGCTCCGGGATGAGGTGTGAGGCCGCAGCATCCGTCCGCTGCCACAGAGCGTCAGTGAGGTAAGGCAACCCTTTGTCAGCGGGTATAGTGAAGGTGTCATGCCTCACACGACCGCTCACCAGACCGCGCACAACGCCTCGGCGTGCCGTGCCTCGCGGCACACGCGGGTGCAGCACCTGATCACTGCCGACGAGTCGTCGCTGACCGAACTCGAGGCACTGCTCGCGACGCTGCCCATCTGCTCGACCGGCCGGGTCTTCATCGAGATTCCGGATGCCTCGTGGCTGGCCGAGATCGCCGCTCCGAGCCGCATGGTCGTGACGTGGCTCGACAGGTCGCAGCGCTCCGGGGCTCCCGGCACCGGGCGCGGCTGCGGCTCCGGCGAGGCGCTGACCCGCGCCGTCGCCGCGTGGGCCGGTGAGATGCTGTGCGCAGAGGACGACGAGACCCGCATTCACCTTTTGGGCGGCTACCTCGGCACCGCTGACATCGTGGATCACCTGGTCGAGCTCGGCATCCCGGCGGACGGGATCCACACCCCCGCGCAGTACGGCCTGGCCACCGCGCGGTGACAGGGGCCCGCCCGGCGCGCTGACCGGGTTTCCCGCCGCCCGCGGAGCCCTCTTGACGGGGTGTCCATCGGGGAGTTCGATGGGCGCGGGCGGGTTCGACGCCCGCCCTTTCCAGGGGAAGGGGCGCATCATGCGCAGGAAGATCATGCTGGGGATCGCTGTGGGAGCGATCCTCGCGCTGGGGTCGGCGGGCGGCGCGTTCGCCGGTGAGTACAACGCGAACGGCGAGGCGACGGGGGCGCGGAGCAACGCGAACTCGCCGTGTTCGTTCTCCGGGCTGGAGGATCACGAGAGCGACGGCTCCGGCGTGGAGCGCGGGGTCACCCAGAACTGGGGTCAGTTCGACCAGGCGGTGCGCAAGGCCGTGAGCCTCAATGGCGGAGGCGCCGCCGACGTGGTCATCCCCGGGCTGGGGGAGTGGGGCTGCAACGGCCACCTGCACGGACAGAAGTGATCCGCGGATGCGGCCGGGGACTCCCGGCCGCAGCCTGACGGGCCATCGCGCTCAGGCCGCGCCGCGCGGCACGTAGTTGCCGTCGGCGAGGCCTGCCTCGATCTCGAAACGGTTGCGCAGCGGATTGCGGCCGGCCAGCAGATACAGCAACGGCATGAGGACGCCGTACCGCTGCCACTGGCGCTTGTGAACCGCCTCGTGACGGAGGAGCGCGTCGGTCACGCGGTCGTCGCCGGTCAGGAAGCAGGCGCCGACGCACGAGCCGCCGCGCGGGAACGTCCATTTCGGCATTCCGCGGAAGACCCACAGGCCTTCCCGATGCTCCACGCGGCCGGTGCTCCAGAGGGAGCCCCACGCCCAGCCCACGGCGCAGCCGTAGAGGTAGCCCATGCGGCTCACCGGCGAGTCCAGCAGGAACGACGGGATGAGCGCGTCGATGCGGCGTCCGCGGACGACGGCATGCTCGGCCGCTGCGCGCCAGCCGGGCGGCGGCGTGGGGACAGGGCTCACGCGAGAGCGCCGATCACGCGAAGGATCGGGCCCAGGTCGTCGGTGGCCGCGGCGAGCGAGGCGGGGGAATAGCCGGCGAGCGAGGCGCCGACCAGCGGAACGCGCTGGCGCAGGCGTGCGAGGGCGCCGGTCAGTTCCCCCACAGTGACGCCGAACGGCTCGGGGTGAGCGTTGCCGGCGATCTCGGCGGGGTCGAGCGCGTCGATGTCGATGTGGACGTACACGGCGTCCGCGCCCGTCGCGAGCACCGCATCGGCGAGCGCATCGGCCTCGCGCAGTGCCTCGACGGTGAGTGCGGAGATGCCGAGTTCTTCGATCGCGGCGAGCTCCGGGTCATCGAACGAGCGCGCAGCGCCCACGACGACCCGGTCGGCAGTGACCTCGCCGTCCAGCGACAGGCCGGGGTCTCCGTCGCCGATCACCGCGCGCAGCACCATGCCGGCGAAGGCGCCGGAGGGTGAGGACGCGGGGGAGTTGAGATCGGGGTGCGCGTCGATCCACACCACCGCGAGCCCCGGCGCCCGGCGGGCGGCGTGCGCGATCGGTGCCAGGGCGACGCCGCAGTCTCCGCCGATCGTCAGGACCGGCTCGTCGGGGGCCGCGGCGTCGTGCGCGGCGAGGGCGTCGGCGACCATCCCGCGGATGCGCTGCAGCGCGCTGAGACGATGGATGCCGGAGCCCAGGGACTCCCCGGCCTCCATGGGTACGTCCAGCACCGTGGTGGACGAGCGCGGCAGGTCTCCCGCGATGGCCTGTGCGCCGTCGATGAGCTGCATCGCGCGCGTGGACGGGCTGCCCTGCCACTGCGGGACCACGAGGTAACGCGTCATCCCCTCATCTTCGCGCAGACGGCGGGCCGCGGCATCCGCAGCGCCCGCCGTTCGCTGCGGGCAGACGACGAGGGGCGCCCGGTCACGCGGACCCGGGCGCCCCTGATGGCGATCGGCGAGCTCAGTTCTCGATCGCGGCCTGCACGGGAGCGCCGGACTTCAGTGCGGCCAGGCGCGCCTCGACCTCGGTCAGCTCGCCGACGTCCTCGAGGGCGTTGAACTGCGCGTCGAGCGTCGATGCGGCCAGCTCCTGCTTGCCGGCGGCAAGGGCTTCCTGGCGGCGCACCTTGTCTTCGAACCGGCCGAGCTCGCTGGTGGGGTCGAGCACGTCGATCGACTTGACCGCGTCGTGCACCTTGTTCTGCGCCTCGGCCGTCTTGGCGCGCGCGAGCAGCTCGGAGCGCTTGGACCGCAGCTGCTCCAGCTTCTGCTTCATGCCGTTGAGGCCCTCTTTGAGCTTCTCGACGACCTCGTTCTGCGTCGCGATGGTCGGCGCGATCGCCTTCGCCTCGTTCTCCTCGCTGATCTGGCGCTGCAGCGCGATCTTGGCGAGGTTGTCGAACTTGTCGGCGTCGGCGGTGTTGCCGGTCCTGCGCAGCTCGTCGGCCTTGCGGCTCGCGGCGAGCGCCTTGTTCCCCCACTCGGCTGCCGCCTGGACGTCCTCCTGGTGGTCGCGCTCGAGCAGGCGCAGGTTGCCGATCGTCTCGGCGATGGCCGACTCGGCGTCGGCGATCGAGTTCGTGTAGTCGCGCACGAGCTGGTCGAGCATCTTCTGCGGGTCCTCGGCCGAGTCGAGGAGCGCGTTGATGTTCGCCTTCATGAGGGTCGAGATTCGACCGAAGATGGACTGCTTCGCCATCGGATTTCCTTCCTATCGGACTTCAGGTCTGGGTCGATGAATCTGGTGTGGGAGAGGGATGCCCCACCCCGCTGCGCGCGGGCGGCGCCACGAGAAGGGTCAGAAGCGGCCACCTCCCCGGCGTGCACGCGTGCCGCCGCCGCCGAAGCTGCCCGGCCGGAAACCGCCACCCGACGAGCGGCCGCCGCCGCCGCCGAGCACGCCCCCCAGGCCTCCGCCCACGCCGCCGCCGAGGCCTCCGGAGGAGCGTCCGCCGCTCAGGACCGAGTTGAGCACGATGCCGCCGAGCACGGCGCCCAGCATGCCGCCGCCGGACTGGCCGCCCGCGGGCTGACCGCCGAACATGCCGCCCATCCCGCCGTCGAAGGCGCCGACGTCGTTCTGGGCGAGCTGGATCGCGAGCCCGGCCAGCTGGTCGGCACGCTGCGCCTGCTGCATCGCCTGCTGAGGGTCTCCGGCCTGCATGGCCCGCGCACGCGCGAGCGAGGCACCCGCCTCCGCGAGCCGCGTGCGCGCCTCGGCTCCGACGGCGCCTCTGCGCGCCGTGATGTAGTTCTCGGCGGCCGACACCTGGGCCTGTGCCTGCATCATGACCTGGCCGACCATCTGGCGTGCCCGCTGGGCCTGGGCTTCGGCATCCCGGACGCCCTGTATCAGGGTGTCGATCTGCGTGTTGGCGGCTTCGAGGCTCTGCAGCGCGGCGAGCGGCCGCTTGGCGGCGCCCGTGAGCTGCGCTCGTGCGTCGTCGAGCTGCTGACGGGTCGATGCGATGACCGCCGCGATCCGGCCGTCGGCGTCGGGCAGCGCGGCCGCCGCCGCGATGTCGCTCTGCAGCTCGGTGACGAGCGCCGACGCGCTGCGCTCGCCGGCGGCGAGGTCGGTGCCGAGCTTCTCGATGGCGTTCTCGAGCAGCGTCGCCTGGCCGACGGCCTCCTCAGCGGCACGGATGCCGACGGCCGCCTCGCCACCGTCTCCCGCGGCGATGGCGGCCTGGGCCGCGGTGAGCTGCTCGTCGGCGAACGCGAGGCGCTGCCGCGCCTGCTGCGGGTTGTCGGCCACGGTCGCGAGCGCCTCCGGCGCGTACTCGGTGCGCAGGCTCTCGAGCCGAGAGGCGGCCTGATCGAGGGATGCCGCGGCCTCCGCCCGCTCCTCCTGCACGCGGGTGAGCGCCTCGGGGGCGTTCTGCTCCAGCTTGCGCAGCTCGTCGAAGGCGGCGGCCTTCTCGTCGAGGAGCGTGTTGGCCGCCTCGCACAGCGCGATGATCCGCTCGTTCCAGGCGCGCGTGTCGTGCTCGGCGTCGGGGGTCGCGTCGTCGAGCTTCTGCTTCAGCCCGAAGGCCTCGTCGAGGCTCTGCTGCGCGGTCGCGAGCGCCGCCTCGAACTCGGTCGTCGCGGCGTCGCCGAACTGCGCCTTGGCGAAGCCGAGCTCCTGCGCGCTGGTCTTCAGCGCGTCGTCGGTCTCGATCAGGAGCGACGACGCCCGCCGCTCGAGGTCTTCGATGCTCGGCTGGGGAGCGCCACCCGGGCCGCCCGGCACAGCGGCCGGCTTGCGGCGGCGGCGCAGGAACACGACGAGCAGCAGGATGCCGACGCCGACGGCGACCACCACGAGGAGCCACGTGAGCCACGAGGCGCCTCCCCCGGACGCACCCGGTGCGGTGGTGCCCGATCCTCCGCCGGCGGCGTCGGTGATCCCGACGGCGGCCGCGTCGACGGCGCCCAGCCAGTCGTCCTGCGCGAGTGCGGGCTGGATCTGCTGCTGCTCGATCGTCGCGAGCTGGTCCTCGCTGAGCGGGCCGGCGGAGTCGCCCGAGAGGTAGTACTGCCGCCCGTCGGTAGAGACGGCGAGCAGGTACTGGCTGACGCCGAGCCCGTTGTCGGTGGCCGTCTGGTTGGCCCAGTCCCCGGCGCCGGAAGGGTCGGTGAACTGGTCGACGTACACGACCCAGAGGTCGAGGCCGGTGTCGGTCTTCAGCTGTTCCAGGCGGCCCTGCGCCTCCGACTCCTCACCCGGGGAGAGCACGTCGGACTCGTCCAGAACGTAACCGGAGCCGAGCGTGACCGGGGGAGTGGCCAGCGCAGCACTGCCGCCGATCGCCGTGAGTGCGACCACCGCAGCAGACGCCAGCGCTGCAGCCCATCGCAGTCGCATCGATCCCCCCTTGGGACTCGGGTTCGCCCTCCCGCGAGTCTATTGAGCCGCGGGGATCCGACGATAGCCCACGGCCCGGGCGGCGCATGTGTGTTCGCCGTGAACGTCCGGAGCGACCCGGCCGGGGGCGGGTCGCTCCCCGGCCTCCGCCGCGCGGGCGGGTAGCCTTTCCGCTCCGGAGGAGGACGATGGACGATCGCTACGGTGCCGATGTGCTGGCCACGGGATGGAAGGGCCACGGGGTGCGCGAGCTGCCGCGGGTGGCGGCATCCCGTGATCTGGTGGTCGAGGTCGCCGACGACGGATTCTGCGGCGCGGTCGTCGGAGCCTCGGGCGGCATGGTCGAGCTCGAGGACCGCGGCGGTCGGCGCCGCCTGTTCCCGCTGGGCGCGGGGTTCCTCATCGACGGGCGCGACGTCGTGCTCGAACGCCCGGTCGCGTCGCCGGCGCAGACCGGACCGAGGCGTACGGCGTCGGGATCGTTCGCCGCCGCCGAGTCGCGGGCCAGGACCGCTCGCGCCAGTCGCATCCTCGTCGAGGGCCGGCACGACGCGGAGCTCGTCGAGCGCGTGTGGGGCGACGACCTCCGCGAGGAGGGCGTGGTCGTCGAGTACCTCCAGGGGATCGACCTGCTCGCCGCCGCGCTCGATGAGGAGCCGCCATCCGCTCAGCGCCGGTACGGCGTGCTGGTGGACCACCTCGTGCCCGGCTCGAAGGAGTCGCGCATCGCCGAGACGATCGGTCGCGGCCGCCACGGCGCCCATGTGCTGATCGTCGGTCACCCGTGGATCGACGTCTGGCAGTGCGTCACCCCGCGCGCCGTGGGCATCGAGCGGTGGCCGGAGGTGCCACGCGGCGTGGAGTTCAAGGCGGGGGTCTGCCGCGCGCTCGGCTGGCCGGCCCGCGACCAGGCCGACATCGCGCGCGCGTGGCAGCGCATCCTCGCCTCGGTGAAGAGCTACCGCGACCTGGAGCCGGCGTTCCTCGGCCGCGTCGAGGAGCTCATCGACTTCGTCACCGTCCCGTCCTGACTCTCGCGTCCCCCCGCGCGCCCCGCGCGCCCCGCGCGCCCCGCGCGCCCGTGAGACGACAGTCCGCCGCCGAGACCGTGGGATCTGCCCAGGGTCTCGGCGGCGCAGTGTTGTCTCACGGGCGCGGAACGCAGTCGCCGGGACGCGGACGGGGGACGCGGCCGCCGGGAGGCCCTCGGTAGCCTGGAGAGGTGACGAACCCCGACCCCCGCACCTTCCGTGAGAGGCCGGTGTCGTTCGTGCGCCGCAGCGGACGGATGTCGGACGCCCAGGAGCGCGCCTGGTCCGAGCTCGCGCCGCGCTTCGTGATCGAAGTGCCGCGCGACCTCGCGGCGACCAGCATCCTGCCCGGCTCGGCGATCGAGCCCGCCGAGGTGTGGGGCCGCGACGCGCCGCTCGTGGTCGAGATCGGATCGGGTCAGGGCCACGCGATCGTGCACGCCGCCACGTCGCACCCCGGGACGGACTTCCTCGCCATCGAGGTGTTCCGCGCCGGCCTCGCCCGTACGATGCTCGACGCCGACCGCGCCGGTGCGGGCAACCTCCGGCTCGTCGAGGCGAACGCGCCCGAGGTGCTGCAGCACCTGCTGCCCGCAGCATCCGTCGACCAACTGTGGGTGTTCTTCCCCGACCCGTGGCACAAGAAGAAGCACACCAAGCGGCGCCTGATCGCGGAGGGGTTCCCGGCGGTCGCCGCGGCGGCGCTGAAGGACGGCGGGATGCTGCGCCTCGCGACCGACTGGGAGGACTACGCGCTGCAGATGCGCGAGGTAATGGCCGTCGCCCCCGACTTCGAGCCGGCGTTCGAGGGGGAGTGGGCGCCACGCTTCGACGGGCGCGTGCTCACGGCGTTCGAGCGCAAGGGCGCCCGGGTGGGACGCGACATCCGCGATCTGTCGTATCGCCGTCGCCCGAGGTCATGAGCGGATCGCCGGGACCTCTCACCGGCCCCGAGCCTCTCCCCGGGCCGGACGGAGCGACCGCACCGCGCGATCGCTGGCGCTTCGTGCGACCGCTCGCGCACCGCGACTTCCGCATGCTGTTCGGTGCGGTCGTGCTCTCGATCTTCGGCGCCGGCATGTGGGCGGTCGTCATGGTCTACACGGTCATCGGCGCCGGCGGCGGTCCCGTCGAGCTTTCGATCGTCGCCGCGGCGAACGCCGTGGGCCTGCTGCTCTGCGCCATCCCGGGAGGCATCGCCGCCGACCGGGTCGCGCGGCGGATCCTGCTGCGCATCGTCGAGCTGGTGAACCTGCTCGCCATCACCTCGATCGCGGTGGCCGGCGTGTTCGGCGTGGTCACGATCCCGCACCTCGCCGTCGTGGCGTTCGTCCTCGGCGCGGGCGCCGGGTTCTTCTTCCCCGCGTACAGCGCGATCCTCCCGCGCATCCTGCCGCCCGCCCAGCTGCTCGCGGCGAACGGGCTGGAGGGTGCCATCCGCCCGGCGCTGCAGCAGGCTGCCGGACCGGCCGCCGCCGGCCTCCTCGTCGCCGCGGTGCTCGCGCCCGCGCACGCGGCCTGGGGCGTCGTCGCGGCGCACGCGCTCGCGCTCGTGCTGCTGCTGTTCGTGAGGCCCGAGCCGCCCGTGGCTCACGGCGAGGAGCGGGAAGCGCCGGAGGGGGTGCGCGGCGTGTTCCACGACCTGCGCGAGGCGGTGGTGTTCACCCTCCGGACGCCCTGGCTGCTGTGGACGCTGCTCTTCGCGACGGGCTGGGTGCTGGTGTTCCTCGGACCCGAGGAGGTGCTGCTCCCCTTCGTCACGCGCGAGCGCATCGGCGAGGACCCGCGCCTCTTCGGCTTCCTCCTCGCCGTCTACGGCATCGGCGGCGTGCTCGGGTCGATCGTGGTGTCGTCGATGAAGCTGCCGCGCCGCTACCTGACGGTGATGATGGGCGTCTGGGCGGTGAGCACGCTGCCCTTCGCCGTCGTCGGCATCACGCACGAGTACTGGCTCATGGCGTCGTGCCTGTTCCTGGTGGGCTTCGGCTTCAGCTACGGCAACGTGATCTGGGGCACCCTCCTGCAGCGCCGCGTACCACGGCACATGCTCGGGCGCATCTCGAGCCTGGACTTCTTCGTCTCGCTCGCCCTCATGCCGCTGTCGATGGCGCTCGCAGGTCCGCTCGCGCAGGTGGTGCCGGTCGAGGCGATCTTCATCGCGGCGGGAGTGATCCCGTCGGTCCTCGGCGTGCTGGCCTACCTCGTCGCCCGGATGCCGAAGGATGAGATCGACCACCCGCTCGACCACTGAGCCCGTCCGACCACCCGCTCGACATTCCGGAGCCGCCGCGCATGCCCGCACACCCCGACGCCCCGCCCTCGCCGACGGTCGCCGCGTGGTCGTGGCGGCTGGTGCCGGCCCTCCTCGTGTGCCTGGCCGCTCCGGCCTTCTTCGTCGTGCGCGTGCCGTGGCTCGGCTGGGTGCTGCTGGCGGCGGGCCTGCTGGTCGCGCTGGCGGCGGAACGGACGGATGCTGAGCCTCTCGCGCGACGGGCCGATCCGACGAGAACGCACGACAGCACCCCCGCGGGTTCCGATACGGTGCGTTCGCGCGTTCTCGGTGGCACAGCGACCGCGCGGGGGAGCAGCATCCGTCCCCCGTCGCTGCTGCGCGACCTCTCGCTCATCGCCGCGGGACTGCTCATCGTCAGCGCGATCCCGCTCAAGGCCGAGCTGGACGACCTGTCGATCCTGCGTTTCGCGCTCGCCCTCGGCGGCGCCGTCGCGGTGCCCTACGCGATCTCGCGCTGGGTCTACGGGGACCACGCGATCCGGTTCCCCTGGCGAGGCGGCGGACGGTGGACGGCGTTCCAATGGACGTGGCTCGTGGCGGTGCTCGTGCTCGGCTGGCTGATCCTGCCGTTCTACTTCATCACCTCGGGCGTCTACCTGAACTGGCCGGTCGTCGACACGCCGGAGCTCATCGCGCGCCTGTTCGTCGGTGTGGGCGCGGTCGGGATCTGGGACGAGCTGTTCTTCATCTGCACCTGTCTCGCGCTCCTGCGGCGGCACTTCCCCTTCTGGCAGGCGAACATGCTGCAGTCGGTGGTCTTCGTGTCGTTCCTGTGGGAGCTCGGCTACCAGGCGTGGGGACCGCTCCTCACCATTCCGTTCGCCTTTCTGCAGGGCTTCATCTTCATGAAGACCCGGTCCCTCACCTACGTCGTCACCGTGCACCTGCTCTTCGACGCGGTCGTCTTCCTCGTGCTGGTCCACGCGCACAACCCGGGCGTGCTCGACGGTCTCTTCCTCGTCTGAGGCCTCCGCTGCACAGAACCTGCCCAGGCCGGCCGGGTAGCGTGGGCCGCGGATCCGGACCGGATCCCCGGACGACGGATCAGTACCCGGTGAGCGACAAGACTGGCCAGGAGGCGCAGTCATGCCGTGGGTCATCCTCATCCTCTCGGGCATCCTCGAGGCCGTATGGGCCACCGCGCTCGGCAAGACCGAAGGCTTCACGAAGCTCTGGCCCTCGGTGATCTTCGGCGTCGCGCTCGTCGCCAGCATGGGCGGCCTCGCGTGGGCGATGCGCGACATCTCCACCGGCACCGCGTACGCCGTCTGGGTCGGGATCGGCGCGTCGCTGACCGTCGCCTACGCCACGATCACGGGCGCCGAGGCCTTCTCGATCGTCAAGCTGATGCTGATCCTCGGACTCGTCGGCTGCGTCATCGGGCTGAAGATCGTGGGCCACGAGTAGCCCGCTGAGTCGCCTGCGACCCGCCCGATCCTTCACCTTCAAGCTGACGGTGAGACGAATTCCGCGAGACCCCTTGACGACCAGGGGAGGCAGGAGGAGATTCGATAGTGCGACGGAAACCGGAAACGTAGGACCCGAAGGGGACCCGGAACACAGAAACCAGAAATCGCATCGACGATCCCCCCGGCGCTTCGGCACCGAGGGGATCATCATTTTGCGCCGGGCCCGCCGGGGCTCTCGTCCGAAGCCGGAGCCTCGGCGAGGTTCGCCGACCCGCTAGCAGGCACGTCCGGGAGGGTCAAGACGCTCCCCGGCGGCCGCCGTCCGGCGGGACACTCGGAGCATGAGCCGGTGGCGACGCGTGTGGAGCGTGCCCCTGCTGGCGATCGCGCTGTGCGCGTCGGGATGCGGCGTCACGGTTCCGAGCGACCCGCAGGGCACGCTCGAACGCGTGCACGGCGGCGAGTTGCGGGCCGGAGCCTCGCCATCGGGCAGCTTGGTCACCGTCGACGGCAAGACGGTCGGTGGATCGCTCGCCGGCCTCGTGGAGGACTTCGCCGAGTCGATGGACGCGAAGGTCACCTGGACGATCGGCAGCGAGGAGGACCTCGTCGACGACCTGGAGAGCGGCGACCTCGATCTCGCGGTCGGCGGCATGACCGATGCCACGCCGTGGTCGCAGCGGGTGGCCGTGACACGCGCATACGACACCGTTCCGGGAGCGCATGGCCCCGTCGTCCTGCTCCTGCCGATGGGTGAGAACGCCTGGCAGGCGGCCATCGAGGGATATCTCGACAAGCAGGTGGCGGGATGAAGACGATGGGGCGCACCGATCTGCCGGCCGCGCAGCAGAAGGCCTTGCGCAGCGCGATCCGCTGGGAGTGGTTCACGATCGGCTACAGCATCGTGACGATCGCGCTGATCGCCCTCGTGGTGGGCGGGTCGCAGGCGATGAAGACAGCGTGGATCGAGGACATGCTGTCGCTGATCCCGCAGATCTCCTTCCTCATCGCCCTGCTCTTCATCCGCCGCCGGCCGACGCGGGCCTTCCCGTTCGGCCATCACCGAGTCATGGGCGTGGGGCATCTCGTCGCCGGGGTCGCCCTCCTCGCGGTCGGCGGCGACCTCGCCTACGAGGCGATCAGCAGCCTGGTGCGGGCCGACCATCCGTCGATCGGCACCGTCTACGTCTTCGGCCACACCATCTGGCTCGGCTGGTTCATGGTCGCGGTCATGACGGTGACCGTCATCGGCCCGTTCTTCTACGGGCACGCCAAGGCGAAACTGGCACCCACGCTGCACAACAAGGTGCTGTACGCGGATGCGGACATGGCCAAAGCCGACTGGACGTCCACGGTCGCGTCGATCGTCGGCGTGCTGGGCGTCGGCGTCGGGCTGTGGTGGCTCGACGGCGCTGCCGCCCTCTTCATCTCGGTGGGCATCGTGTGGGACGGCTGGCGCAACAGCCGTGGGGCCGTCCGCGATCTCATCGACCAGCGCGCTCGCACGGAGGACGACGCGCGACCCCATCCCCTCATCGCGCGCATCGGGAACCGCGCCCTGGAGTTCCCCTGGGTCCGCGATGCGGCGGTGCGCATGCGCGACATGGGGCAGGTGTTCCACGTGGAGGTCTTCGCCGTGCCCCAGGGCGGCGACCTGAGCGTCGCCGAACTCGAAGAGACGCGCGACGCGATCATGCGGCTGGACTGGAAGGTGCAGGACGTGGTCGTCATCCCGGTGGCGACTCTGCCCGACGAGGCGGAGCCGGCAAACCACCAGGCCTCAGCGCGCGACGCGTGAGGGGCGGCATCCGCCTCGCCGTCAGCCGGGCCGACAGCGAGCCCTTCGCCGTTCACCCGACCAGGTCGGGCTCGTTCTCGGGATGAGCCGCGGGCATCGCGGGCTCGGGCACGAGATAGAGCCCGCTGGGCGAGTTCGCCGTGTAGGCGAGGGCGTCGATCCACGCGGGATTCAGCTGCGGTTTGCGGCTGCCGTAGAACTTGTAGACCAGTGCGCACTGCGGGTGGACCCAGATGGTGGTGCGTCCATCGCCGATGCTGGCATCGTCTCGCCAGGTGAAGTGGAACGGCTCTCCCCGCCGCAGCTTCGTGCCGATCACCAGCTGGATGTGCGCGAGTGTCCTGTCGTCGAAATCGACCTTCACGGTGCCCTCGTAGATCAGCTTGCCCATGATGGGCCTCCTGCGGGGCTGCCGACGGCCGAAGCGAAGGGGGCGCGAAATGGCGGACGTCGATCAGCTCCATCGTCCATGGTCCTCCCCCGAACCAGGGCCCACCAGCCCTTGACACCGGCCGGGATGCCGGATGGTGCCGCGCGCTCGGCGGGTGGGGAACCGAGCTGAAGGTCGGCGACCTCACTCGGACGAGACGGCCGACTCGTGGTGCGGGGCGCCCACCGGCTTGGACTCGCTCGATCCGCGCTGACGAAGGAAGATCGACAGGGCGATCATGGCCCCGACCGCGAGGAACTCGGACTGCCAGTTCTGCAGCGTGCGGTTCCAGAAGTCCGGTGTGACGAGGTATTCGAGCCACGTGATGGCCGGCTGTCCGTGCTCGGCGTTCTCCTCGTTCATCACGACCGTGCCGGCCAGCGACTGCGCCAGCCACGACAGCAGGAACACCCCGCCCATCACCAGCAGCAGCGAGTTCGAGTAGACGGTCTGACGGATGCCGCGCGCCCTCGCCCATGACGGGGAGTCAGGTCGTGCGTGCCGGCCGACCAGCTGCTCCTTGTCACTTCCGATCCCCTCGTCTCCGGGCTTCTTGGACTCCGGGGAGCCGCGCTGGACCAGCCAGATCGTGGCGGCGATGAAAAGGAAGAACTGCAGGAACTCCGACTGCCAGTTCTCGGCCACGTCCACGACGAAGTCCGACGAGGTCAGGAACGCGCCGAAGCTCTCCGGCGACATGCCGTGCTGCTGCAGCTGCTCGTTGTTCTCCAAGTACCCGGCGATCGACTGCCCGATCAGCGCGAGCACGAAGATGGCGCCGAACGCGAGGCTCAGGGCGTTGTCACGAAGCGGACGCATGGTCATCGCCCCGTCAACGGGAGCACGATCATGTAGGCGAGTCCCACCGCGAGCACCCCGATCCACGACCAGAACACGACGGCCTCGCCCCGGCGAGCACCTTCCTCCTCGGGGGTGAAGTCCACCATGGCGTACTCCCTTCCTTCGACGTCGACGTGACGTCGAGGCTCATCTTGAGCGGAGGGCGATTGCCGGAGTAGGCGCTTGACATGGGGGCGGAACCGGTTCCGTCGTACGGCCGCGTCCGGGCTGCACCGTCCGGTGAGGTCCATCTGGGTGCAACATCAGGACATCTCGGAGACGACGTGTCGCGGGGGTTCGCTGACAGTCGACTGCTCATGAACCTGAGAGCTACACATGTACGACGCGTATCGTTCGATCATGGAGACACAGACACGAACGAGCGGCGCCGATGTCGCCGCGCTGGGCCTGGGAACGGTGCTGGTGGGTTCGCTGCCTGCCGCGCTGCTGACAGACCACGCCCCGGAGCGCTACACCGTGGAGGCGGTCTTCAGCCGCCGCCCGGAACGCGACGAGGTGACGGAGATCCTGGGCAGTGAGACTCGGGATCGACTCGCGAGGGCCGGTTACCCGACCGTCGAGCTGACGGTGTCTGACCGTCGACTGGTAATCGCGAACACGAACCTCGAGGAGCTCCGGGACGGACTGGCCGGGGTGCTGGCGAATCGGCTGGCGGAGATCACCGCGGGGGTGCGAGCACGACAGGATGCCGCGGCCCTGAAGTTCCACGATGCGGCGGAGAGCGAGCAAGCCCGCGCAGCCGCGGTGGCGGCGCTCGCGGAATCCATCACGTTCCAGGTCCCGGCCTCGGGCGACCCGGCGGCCGGCGCCGCGAAGGATCGGGAGCAGATCGACAGCTGGCGGACCGAGGGCGGGCACGGCCACTGAGCACGAAGGAGCAGACGGGCGACGGACGACCCCACGCGGCGGTCGTCTACAACCCGACGAAGGCGCCGCTGGAACGCATCCGCGCGGCGGTGGCCGAGCATGAGCGACGTCTGGAGTGGACGCCGACGCAGTGGCATGAGACCGCGAGCGACGATGGCGGTCGCGCGGCCGCCGAGCAGGCAGCAGCGGGAGGCGCCGCTGTCGTGATCGTCGCCGGCGGCGACGGCACCGTCCGCGCCGCGGCCGAGGCGCTGCGCGACACCGGCATCCCGGTCGCGCTGGTGCCCGCCGGCACGGGCAATCTGCTCGCCCGCGACCTCGGCACACCGCTCAACGACATCCCCGCCAATGTCGCGGCCGCCTTCACGGGCATCGACCGCGTGGTCGACGTGGGGGTCGCGGAGGTGGAAGACGAAGACGGCGTCCGGAGCACGCACGTGTTCATGGTGATGGCGGGGATCGGCCTCGACGCGCGGATGGCGCACGACACCAGTGCGATCGCGAAGAAGCGCCTCGGGTGGTTCGCGTACGTCACGCCGATCGCGCGGTCGATCATCGCCAATCGGCTCTTCCATCTGACGTACCGCATCGATGGCGGACGCAGCAGGTCCACCCGCGCGCACACGGTCATCGTGGGCAACTGCGGGACCCTCACCGGGAACATGCTGCTGATCCCTGCCGCGGTCATCGACGACGGGCTCCTGGACGTCGTCATCATGCGCCCGGGGGGCCGGTTCGGCTGGGCGCGGATCGGAACCAGGCTCACGCTCCAGAACGCTGCGCGTCGCTCCCGGATCACCCGGCGATGGCTCTCGCGGTCGCCGGAGATCCACGCGCTCGGCTACGTGCAGGGCACGCAGTTCGAGGTGCGGTTCGAAGCCCCCCACGCCGTGGAACTGGACGGCGACCCTTTCGGACACGTCGTCCGCGCGCGCATCAGCGTCGGCCCGGGCGCGCTGCGCGTCCGCGTCGGAACGCCCTCACCGAACGGGTCGTGAGACCGCGCGATCATGGCTTGGTTCGGCGGGCCCGCTGGCGGAGGATCCCGAAGATGACGGTGCCGACGAAGAGCACGATGCCGATGATGCCCAGCCACATCAGGCCTTCGAAGACGAACCCGACGATCGACAGCAGCACCCAGGCCACCAGGAGGATCAGAAGGACTGTCCACATGATCCTCACCGTACGCTCGTCCCCCGGCTTATGACAGAGCGCAGCCGTGGCGCTCACGGCGCGTGTACTCTCAGGGATAGGGCACCGAGACCCCGCGCCTGGTCCTTCTCAGAGAACGGCGGCGCAGGAGATGCCCACGACAGGCGGTGAGCAGCGGGGCGATGCCTTCGCGATCGCAGCTGCCGCGCTCGCCGCCGACGGCACCGGTGACCTGTGCTCGCCGTTGCGAGCCGCCGTCTCGATGCCCGGCGCCGTCGTTTCCACGCTCGGCGAGCCGATGGGTTCCGAGACGGTGTGCGCGAGCACGAACCTCGGCGCGCGGATCGACGAGATCCAGATCGACCTCGGCGAGGGGCCGTCCTGGGAGGCCCTGCGCACGAGGCTTCCCGTGACCGTGTCCGACCTCCAGGTCGACGGCGGGGCGCAGTGGCCCGGCACCTGGGCCGCCCTGCGAGAGCTCGACGTGGGTGCGCTCTTCGCCTTTCCCCTGTTCGTCAGCACCGTCGGGATCGGCTCGATCGCCCTCTATTCGAGGAACGCCCGCGAGTTGTCCGGCGTCGACGTCGAACGGATGAGCGGTCTGGCCGCCATCGTCTCCGGCACTCTGCTCAGGAGGGCGCTGAGCCGTCTGGAGGGGTCGGACGACGACGCGGAGGACGAGCAGTACTCCCGTCGTGAGGTGCACCAGGCGACCGGAATGGTCGCAGCGAGGAACCGGATCGGCGTGGATGACGCCCTCATGCTCCTCCGCGGCCACGCCTACGCCGCGGGGCGTCCGGTGCGCGACGTCGCGGCCGATGTGATCGCGCGCCGACTCGACCTGAACCTGTGACCCCAAGGCTTAGGATGACGGCATGACGGCGCTCACGCGCGAGCATCAGCTGCTGGGAACCTTCGTCACCCTGGCGGACTCCCTGGTCGACGACTTCGACGTCGTCGATGTGCTCCAGAGACTCGTCGACGACTGCATCTCGCTGTTCGACGCCTCGGCTGCCGGCATCCTCCTGCTCAGCCCGTCCAACCGGCTCGAAGTGATCGCCTCGACCAGCGAGCGGAGCGAACTCGTCGAGCTGATGCAACTGCGGGTCGGTGCCGGCCCCTGCGTCGAGGCCGCGACAGCGGGCGAGGTCGTCTCGGTCGGCGACATCGACCAGATCGCCCATCGCTGGCCCGCGTTCGCCGCCGATGCGCGTGCGTCCGGGTTCACGTCGATCCACGCGATCCCGCTGCGGCTGCGCGACTCGACGCTCGGATCTCTGAACCT
This sequence comes from Microbacterium sp. E-13, assembly GCF_049912955.1. Taxonomy (GTDB): domain Bacteria; phylum Actinomycetota; class Actinomycetes; order Actinomycetales; family Microbacteriaceae; genus Microbacterium. The sequence goes on from NZ_CP183973.1 coordinate 1,286,034, forward strand.
GTTCCGCGATGAGCCGGGGGCGCTGAATGCGGCCGATGCCGCCGCCGCGCAGGCACTGGCGGATATCGCCACCATCAGCATCCTGCAGCAGCGGCTGGTCGAGGAGTCCGAGCTCGCACAGGCTCAGCTCCAGCGGGCGCTGGACAGCCGGGTGGTGATCGAGCAGGCCAAGGGATACCTCGCCCAGATGCAGAACATCGGCATGGACGAGGCGTTCGCGCGCATCCGGGGCCACGCCCGGTCCACGCAGACGCGCATCGGCGTCGTCGCGCGCGACGTCGTCGACGGGCGACTGTCGCTCTGACCCTCGGCTGGGCGGAGAGCTAGATCGCTTGCCGTTGCTCGAGCAGCGGGCACGCGAAGGGGTCGCGTTCGCCGAGCCCGACCCTGTTGATGTAGCGGACGACGATTCCGTAGGACTGCCAGAGGCCCGTCTCGGTGTACTGCACGCCGTGCTCCGCGCAGAACTCGCGGATCATCCCCGACGCCTGCCGAAGGTGCGGCCGGGGCATCGACGGGAACAGGTGATGCTCGATCTGGTAGTTGAGTCCTCCCATAACCGTGTCCAGCAGCCGGCTCCCGCGGACGTTGCGGCTCATGAGCACCTGGCGGCGGAGGAAGTCGACCTTCGCCTCGGCCGGGACGAGCGGCATCCCCTTGTGATTGGGGGCGAACGACATTCCCATGTAGACGCCGAACAGGCCGAGCTGCACGGCGAGGAAGGGGAACGCGATCCCCGGGGACAGCACGAGGAAGACGAGCACGATGTACCCGATGATCCGCACCGCGAGGAAGGCGATCTCGACCGGACGGCGTCGAAGCTGCTCGCGCGAGAAGACCCGCCGCACGCTCGATGCGTGGAGCGAAAGCCCCTCGAGCAGCAGGATCGGGAAGAACAGCACGCCCTGGTGTGCGATCAGCCAGCGCAGCGGCCCGCTGCGACTCGCGCGCCGGCGGTCCGCCTGCTCGGGGGTGAACGAGATGACCGGGAGCTCGATATCCGGATCGCTGCCCACCTTGTTCGGGTTGGCGTGATGCCGCGTGTGCTTGTGCTGCCACCAGCCGTAGCTCATGCCCACGAGAAGGTTCCCCACGACGAGGCTGGTCCAGTCGTTCCACCGGCCGGAGCGGAAGATCTGGCGATGCGCGGCGTCGTGTCCGAGCATCGCGACCTGCGTGAGCAGGACGGAGAGCACGCCCGCGGTGACCAGCTGCCACCAGGTGTCACCGAGGAGCACGAAGACGACGAGGACGCCGGCGAGCGCGATCGGTGCGGCGATGAGCTTGGTCCAGTAGTAGCCGTAGCGCCGGCGCATGAGGCCGCTCCCGGTCACCATCTGCGACAGATCGGTGTAGAGATTCGGCGCCTTCGGCGTCGTGGATCGCACGCCTGCGGCGCGTGACCCGGAATCGGTGATGGCCATCGTCTGCTCCTGTCAGTCGGAGCGCACTCCGTGCGCCAATGACAGGGTCCGGGCCATCTGGTCTCAGGGTACTCCCGATATCGCGCGCGGGTCCTTCCATGCAGGAAACACGAAGGCGCCTTCGAACGGGATCTCGGGCTAGGGAACCAGGTGCGCGAGGAGCTCGTCGACCTCGATCGAGCAGACCCCGATGCGCGCGTCTCCGATGCCGATCGGGACCCAGATCACGTCATCCACGATGAGCCCGCCGCAGGAGTACACGACGTTCGGCACGTAGCCGTCGCGACGGTCGCCGACCGGCTGCAGGATCGGAATCGACGTGCGCCCGAGGACGATCGTCGGGTCATCGAGATCGAGGAGCATCGCGCCGAGTGAGTATATGCGCATCGGGCCCACACCGTGAACGAGCACGATCCAGCCGTGCGGCGTCTCCAGGGGCGGCCCGCAGTTGCCGGTGTGGACGATCTCCCAGCCCTCCGCCGGGGCGTGGATGATTCCCGCCCGGCTCCAGATCACGCCGTCGGAGGACTCCGCCAGCGAGATGTCCTCGCCCCCGGTTCGGCTGAGCGCGAGATACCTCCCGCCCACGGGGCGGGGGAACAGCGCCATCCCCTTGTCCTGAGCGGCGTCGCCGGTCAGACGATGGATGTCGAACGTGCGCAGATCCGACGTGATGATGAGGCGCGGCGCGATGTCGCGGCCGTCGTAGGCGGTGTAGGTTCCGCGGTAGTGAGTGGCTCCGGCGAGGTCGGTGAATCGCACGAATCGCGCGTCCTCCATCCCGTTGCGTTCCTCTGCCGCCACCGGAGTGAGCACACGCTGGCTGAGGGCGGTCTCCGGGGAGAACTCGGCGCGGTAGACGGAGTTCGTCAGCTCGCGCAGCGCCTCGATATGCCGTGCGCTGTCCGCGCGCCGCGCGAGGGCGGTCGGCAGGCCCGCCACGGACGCCTCGACGTCCGACGCGGTGAACCGCTCGGGGAGTCCCTGCAGCACGCTGTGCGAGATCTCGTTGACGATCCCCTCCTCCTCGATGGCAGCGCGGAAGTGGGCGATGCTCCAGTCGCCTTCGTCGATCCGGGCACGCGACAGCGGAAGCATCCGCTCCACGAACCTCCAATGGCGACCCGGGCCGATGATCGCCTCGGCGAATTCGATGGAGGAGCGGTGCCCCTCACCGATGGGGCGGAGGGCGAGGGCCACGCGTCGCTCGCCGGGCGCCAATCCGGTCTGGTCGGGATGCTCGACCGCGCTGGGGTTGCACAGGGCCGCCCCTTCGACGGCGTACTCCGCGGTGAAGCTCGCGCCGATCACGAGACGGCGCGCGAGGCTGATGTCGACGGGTTCGACCAGACGAGAGCTCACGACGGCGGCGTTCTCCAGGAAGAGGGCGCGGACGTCGGGATGCCGCGCACCGAAGTCCCGGAGGAGTCCGGCCGCGAGCGTCTCGGTCTGATCTGCGGGCATCGCCATGACGCGCGCGATGATCTCGCCCGCGCGCGAATGATCGCCGGCCCATTCCTCACCCGGCAGGAACAACTGGGTGATCACGCGATCGGGCTGCGCTGTCAACTGCGCCGTGTGCATGCGGGCAGGGCTGGGCGCCGTCAGGGCACGGTGCCGGCGAGCCTGCTGATAGGTGCTCAGGGCGGCGAGGGTCGATTCGGCGCCACGGTTCTCGTTCCTCCCGTCGCGTTCGAGCCCGTCGAAGCCGGCGCCGGTCCGGTCGTCGAACATGACCGTGCCGCTGTCGTTGAGGCCGGTGAACCAGCTCCAGGCGCGCGCGATCGGGGGCAGCCACACCGGGTCGCCGGTGACCGCGTATGCCGTGGCGCACGCGTCGGCCAGGGCGGCGAGCTCCAGCGGCTGCTGGTCGAACGACGGCCCCTTCTCGCCGGGTCCACGCCCCGCCGTCCCCGTCACGGAGAATCGCTCGTCGGATGTCTCCACCGAGAGGAGGAAGTCGAGCATCCGCAGACCCCGGGCCGTGGCATCCGCGTCATCGAGAGCATTCCCGGCGGCGATCAGCGCTTCCGCGAGGGAAGCGTTCCCGTAGGCGAGGCGAGGTTCGGGCCACTGCCACTCCCCGTCCGGCAGTGCCGGCATCGCTGCGATGTACTCCCGCAGGAGCGTCCGGGCGATGTGGTCGTCCCCGCGCACGCGGACGATCGCGGCCGCACCGAGGGCCGCGAAGGCGAGGGTCCGCAGGCTCGTCGACCGCTCACGGGCCGCGATGCGGAAGGTCCGCACCGCTCGGGCGCGGGTCCACGGGTCGCCGTGCTGGCCGGCGATCGTGCCGAGCGCCCACAGCAGCCGCCCCCACCAGTCGCCCATGGCCGGGTCGTCGGACCACGCTCCGTCGACGCCCATCCGATTGTGCGCGAGCCCGTCTCCGCGGACCGCCGACTCGAGGAAGCGCAGGTAGATCGCGGCCATCTTCCGCAGCTCGACGGTCTGCTGCCCCTCGCGCGTGACCACGATCAGCGCGCGCGCCACGTCGTCGACGCAGTACCCGTGCTCGCGGCGGGGCGCGTCGAGCAGAGCGTGCTCGAAGACGCCGTTGTGATCCGTCAGCGCCCTCAGGTGCTCGTACGGGGGAGAGGCCTTCATCATGCCGCCCGCCCGGCGGCGAGCCGCGCCGTGACTGCGCGGTAGCGGTCGGCGACGGCGGACCACGTCGTCTCGTTCGTCTCGCGGAGCGCGGCTTCGCGCATGCGATCGGCGACGGACGTGCCGGTGATGATCTCGCGGAGCGCCCGCGCGGTTGCGTCGGGGTTCTTGTGCGGGACGACGGTCCCGGCTCCGCTCGACAGCAACTCGACCGCGTGGGGGAATGCCGTGGCGACGACGGGAACGCCGGCTGCCACCGCCTCGGCGAGGACGCCCGAGGTCGCCTGGTCGACCGAGTCGTACGGCAGGAGCACGACATCCGCCGACGCGATGAGCTCCGCGAGCTCTGGCGCGTCGAGGTAGCGGCCGTCGATCTGCACGGACGACCCGACGCCGAGGTCATCGGCGAGGCCCGCGAGCATGGTGCGGTAGCTTTCCCCCGCATGGGCGAGCACCTTGGGGTGCGTCTGCCCGGCGACGACGTACTCGACATCGGGCGTGAGGTCGGTGAGCTGCGCCATGGCGCGGATGCCCCACTCGATGCCCTTGCCGGGTGACAGGAGGCCCCACGTGACGACCCGGCGGCCGGTGTGCGGCTTCGGACCGCGGAGGGCGACGTGCTGCACGCCGTGCGGGACGACGTGAACCCGGGCGAGATCGACCGAGTAGATCGCGGCGAGATTGTCGCGGGCGCGGGTCGTCATCACGACGACCACGGCCGCGCGCCGGCACACCTCGATGAGCACCTCGCGCTGGTGCGGCGTCGGTGTCACGAGCACGGTGTGGAGCACGACGATCGCCGGGACGGTGAGCGCGGCGAGCACGTCGAGAACCTGGTCTCCGTCGGGTCCGCCGTAGATCCCGTACTCGTGCTGCACGATCGCGACATCGCAGGAGTTCAGAGCCAGGGTCGCGCGCAGGGTGCTGAGGCTGTCGCCGGCGATCAGCTCGGTGCGCACGCGGCTGCGTACACGGGGATCGTGGGGCCCGCGCTCCTCGGGCTCATCGAGCACCCGCACGATGGTGCCCTCGTCGTGGGGGCGGACGAGCGCGTCGGAGAGGGACTGGGTGAAGGTGGCCAGCCCGCAGCGGGTCGGCGGAAAAGTGCTGAGGAATCCGTAGTGGGTCACGACGGCGCTTTCTGATGGTGCCCGTGCGGACTCGCTCCGGGCCATGGCGAGACGTCTGCCGGCGGCATCCCTCGTGGAACCGCGCCTTCGTCGCCGTGGTCCGGTCCACGCCCGGGTTCGAGAACCGGACGCTGTGGTTGCACGGTACCCGTCCGACCTGGGCGTCGTCCCAGGATCAGCGAGCGAGCACGGCCTCGTAGACGCGTACGTACTCGTCGACCATCCGCTCCACGCCGAATCGTTCGACGGCGCGATCGTGGACACGACGGCGATTCAGCGCCACCACGCGCGGGAGTGTCGAGACCGCCTCCTGGATCGAGGCCACAGTGCTGCCGGTCACGCCCTCGTCGACGACTTCGGCCATCGAGCCCCGGCGGTACGCCAGAGCCGGTGTGCCGCACATCATCGACTCGGCGACCGAGAGCCCGAAAGGCTCGTCGAAGCCGATCGGATGCAGTAGCGCGACGGCATGACCGAGGACGCGCGCGCGGTCCTCCGCACCCACGGCGCCGAGGAACACGACGCGCTCGCCGTCGATGCGGGGCTCGACTTCATCGTGGAAATAGGCGGCGTCCTGGATGGGGCCGCAGATCACCAGGCGGCGGCCAGCCCGGCGCGCGATCTCGATCGCCGCCGCGGTGCCCTTGTCGGGGTGGATGCGCCCGAACGAGACCAGATAGTCGTCCGGCTCGGGCGCATAGGGGAGCTCCGCTGGATCGATGCCGTGGTGAATCGTCGCGATGTAGTCGAGACCGGGGGAGCGGTCGGCGTCGGAGATGGAGACGAACGCGGAATCCGAGGCGAGGTACGCGGGCAGGATAGCTGGACCCGAGAAGCCGTGGACGGTCGTGACCATCGGTGCGGCGCAGTGAGCGGTGAAGGCGAGGGGGAGCCAGTCCAGCTGGTTGTGCACGAGATCGTATTCGCCCGCCCGCTCCAGGGCGTGCGCGACGTGGAGCGCCTCCCACACGCGGCCGTCCATCGTCGCGTCTTCCGCATAGCCGTGCGGCGCGACGGCATCCAGCTCGGCACCGGTGATCGAGTCGCCGGTCGCGAACAGCGTCACCTCCACCCCGCGGCGAACCAGCCCCTCGGTTAGCAGGCTCGTCACGCGCTCCCACGGTCCATAGCCGATCGGTGGCGTCCGCCAGGCGATGGGACCGAGCATCGCGATCTTCACCTGAGCGCTCGCTGGTTCGCCGGGGGTGCCGGCACATAAGTGCCGTTCGTCTGTGCCTGTGCGCTCATGATCGGACGTTACGCCCCCATCCTGTACGGTTCACAGCGCGGGTCGGCTCGCGCGCTCTCCGCCGGGCTCCGCGAGTACCCCGGGCTTCTCGCGCTACGGCCCCACGCGCAACCGCCGCATGGGACGATGAGGCATGGAACAGTCATCACGCGCCCGATCGTGCGCCGTGGGAGATCTCGACGACCTCGACATCAACCACCGCGTGTCGTTCGCACGTCCTCCGAACCACGGCAGTTCACGACCTCGTGTGAGCGGTCGTCTCAAGCGCATCCGCGGCGTGGATTACCTGATCGGCAACGTGCGTCGCCCAGGCATCGAACTCGTGATCGCTTTTCCGCGGCAGCTCGGCGGCGAGCTCGTGGACGTGTTCGGTCCGCTGCCCATGACATATCTGATCGAGGTAGGGCAGCCGATGCAGGACCTTCGGAACCCGTTCGCGTACTGAACGGCATCCTGCGGAGCTTGCTCGTACCAACGTCGTGATCCTGAAGGGCCTTGATCGTCAGCGGTGTGCCGCCGGCCGTGGATGGGCCGACCGGCGCCCCTTCCGGAGCGCGCGAACTCGCGCCCTCACGTGGCTTGGACCGCAGGTCGAATTCGTTCGATTTCGGCGGTGCCTGCCGAAATCACGATGCCTCTGCCCCCGAGTTCGTCCAGGAGATGGCAGACACCATCCGGAAGCAGATGCTGCTGTCGAAGCGCGGCGCAACTGGGCAGCGCTGACAAGGAAATCGCGCCCGGCGCACGAAGGCGCGGGCGCGACTGACACTGAAACCTTGGAAGACCTACTCGAACCGACGGACTTGGACCTTGTTTCGAGTAAGCGTTCTATGGTGCCCCCGACAGGAATCGAACCTGCGACCTTTGGTACCGGAAACCAACGCTCTATCCCCTGAGCTACGGAGGCGTGCCGATCGAGATTACCATCCCGGGCCGGCTCTCCCCGCCACGTCAGGGGGCCGGGGGAGTGTCGTGGTGAGGAGCGTCGGCCGCAATGGCGGGCTGCTGCTCCAAGCGCTCGATCGCCGCTGCGACGCGCTCCGCGAGGTACGCGTGGCCCTCGGTGGAGGGATGGTCGCGGCCGATCGGACCGGTGTCGATGACGTCGAGGTAATTCGCGTCGGTGATCCAGTCCTCGGCGATCGGCGAGATGTACCACCAGCCGCGCGCTCCCGCCAGCTCGCTGAGTTCGGCGTCGATCTTGCGCGTCGCGCTCTCGACCGGGAGCACCTGCGGCGAGGGACCGAGGATCACGATCTCGGCCTCGGGGTAGCGTGCCGCGAGTGCGTCCCACGCCGCGGTCACGGCATCCCGGTATCCGTGGGGGTAGAGCCGGCGGTCGTTGATCGAGCCCTCGACGATGATGAGGTCGGGGTCGAGCGCGGGGTCGAGCGCGTCGATGCGCTCGCCGTAGGCCGGCCCGTCGAGGCCGGGCTTCAGGTACCCGCTGCCGCGGACGCCGTTCACGACCGTCTCGACGCCGAGCTTGTCGGCCAGCACGTAGGCGAACCCGAGAGTCGGCACGGTCGCGGCTGAGCCGTAGACCCACGAGTCCCCGAAGACCAGTACGCGCGCTCCGTCGGGCAGTGCCAGGGGAGCGGGCGGGACGGATGCCGCCACCGCCGCCTTCCCTTCTGCGACGGCCGCAGGAGCCACCGGTTCGGGCGCGCCCCAGGGGCGAAGGACCGCGACCGCGCACACGGCTGCGACGGCGAGCAGGGCGCCCAGGAAGGGGAGCCACAGCCGCCGTACGCGAGAGCGGCCGGGCGCGAGCATGTGAAGAGGGTAAGTCATCGGGAGGAGCGCTTCTGACACCGGCCGTCGCCGGGCGAAAAGACCCGGCAGATCCTGAGGTTCGCAAGCGCTTGCAGCACTCTCACGGCGCGCGCGGGGCGGGCGCGCGCGAAGCGGCTTTCGCGGCATGCGAGGATACTTCGGTGCAACGCGTCGTGACGGCTGAGATGGACCTCGAACTGGGGGCATCCGTCGACCTCATCTTCCAGATCGCGGCCGCCCAGGCGGCCCCGATCTCGAGTGAGCAGCTCACGTTCACGCAGGGCGATCGCGTCTATACGCCGACCGAGATCGTGGACCAGTCCGGTACCCGCCTGCACCGGCTCACCGGCGAGCCCGGCCTTCTCGAGATCCGGTACGAGGCGACCGTCGACGGGCAGTCGGCGCACCGCGGCACGAGCGATCTCGAGGCCATCACCTACCTGCGTCCGAGTCGCTACGCGCAGTCCGACGAGGTGTTCCAGCAGGCCCGTCGCCAGTTCAAGGGTCTGTCGGGACACGATCTCATCGCCGGGGTGTCGGAGTTCGTCGCGTCGAGCACCACCTACACGCCGGGTCTCAGCCAGGGAACCGACAGCGCCGTCACCACCCTCATGACCGGCCAGGGCGTGTGCCGGGACTACGCACACGTCGTCATCGCGCTTCTGCGCGCGATGGACATGCCCGCGCGCTACGCCGCGTGCTACGCGCCGGGCCTTCGCCCGATGGACTTCCATGCGGTCGCCGAGGCGTACCTCGACGGCGCGTGGTACGTCATCGACGCGACCCGCCTGGCGAACCGTCGCTCGCTGGTGCGCATCGCGACCGGCCGCGATGCCGCGGACTGTGCGTTCCTCAGCTACCACGGCGGCTACGTCGGCCTCAAGCACCTTCGCGTCGACGCATGGGTCCTTCCCGAGGGGCCGGCCCTCGACGGGCTCGGCGCCCTTCCCGGCGCCGTGCCCCTGGGGCGGTCAGCGAGCGAGCGCGCAGGAGACGAAGTGTCCGATCCGGCCGCCGACGACTTCGGCGCCCTCGTGCAGATCTCCTGAGCGGCCCGGCAGCGGAGCGGGCGGGACCGTACGCCCAGGACCCGGCGAATAGACTGGGCCGGTTATGAATCCCGATGCCCTCTCCGCCGCCCTGCTCGCCGTCGTCGTCCCGCTCGCGGAGGCGCGGCGTCCCGGAGCTGCCGAGGGACTGACCGCCGCCGACCTTCCGCTCGAGCGTCCGAAGAACCGCGACCACGGCGACTGGGCGTCCAACGCCGCCCTCAAGCTCGCCAAGGCGGTCGGCGCGAACCCGCGCGAGTTCGCCGCCGACATCGCGGCAGGTCTCGCCGAGGTCGACGGCGTCGCGGGCGTCGAGGTGGCCGGTCCCGGGTTCATCAACATCCGATTGGATGCCGCTGCCGCCGGTCAGCTCGCCAAGGCCATCGTGGAAGCGGGGGCGGCGTTCGGCACGAACGACTCGCAGCGAGGGAACACCATCAATCTCGAGTTCGTGAGCGCCAACCCCACCGGCCCGATGCACATCGGCCACACCCGGTGGGCTGCGCTCGGCGACTCGATGGCGCGCCTGCTGCTCGCGAGCGGCGCGACGCTCGTCCGGGAGTTCTACGTCAACGACGCCGGCGCGCAGATGGAGCGCTTCGGACGCTCGGTGCTCGCCGCGGCCAAGGGCGAGCCCACTCCCGAGGACGGTTACCCGGGCTCGTACATCGACGACCTGGCGCAGCGCGTCCTCATCGCCGTGCCCGAACTGCTGTCGCTCGCCGAGGACGAGCAACTCCTCGTCGCGCGGGATCGGGCGTACGAGCTCCAGCTCGGCGACCTGCAGGTCTCGCTCGAGAAGTTCAACGTGCACTTCGACGTTTTCTTCAGCGAGCGCACGCTGCACGCGAAGGGCCCGGACGGTGCTCCGAGCCTCGTCGACGAGGCCGTGGACCGCCTCCGCGAGCAGGGGCACGTCTTCGACTCCGATGGCGCCGTGTGGGTGCGCACGACCGACTTCGGCGACGACAAGGATCGCGTCATCCGCCGCTCCAACGGCGAGTACACTTACTTCGCCGCGGATGCCGCCTACTACCTCAACAAGGGCGATCGCGGCTTCGCGCACAAGATCTACCTGCTCGGCGCCGACCACCACGGGTACGTGCACCGCCTGAAGGCCCTCGCGGGGGCGGCCGGCGACGACCCCGAGAAGGACATCGAGGTGCTCATCGGGCAGCTCGTGTCGGTCAACGGCGCGCGGCTGTCCAAGCGCGCGGGCAACATCATCGAGCTCGACGATCTGCGGGACTGGCTCGGCACCGACGCGCTGCGCTACTCGCTCGCGCGGTACCCGGCCGACTCGCCGCTGACGCTCGACCCCGAGATCCTCCGCAAGCGCACCAACGACAACCCCGTCTTCTACGTGCAGTACGCGCACGCCCGCACCCACAACGTGGCCCGCAATGCCGAGGCGTCGGGTGTCGACCGCTCGGAGTTCGCCCCCGAGCTGCTCACGCACGAGACCGAGTCGGCACTGCTGGGCGCGCTGCAGGAGTTCCCGCGCATCGTCGGGTTCGCCGCCGAGGTGCGCGAGCCGCACCGGGTCGCGCGATACCTCGAGGAGCTCGCGGGCCTCTACCACCGCTGGTACGACAACTGCCGTGTGATCCCGCTGGGCGACGAGCCGGTCGAGGCGGTGCATCGCACGCGCCGGTGGCTGAACGACGCCACGGGCCAGGTGCTGCGAAACGGCCTCGACCTGCTCGGCGTCAGCGCACCGGAACGGATGTAGCCATGGCACGAGGCGACACGCAGCCGACGGTTCCGCTCCCCGAGGGCCTGGAGCCGGCAGCCGCGCGGTCGCCGCGCCGGCACGTGTGGCCCTGGGTCGTCGGCTTCGTGATCGTCGCGGTGCTCGCGGTCGCCGCATGGTTCGCCGCCGAGGCGATCGCACGCCAGGTGGTGACCGGGATCGTGCAGGACCAGGTGCGCACCCAGCTGTCGCTGCCCGCCGATCAGCAGATCGACGTCGAGATCGACGGGGCGGTCCTCCCGCAGCTCATCTCCGGCTCGCTGACGCGGCTGACCATCTCCTCCGACGATGTGACGGTCGGGGGTGAGGGATCCGACGCCCAGGTCACGGGTGACATGTCGGTCGTCGCTCACGGCGTGGCGGTGAGCGACGGCGCGATCGAGAACGCCGACGCGACCCTCGTCCTCGACGAGCAGCAGCTTCGCGACCTGATGTCGAACGTCGAGAGCTTCCCGGCCGAGAGCCTCGGCCTGCAAGCGCCGAATGTCACGATGTCGGTGGATCTGACGCTGCTGGGCGCGACGGTCCCGGTCGCGGCGGCCCTCACGCCCTCGGCCGCGGAGGGCGACCTGGTGCTCACCCCCGCCTCCCTCCGGCTCGGCGACGCCGAGGTGTCGGCGGCGCAGCTGCAGAAGACGTTCGGCCGTCTGGCCACGGGGGTGCTGCGAGACTGGGACGTCTGCATCGCTCAGTACCTGCCGGCGGGTGTCACCCTCACCGGCGTGGAGGTGACGGGCGAGCAGCTCGTCGCCGACTTCGCGGTCGACGGCGCCATCGCCACCGACCCGTCCTTGCAGGAGAACGGCGTCTGCGCCTGAGATTCCGCCCTGCGTCACACGGATGGGGTGCCGCATGCCGCGTGCCCTAGACTTCTAGCACTGCCAGGCGCGTGACCCCTCCGGCCCGGCACAGCCGCACCCGAAGTCCCGGACGGCCAGCGCCGCAGCTCCCACCGATTGGTCCACCGTGTCCGCCGACCCGCATTCCCGTTCCGTCGCTCCCGCGTGGCTGGAACGCCCCGCCGACGCGAACGCTCTGGCTCCGGCAGTCTGGCCCGCGGCCGCGGCGCGCGACGATTCCGGCGTGCTCGAGCTCGGCGGCATCCCTGTCACGGCCCTCAGAGAGCGGTTCGGCACGCCCCTGTACGTGATCGACGAAGACGAGGTGCGGGGCACCGCCCGACGTACCCTCGACGCCTTCCGCGCGGCGGCCGCACGGCATGGAGCACAGGCACGGGTGTACTACGCCGGCAAGGCGTTCCTCACCACCGAGGTCGTGCGCTGGGTGACCGAGGAGGGGCTCGCCGTCGACGTGTGCACGGGCGGGGAGCTGGCCGTCGCGCTCGCCGCCGGCGCCGACCCGGCGAGGCTCGGCTTCCACGGCAACAACAAGTCGGCTGCCGAGCTGGAGCGTGCCGTCGAGGCGGGCATCGGCTCGATCGTGATCGACAGTCTCATCGAGATCGAGCGCCTCGCGGCGATCGTCGAGCGTCGCGGCGCGACCCAGGCGGTGCTGCTGCGGGTCAACAGCGGCGTCCACGCCGAGACGCACGACTTCCTCGCCACGGCCCATGAAGACCAGAAGTTCGGGTTCACGCTGGAGGATGCTCCGGCCGCGGTCGCCCGCATCCGCGAGCTGTCGGGTCTGACGTTCGTGGGCCTGCACTGCCACATCGGTTCGCAGATCTTCGGCACGGCCGGCTTCGAGGAGTCGGCCGCCCGCATCGTGGAGCTTCACGCCGAGCTGCGCGAGGGAGGCGAACTGCCGGTGCTGAACCTCGGCGGCGGCTTCGGCATCGCCTACACCTCGGTCGACGACCCGACGCCGATCGAGGCGCTCGCCCTGGGAATCGCCGACGCCGTGGCACGGCAGTGCGAGGTGCGCGGCATCCCTGTTCCGAACCTGGCGTTCGAACCCGGGCGCGCCATCGTCGGCCGCGCCGGCGTGACGCTGTACGAGGTCGGCACCACCAAGCCCGTCGCGCTCGAGAGCGGCGACGCCCGACTGTACGTCAGCGTCGACGGCGGAATGAGCGACAACGCGCGTCCCGCTCTGTACGGCGCTCAGTTCTCGGCACGCATCGCGTCGCGCTCGAGCGACGCCGCGCCGGCCCTCGTCCGCGTGGTGGGCAAGCACTGCGAGTCGGGCGACGTCGTGGTCGACGCCGAGTACCTGCCCGGGGACGTCTCACCCGGCGACCTGCTCGCCGTACCGGCCACCGGCGCCTACTGCTTCTCGCTCGCGAGCAACTACAACTACGTCCCCCGTCCGCCCGTCGTGGCGCTGCGCGGGGGAGAGGCGCGCGTCATCGTGCGCGGCGAGACGATCGACGATCTCCTCGCCCGCGACGCGGGCCTCGCAACCGCCGTGTTCGAACGCGGGCGTCCCTCCGAGGGCGCTCCGACGGAAGGGAGACAGCGCATGCCTGTACCGAGTGGACGGAACGAGACGAAGTGACCGACTACCGCCGCCTCCGCGTCGCGCTCCTGGGAGCCGGCGCCGTCGGCTCGCAGGTGGCCTCGCTGCTGCGTCAGCACGCCGACGAGCTCGCGGACCGGGCGGGCGCGCGACTGGAGCTGGTCGGCATCGCGGTGCGCGACGTCGACGCCAAGCGTGATGCCGACCTTCCGAAGGAGCTCTTCACGACGGACGCGGAGTCGCTCATCATCGGCTCCGACATCGTCATCGAGCTCATGGGCGGCATCGAGCCGGCGCGGGCCTACCTCCTGCAGGCGATCAACTCGGGCGCCGATGTCGTGACCGCGAACAAGGCGCTGCTGGCGACCCACGGCCCTGAGATCTTCGACGCGGCCGATCAGGTCGGCGCGGAGGTGTACTACGAGGCGGCCGCGGCCGGCGCCATCCCGATCATCCGCCCGCTGCGCGACTCACTCGCCGGCGACCGCGTGCAGCGCATCATGGGCATCGTCAACGGCACGACCAACTACATCCTCGACCGCATGGATGGCGAGGGCGCGGAGTTCGCCGATGTGCTCGCCGACGCGCAGCGGCTGGGCTACGCGGAGGCCGACCCGACGGCCGACGTCGAGGGCTATGACGCCGCACAGAAGGCCGCGATCCTCGCGAGCCTCGCATTCCACACGACCGTGCCGCTGGACGCCGTGCACCGCGAGGGCATCACGTCGATCGACAAGTCGATGATGGATGCCGCGCGCCACGCCGGCTATGTCATCAAGCTGCTGGCGGTGTGCGAGCGCCTCACCGACGGGTCCGGCGAGTCGATCTCGGTGCGCGTCTACCCGGCGCTCATCGACCGCGCGCACCCGCTCGCGAGCGTGCACGGCGCCAACAACGCCGTGTTCGTGCAGGCCGAGGCGGCCGGCAACCTGATGTTCTACGGTGCAGGGGCCGGCGGCGTGCAGACGGCGTCGGCCGTGCTCGGCGACGTCGTGTCGGCGGCGCGCCGTCACATCGCGGGCGGCGTCGGCGTCGGCGAGTCCACCCTCGCGAACCTTCCGATCGTCCCGGTCGGACGAGTGACCACGAGCTACCAGATCACCCTCGAGGTCGACGACCAGCCGGGCGTGCTGGCGACGGTCGCGGGCATCCTGAGCGACGGCCGCGTGTCCATCGCGACCGTCGAGCAGACCGTCGTCGCCTCGGGCGACGACGGCAGCGGCGTGGCGCGACTGGTGATCGGAACGCACAAGGCGTTGGAGCAGGACCTCAGCGAGACGGTCGACCGTCTCGCCGCGAGCGGCGTCGTGGAGCGCGTCGTCTCGGTGCTGCGGGTCGAAGGCAACTGAAGGCTTCTGAAGGAGAACTGACATGGCACATGTTTGGCGCGGAGTCCTCCGCGAGTACGCAGATCGTCTGGGCGTCACGGACGCCTCCACGGTCGTCACCCTCGGCGAGGGCGGCACCCCCCTCCTGCCCGCACCGGCGCTGTCGCGCCGCACCGGCACGGACGTCTGGGTGAAGTTCGAGGGCATGAACCCCACGGGCTCGTTCAAGGACCGCGGCATGACCGTCGCGGTGTCGCGCGCCATCGAGCACGGTGCAAAGGCCGTCATCTGCGCATCGACGGGCAACACGTCGGCGTCGGCCGCCGCCTACGCCGCACACGCCGGCATCACCGCCGCGGTGCTCGTACCCGAGGGCAAGATCGCGATGGGCAAGCTCAGCCAGGCCGTCGCGCACAACGGCCGCCTCATCCAGATCCGCGGCAACTTCGACGACTGCCTCGAGATCGCCCGCGAGCTCGCGGACAACTACCCGGTGCACCTGGTCAACTCGGTCAATCCCGACCGCATCGACGGCCAGAAGACGGCGGCGTACGAGATCGTCGAGCAGCTGGGCGACGCGCCCGACTTCCACTTCATCCCCGTGGGCAACGCCGGCAACTACACCGCCTACACCCGCGGATACACCGAAGAGGCCGCGGCCGGCGTCTCGACCCGGGTGCCCCGCATGTTCGGCTTCCAGGCCGAGGGCTCCGCGCCGCTCGTGCGCGGCGAGGTCGTCAAGAACCCCGAGACGGTTGCCAGCGCCATCCGCATCGGCAACCCGGCCTCGTGGGAGCTCGCCCTCGAGGCGCGCGCGGCGACCGACGGCTGGTTCGGCGCGATCGACGACGACCGTATCCTGGCCGCCCAGAAGCTGCTCGCGGGCGAGGTGGGCGTCTTCGTCGAGCCGGCGTCGGCGATCAGTGTGGCCGGTCTCCTCGACCGCGTGGAAGCGGGCGTCGTGCCGCAGGGTGCGCGCGTGGTCCTGACCGTCACCGGCCACGGCCTCAAGGACCCCCACTGGGCGCTCCGCAACGCCGACGGCTCCGAGGTCGAGCCGACGGTCGTCGACGCGACCACGTCGGAGGTGGCATCCGTCCTCGACCTCGCCCCCGCGGCGGCGACGGCGTGAACGCAGCCGTCGTGCCCGCGCCCGGCCGTCGCGTCGTGGTGCGGGTTCCGGCGACGAGCGCGAACCTCGGGCCGGGGTTCGACACCCTCGGGCTCGCGCTGAGCGTGTACGACGAGCTGGAAGTCACGGCGCTGCCCGAGGGGGAGCTGGAGATCGAGGTCGAGGGCGCCGGCGCGGCAGACGTACCCCGTGACGCGTCGCACCTGGTCGTTCGCGCCATCGCGTACGCCTACGAGTCGGTGGGTCGGCGGATGCCGGGACTCAGGCTCATCGCGAGGAATGTGATCCCGCACGGCCGGGGGCTCGGTTCGTCGGGTGCGGCGGTCGTCTCGGGGCTCCTCGCGGCCAAGGGGCTCCTGGAGGGCGACGTCGAGTTCGGACCCGACGCCCTGCTCGGGCTGGCGACCGAGCTCGAGGGGCACCCCGACAACGTCGCGCCCGCCCTGTTCGGCGGCCTGACGATCGCCTGGGTCGACGAGGACGGCCCCCAGCACAAGAAGCTGCTGGTGCACCGTGGTGTGTCGCCGCTGGTCTTCGTTCCGGCCTTCACGATGTCGACCAAGCTCGCGCGCAGCCTGCAGCCGCTTCACGTGCCTCGTGAGGACGCCGTGTTCAACGTCTCGAGGTCTGCGCTGCTGATCGCCGCTCTCACCCAGAGCCCCGAGCTGCTGCAGGCCGCCACCGAAGACAAGCTGCACCAGAACTACCGCGCGAGCGCCATGCCCGAGACCGACGCCCTGGTCCGCGCCCTGCGCGCGGCCGGTTTCGCGGCCGTCGTGTCGGGGGCGGGTCCCAGCGTGCTCGTGCTCGCCGACGGCCCGGGACGACGCCTCGAGGCCGCGGCTCTCGCGGCGTCGACGACCGACACCCCGTGGGAGGCCCTCATGCTCGCCGTCGACTTCAAGGGTGGTACAGTGAGGGAGCACGCGGAGGGTTCCACGTAATACGTGAATCTGGCCTCCGTCGCAATTCTGCGAAACCACCGCACGGCATTCTGACTCCTGCCGACGTCCGCTGAGCACCTCGCGGTCCCTCACCCCGTCGGCGGGTGATTCGACAGGCGTGACAACTGATCGAAGAGGCAGACGCCACCCGAAGTGCTGTGCGGTCGTGCACAACCATTCGTATTTCACAAGGGAGAACTCGTGGAGTCCATCTCCGAGATCCATTCTGACGTTCCTGCCGACGAGCGCGCGGAAGCGCCCGACGGCCTCTCGAACGCCGAGACCGTCGACGCGCAGGCCGAGACCACCGCCGAGGAGGCCGTGATCGAGGCCGTCGTCGCCGAGGAAGTCGCCGAACAGGCCGTGGTCGAGGCTGAGGCAGCCGACGCGATCGCCGACGAGGCGGTCATCGAGGCCGTCGAGGCTGAAGAGGTCGCCGAAGCGGCGGTCGCCGAGGCCATCGTCGCCGAGGAATCCGGCGATCAGGCCGCCGCAGAGGCGGCCGAGGCGGTCGCGGAGGAGGCGGTCGCCGAGGCGATCATCGCCGACGCGGTGGCCGAAGAGGCCGTGGCCGAGGCCGCCGTTGCCGACGCCGTGGCAGAGGAGGCGGTCGCCGACGCGATCGTCGCCGAGGTCGTGGCTGAAGAGATCGTCGCCGAGGCCGCCGCCGGGGCGCCGGCCGACGAGGCGCCCGCCGCACCCGTGAAGGCACCGCGCAAGCGCGCTCCGCGCCGGGCCAAGAGCACCGACGTACCGCCCGCCGAGGCTGCCGCCGACGCTGCCGCCGACGCTGCCGCCGAGACGCCGGCCGAGGCTCCGCAGGCGGACGCTCCGCAGGCGGAGGCCCCGCAGGCACAGGACGGCGAGCCGGCCGCGGACGCGGCATCCGTCCCCGCCGAGGTCCCGGGCGGCACTGCCGCCGAGACGACGGCCGAAGCGAGCGAAGGCGCCGAGCAGGCGGCTGATGGCGAGGGCGCCGAAGTGCCGTCACGCGGCCGCAGCCGCAGCCGCAGCCGCAGCCGCAACCGCAACCAGAACGCGCAGGGCGGCCAGACCGCGCAGGCCCCGGGCGACAAGGCCGACAAGCCTCAGAGCGCGCAGCCCGTCGCCGAGCCCGTCAAGGCGGAGTCGGCCGAGGACGAGCAGCAGCAGGTGGGGGGCCGTGGCCGTCAGCGCAACAAGCGCCGTGGGACGCAGGCCACCGGTGGCGACGAGTTCGAGACCGAGATCGGCGAGGACGACGTCCTCATCCCGATCGCGGGCATCCTCGACGTGCTCGACAACTACGCGTTCGTGCGCACTTCCGGGTACCTCCCCGGTCCGAGCGATGTCTACGTCTCGCTCGGCCAGGTCAAGAAGTACAACCTGCGCAAGGGCGACGCCGTCGTCGGCGCCATCAAGCAGCCCCGCGAGGGCGAGCAGTCCAGCCGCCAGAAGTACAACGCGCTCGTGAAGGTCGACGCCGTGAACGGCCTGTCGGTCGACGACGCCGCGACGCGCGTCGAGTTCGGCAAGCTCACGCCGCTCTACCCGCAGGAGCGCCTGCGTCTCGAGACGGCGCCCGAGAAGCTGACGCAGCGCATCATCGACCTGGTCGCTCCCATCGGCAAGGGCCAGCGCGGCCTCATCGTCGCGCCCCCGAAGGCGGGAAAGACGATCGTGCTGCAGCAGATCGCCAACGCCATCGCGATCAACAATCCCGAGGTTCACCTCATGGTCGTGCTCGTCGACGAGCGCCCCGAAGAGGTCACCGACATGCAGCGCACGGTGAAGGGCGAGGTCATCGCCTCGACCTTCGATCGTCCCGCCGAGGACCACACCACCGTCGCCGAGCTCGCCATCGAGCGTGCGAAGCGCCTCGTGGAACTCGGTCGCGACGTCGTCGTGCTGCTCGACTCGATCACTCGCCTCGGACGCGCCTACAACATCTCGGCGCCGACCTCGGGCCGCGTGCTGACGGGTGGCGTCGACGCGTCGGCGCTGTACCCGCCCAAGCGCTTCTTCGGCGCCGCGCGCAACATCGAGAACGGCGGGTCCCTCACGATCCTCGCGACGGCCCTCGTCGAGACCGGCTCCAAGATGGACGACGTCATCTTCGAGGAGTTCAAGGGCACCGGCAACAGCGAGCTGCGCCTGAACCGCCAGCTCGCCGACAAGCGCATCTTCCCGGCGGTCGACGTCAACGCGTCGTCCACGCGTCGCGAAGAGATGCTGCTGTCGCCCGATGAGGTGAAGATCACCTGGAAGCTCCGCCGCGCGCTGGCCGGTCTCGAGCCCCAGCAGGCCCTCGAGGTCGTGCTCGGAAAGCTCAAGGAGACGCAGTCGAACGTCGAGTTCCTGGTGCAGATGCAGAAGTCGATCCCGGCGCCGGCCAACGGACACGGCGGCGGCCGCAGCCACGATCACGACAACAGCATCCGCTGACCCGTGCCCGAACCCGCGATGTTCGATTCCGTCCGGGGGCTGATCGACGAGCACCGCGCGGTGCAGGAGGAGCTCTCCGACCCCGCGGTGCACGCCGATGCGGCGCGCGCCAAGCGAGTGAACCGGCGCTACGCCGAGCTGTCGCGCATCGTCAAAGCCCACGAGGACTGGGTGGCGGCATCCGATGATCTGGATGCCGCCCGGGAACTCGCCCGTGAGGACGAGGCGTTCGCCGATGAGGTACCCGCGCTCGAGGCGAAGCTCGCCGAGACGCAGGAGAAACTTCGGCGCCTGCTGATCCCGCGCGACCCCGACGACGCGCGCGATGTGATCATGGAGATCAAGCAGGGCGAAGGCGGCGCCGAGTCGGCGCTCTTCGCGGCGGACCTCCTGCGCATGTACCTGCAGTACGCGGCGTCGAAGGGCTGGAAGACCGAGCTTCTCGAGCGCAACGAGTCCGACCTCGGCGGCTACAAGGACGTGCAGGTGGCGATCAAGGGGTCGTCGTCCGATCCGGCGCAGGGCGTGTGGGCGCACCTCAAGTACGAAGGCGGCGTGCACCGGGTGCAGCGCGTGCCGGCGACCGAGTCGCAGGGGCGCATCCACACCTCGACGACCGGCGTGCTGGTGTTCCCCGAGGTCGACGAGCCCGAAGAGATCCACATCGACCAGAACGACCTGAAGATCGACGTCTTCCGATCGTCGGGGCCCGGCGGGCAGTCCGTGAACACGACGGACTCCGCGGTGCGCATCACGCACGTGCCCACCGGCATCGTCGTCTCGATGCAGAACGAGAAGTCGCAGTTGCAGAACCGCGAGGCCGGCATGCGCGTGCTCCGTGCGCGCCTGCTCGCCCGGCAGCAGGAAGAGCTCGAGGCGGCAGCATCCGATGCCCGCAGGTCTCAGATCCGCGGCATGGACCGTTCCGAGCGCATCCGCACGTACAACTTCCCCGAGAACCGCATCGCCGACCACCGCACCGGCTACAAGGCCTACAACCTCGATCAGGTGATGGACGGTGCGCTCGAGCCGATCATCGAGTCCGCGATCCAGGCCGACGAAGAGGCCCGGCTCGCCGCCCTCGGCGGCGACGACGCCTGACCTCGCCCCGCCGACGCTTCGCGCTGTCGAAACCTGCTTTCGCGCTGTGATCGAGCGGCCGCGTATGCGGGTTCCGGCCGCGCGTGCATGTCCCCGGCGGGGAAGCAGGGCAGGGGACGGATGCCGCGCCGCTAGGCTTCGATCGTGCTGACGTTGCTGATCCGCGCCGTGATCTTCCTCGCTTCGGCCGCACTGGGTCTCGTCGTGGCCGACCTCGTGCTGGACGGGTTCTTCCTGCACTGGAACGACTGGTGGGGGATCCTGGTCGCCGTCGTCATCTTCGCGGTGCTGCAGAGCATCCTTGCGCCATGGCTGCTGAGGATCACGCGTCGGCACGCCCACGCACTCCTCGGCGGCGTCGGACTGCTGTCGACCTTCGTCGCACTGCTCATCGCGGTGCTTATCCCGGCCGCGGGCATCGGCATCGACGGCCCGGTCGCGTGGATCGTCGGCACCGTCATCGTCTGGCTCGTCACCGCGCTCGCGACATGGCTGCTGCCGCCCCTGTTCATCAAGGACAGGGCGGAGGACCGCCAGCGCCGCTGATCCCGGGCGCCGGACCCTGCCGCGACGTCGGAGGCACCTGGCACAATGGCCCCGTGCAGGTAGGGCAGGTGCCGCTCATCGGCCGGGCGGCCGATCTCGCAGCGCTCGAGAACGACCTGGCGGTCATCGCCGACGCAGGGCGTGCAGTCGTCATCTCGGGCGACGCCGGCATGGGAAAGACCCGTCTGCTGCGGGAGTTCACCGCGCGGCTCGACGACGCGGTGGTGCTACGTGGCGGCTGCGTGGACTCAGGCCCGGGCCCGGCGCCCCTCGCGGCCATCGCCGACCTCGTGCGGGCGGCGGTGGAAGCTTTCGGCGCCGACGAGGTGCGCGAGGCCGCGGGGCGCGGAGCCGACATCCTGGGCGTTCTCGTTCCGAGCCTGGGCGGCGGGGTCGATGGCGCAGAGCGGCTCGCCGACGTGGTCGTCGAGCTGCTCTCGGCACTGTCTCGCGGGCGCCGGCTGGTGATCGTGGTGGAGGATCTGCACTGGGCCGACGGCACGACGCTCGAGATCGTGGGGCGGCTCGTGCGCCGAGCAGCCACGCTGCCCGTGCTGATCGTGCTCACGTACCGGACGGATGACGTCGGCCGAGGTCACCCGCTTCGCCCCCTGCTCGCAGAGCTCGAGCGCGGACGACTGGTCGCCCATCGGCCGCTTTCGCGGCTGACCGACGCCGAGGCGGGCGCACTTGCCGCGGCGATCGGCGGTGAGACGGTCGCTTCCGAGGTGCTGCGCGACATCGCCGCCCGCAGCGAGGGCATTCCGTTCTACGTGGAGGAGCTCGCGAGTTTCTCGGGCGATCGGCTGCCGACGTCGCTGCGCGACGTGCTCCTGCTCCGCTACGAGGCGCTCGATGCCGCCACCCGGGCGTTCGCGCGCGTCTTGGCGACCGGCGGTGTCGCCGTGCCTCATGCGGTGATGCGCGAGGTGCTGGGAGGCGAGGACCTCGCGTTCGAGACAGCGGTGCGGGCGGGGGTGGACGCCCAGGTGATCGTGGTGCACGACGAGGACTACGCCTTCCGCCACGCGCTGATGCGCGAAGCCGTCTACGCGGAGCTGCTGCCGACGGAGCGTCTGCGCCTCCACGCCGCCTATGCGGCGGCCCTGGAAGCGGTCGCCCCCACTCCGCGCGTGCTCGCGGACATCGCCCACCACTGGTGGGCCGCGCGGGTGCCCGACCGGGCGCTCGCCGCGGCGGTGAACGCGCAGCGGGCGGCCAGCCGCGCGTCCGCGTGGTCGACGGCCGCCGAGGCGGGCGAGCGCGCCCTGGAGCTGTGGGAGACGGTGGCGGATCCGGTCGCCGTGAGCGGGCTCACGTGGGTCGAGCTGCTGCGCCGCACGGCGGCGGTGCTGGTCTCCGCCAACAGGCACGAGCGCGCTCTCGCGTTCGCACGCGAAGCAGTGGCGGCCTGGCCCGAAGGCGACCAGGCGGGGCTGGCCTCCATGCTGGGGCAGCTGGCGACCGTCGAGCTGCAGTCCGGCACCGCGGATGGACTCGAGAGCATCGGGCGGGCCCTCGCGATCCTCGGCGACGGCTCCGAGCACGATCTGCTCCGCGCAGACCTCCTGCTCAGCTCGGCGCGCGTGCACATGCTGAACCGCCGCCCGGTGCTGGGGTGGGACGTGGCGATGGCTGCCAAGGCCACGGCCGAGCCGTTCGCCCAGGCCGGCGACCAGGGCGCGGCCGAGATCGTCGCGCAGGCGCTCCTGATCGCCGCGACGTGCCGGACCGCGAGTGGTGACGCCGACGCTGTAGAGCTCTTCGAAGAGGCGCGACAGCGCTCGGCGGGGTTCGTGCGCGCCATGATGCGCTACTACATCAACTACTCCAACACGCTCATGCTGGTCGGGCGCTACGACGAGGCGGCGGCACTCGCCCGCGAGGGGGTCGAGTACGGCCGGGAGCATTTCGCCGATCGCGGGCCGCTCCTGATGACCGAGGCGAATGTCATCGAGGCGATGATGTACGGCGGTCGTCTGCGCGAAGCGGAGCGCATGGGCGAGCAGCTGGCGCCGCTGATCGAGGCAGGGCTCTTCTCGGCGTTCCTGCGCGAGCGCCTGCTGTGCCTGGCCGTCTGGCGCGGACGCCTCGAAGAGGCCGAGGAGGCGCTGGCCGACGTGCTCCACGAGCTCGCCCCGTTCGGTGTGTACGAATACCAGACCCGACTGGGACTGGCGTACGACCTGGGCGAGCTGGCGCTGGCGCGCGGCGACGCCCGCAGCGCGCTCGAGCACGCCTCCGCGGCGCGGGAGTCCGCGGCCGAGGGCGATGCGCCGCTCGACCTGCCGCTCGCCGCGATCGCCGCGCGAGCCGTCGCGCTGCTGCGTGCGCAGGGCAGCGGCGAGGGCACCGAAGCCGAGCTCGAGCCCTTCCGCGCGATCATCGACCGGCTCACCGGCTGGCCCATCGCCCCGCTGTGGTCTGCGGTCTTCGCCGCCGAACTGGGGGAGGGTCCCTGGAGCGCGGCGGTGGAGTGCGTCGGCCCGGCGTACATCCGGGCCTATGCGATGGTGCGCGACGGCCAGAGCCTCGTCGAGGCCGCGGATCGAGCCGCCGCGCAGCAGCGATTGCAGGCGGCGTGCGCATTCGCAGAGGAGATCGGCGCCGACTACCTCGCTGAGCAGGCCCGCCGGCTGCTCTCCGACGCCGGGCTGTCGGGCGGCAGGGCAGATCCGATTCTCACCTCCCGGGAGGAACAGGTGCTCGGGCTCGTCGCCGAGGGGCTGAGCAACGGACAGATCGCCGACCGCCTGTACATCAGCGCGAAGACCGTGTCGGTGCACGTCTCCGCCATCCTCCGCAAGCTGGGCGCCTCATCGCGAACCGAGGCGGCTGCCATCCACGCGCGCCGCGTCGCCTGAGTCGTGTCGCCCGACGCCCCGCCCCGAGGCGCGGCATCCGCTCGCCGCCTTCACGGCGGGGTTTCGATACGGCTCGTTCCTCGCCTACTCAACCTTGACCCGGCTCGCATCAACGCTCGCTCAGGGCGCGGCTCCTGAGTGGCGAGGAACGAGCCGTATCGAAGGGCGCATTGATCCGAGCCGCGTCAAATGTGGTACTCGGGCGTCGTCAACAGCGCACGGGTGTCATCGCCGGTGCGGCGGGCGCGCGGCTTGGCGGGCACGCCGACGAGCACGCTGTCGGCCGGGGCGTCCTTGGTGACGACGGCGTTGGCGCCGACGACCGACCCCGCTCCGATGGTGATCGGCCCCAGGATCTTGGCACCCGCGCCCACGGCGACGCCGTCTTCGACGGTGGGGTGGCGCTTGCCGCCCTCGCGCTGACGGCCGCCGAGCGTGACGCCGTGGTAGAGCATGACATCGTCACCGACCTCGGCCGTCTCGCCGATGACCACGCCCATGCCGTGGTCGATGAAGAAGCGTCGGCCGATTGTGGCACCGGGATGGATCTCGATGCCCGTGAGCCAGCGGGTGACCTGCGACCCGGCGCGAGCGACGAACCGTGCATCTCGGATCCACAGTGCGTGCCACAGGCGGTGCGCCCAGATGGCGTGAAGGCCGGGGTAGAGCACGGCGATCTCGAGGCCGCCGCGCGCCGCGGGGTCGCGCAGCTTCGCGGCGGCGACATCTTCCCGCACCCTCGCGAGGAATCCGATCCGTTCGTCGGTCACTTGCTGTCCCCTTCGGACTCGGCGACGTGCGCGTAGAGGGCGGTGGAGAGGTAGCGCTCACCGGAGTCGGGCACGATCACGACGATGCGCTGCCCCGCAGCCTCGGGCCGCGCCGCGATCTGGAGCGCGGCCCACACGGCGGCGCCCGCCGACATGCCCGCGAGGATGCCCTCGCGCGCCGCGAGGTCGCGCGCCACCGCGATGGCGTCGTCGAACTCGACGTCGAAGATCTCGTCGACGACCGAGCGATCGAGCACGTCGGGCACGAAGTTGGGTCCGATGCCCTGGATGCGGTGGCCGCCGGCGCGGCCCTCGGTGAGCACGGGGGAGTCCTTCGGCTCGACCAGCACGATCTTGACGTCGGGGTTGCGCTCCTTGAGCACCTGGCCGACGCCCGTGATGGTGCCGCCGGTTCCGGAGCCGGCGACGAACCAGTCGACGTGCCCGTCGGTGTCGCGCCAGATCTCCTCGGCGGTCGTCTTGCGATGGATCGCGGCGTTCGCCTCGTGCTCGAACTGGCGCGCCAGGATGGCGCCGGGCGTCTCGTCCACGATGCGCTTCGCCGTCTCGACGGCCTCGGTCATGCCCTTGTAGGGGTCCGTGAGCACGAGTTCGGCGCCCAGGGCCTTCAGCAGCGTTCGCCGCTCTTTCGACATGGACGCGGGCATGGTGAGGATCACGCGATAGCCGCGCGCGGCGCCGATGAGGGCGAGCGCGATGCCGGTGTTGCCGCTCGTCGACTCGACGATCGTGCCGCCCTGCGGCAGCTCGCCGGCTGCTTCGGCAGCCTCGACGAGCGCGTAGCCCAGGCGGTCCTTGACGGACGACCCGGGGTTGTAGAACTCGAGCTTGGCGAGCACCTCGGCGCCCAGGCCCTCCGTGAGCGCGTTGAGGCGCACCAGCGGAGTGTCACCGAACGCGGTGGTGATGTCGGGATGGATGCCTGGCACGTCGTTGCTCCTCGGTTCGGGCGCGCGGGAAAGACGACGACGGCGCGCCGGCGCCCGAACGGGTCGGGCTGACCGGCGCGCCGTCGTGCGTGTCAATCTTCGCGCAGATCCTCGTACAGCGCGGTCGACAAGTAGCGCTCGCCGAACGAGGGGACGACGACGACGATGTTCTTGCCCGCCGCCTCCGGGCGCGCAGCCACCTGCAGCGCGGCCCAGATGGCGGCGCCGGACGAGATGCCGACGAGGATGCCGTCCTGCGTGCCGACGGCACGCGCGGTCGAGATCGCGTCGGGGAACTCGACGTCGATGACCTCGTCGATGACGCCCCGGTCGAGGATCGCCGGGACGAAGTTCGGCCCGATGCCCTGGATCTTGTGCGGCCCGGGCGTGCCCTTGGTGAGCAGCGGCGAGTCGGCGGGCTCGACGGCGACCACCTTCGCGTCGGGCACGCGCTCCTTCAGCACCTGGCCGACACCCGTGATCGTGCCACCGGTGCCGATGCCGGCGACGAAGTAGTCGACCTTGCCGTCGGTGTCGCGGAGGATCTCCTCGGCGGTGGTCTTGCGGTGGATCTGCACGTTCGCCTGGTTCTCGAACTGGCGGGCGAGGATCGCGCCGGGGATCTCGGCGACGAGCTCCTCCGCCTTCGCGATCGCGCCCTTCATGCCGCCGGCCGGGTCGGTGAGCACGAGCTCGGCGCCGTAGGCCTTCAGCAGCAGGCGGCGCTCGATCGACATCGAAGACGGCATCGCCAGGATGACCTTGTAGCCGCGAGCCGCGCCGACCATCGCGAGCGCGATACCGGTGTTGCCGCTCGTCGCCTCGACGATCGTTCCACCGGGCGGGAGCTCACCGGAGGCCTCGGCGGCGTCGACGATGGCGATGCCGAGCCGGTCCTTGACGCTCGAGGCCGGGTTGTAGAACTCGAGCTTCGCCAGGACGTTCCCGCCGACGCCCTCGGCGACGCGGTTCAGGCGCACCAGCGGCGTGTTGCCGAATGCGGACGTGATGTCGGGGTGAATGCCGGTCATATCGGGCCTTTCGCGGGTTCTCGGCTGATCGACGACCAGCCTAGGGGGCGCGTTTTCCTATGAGTCCTTCTGTGACGGAAGCCTGGCCCTGCCGGGCTATCCTGCCGGACGCCGGCGGGGCGTGCTGATCCGGCCGCCGGAAGCGGCCCGGATCGGGGGATCGCCGGAGAGTCGGCCTAAAGTGGATCGGTCATGCCTTCTCCCGACGATTCCCCGCTGCTGTCCGATGCCGTCGCTCGCTCCGCGGCGCGGCTGGCCGGCGCCGGCATCGCCGACCCGTCCGTCGACGCCGAGCTGCTCGCCGCCTTCGTCCTCGGCACCGGGCGCGGCGAGGTGCAGGCCGGCGCGATCCGCGGTGACCGGATGACGGCGGAAGACGACGCCCGTCTCGGAGAGCTCGTGGCCCGCCGCGCGAGCCGCGAGCCGCTGCAGCACATCACGGGCACCGCGCCGTTCCGCCATCTCGAGCTGCGGGTGGGTCCGGGTGTGTTCGTGCCGCGTCCCGAGACCGAGGTGGTCGCGCAGCTGGCGATCGACGCGCTGCGGGCCACAGCATCCGTCTCTCCCGTGGCCGTGGATCTCGGCACCGGCAGCGGTGCGATCGCGCTCGCCATGGCGACGGAGGTGCCGCACGCACGCGTGTTCGCGGCCGAGAACTCGGTGGACGCCTTCATCTGGACGAAGGAGAACTTCGCCCTGGTCGGTGCTGACAACGCGACGCTCGCCTTCATCGACCTCGCCCACGCCTTCCCCGAGCTCGACGGGACGGTCTCGGTGGTGGCATCCAATCCGCCGTATGTTCCGGATGCTGCGATCCCGCGCGACCCGGAGGTGCGATTCTTCGACCCCCCGGCGGCGCTGTACGGGGGAGAGGACGGTCTCGACGTCATCCGCGTGCTGAGCCGGGCCGGCCTGCGCCTTGCACATCCGGGCGGCATGATCGTCATCGAGCACGGGGAGTGGCAGGGGGAGGCGATCCGCGGGATCCTCGCCGCCGACGGCTGGTACGCCGCCGCGACGCATCCCGACCTCACCATGCGCGACCGCGCCACGACGGCACTCCGGCCCTGATCGCGGGCGGCGACGGTCTGGCACGCCCCGGCGCCGGTCCGCAACGCACAGCCGGCCCAGACTAAACTGTCCGGCGTCATGTCCCCCATCTTCGACTGCCGTGATGAGGCCCAGCTGCTCGCCGGCATGCGCCAGGCACGCCAGGCCATCGCCCGCGGCGAACTCGTCGTCATCCCCACCGACACCGTGTACGGCGTCGCCGCCGACGCCTTCGATCATCGGGCCGTCGCGCGACTGCTCGCTGCCAAGGGCCGCGGGCGTCAGTCGCCGCCGCCGGTGCTCGTCGCCGGCGTGACGACCCTGCGGGCGCTCGTCTCCGAGGTGCCGGAGCCCATCGAGCGCCTCGTGGAGGCCTACTGGCCAGGAGGGCTGACGATCGTGCTGCCGGCGCAGCCGTCCCTGTCGTGGGACCTCGGCGAGACCCGAGGCACCGTCGCCGTGCGCATGCCCGCGCACCGCATCGCCCTGGAGCTGCTCGAAGAGACCGGGCCGCTCGCCGTCTCGAGCGCCAATCTCACCGGCATGGCCGCGGGGATCACGGCCGAGGACGCGCAGGGGATGCTTCAGGACAGCGTCGCGGTCTACCTCGGCGACGGTCCGTCGAAGACGGGCGTGCCGTCCACCATCATCGACGCGACGAGCCTCGTCGGCGGCGACGAGCCGCGCGTCACCGTGCTGAGAGAGGGTGCCGTCAGCCGTGCGCAGCTGCGCGACGTGCTGGGGGACCTCCTCGAGCCGGAGCCCGGTTCCGAGCCGGAGGCCGAGCCCCAGCCTGAGCGCGGGCCGGAGCCCGAGCCCGGATCCCGGTCGGAGCCGGAGCCCGCGCCGGCGCCGGAACCCCGCAGCTCGTGAAGCAGTACGTCTTCACGATCCTTCTGACGGCGGCCGTCACCTTCGTCCTGTCGTGGGCGGTGTGGCGGCTCAGCCTGCGGTACAAGCTGTACCCGGGCATCCGCGAGCGCGACGTGCACACCACGCCGACGCCGCGCCTCGGCGGCATCGCCATGTTCATCGGCGTGCTGGCGGCGTTCGCGGTGTCGTCGCAGCATCCGTATTTCTCCATCGTCTGGGCGCAGCCCCAGCAGATCTACGCCCTTCTGGGCGCCACGGCGCTCATCGTCGTCATCGGCGTGCTCGACGACCTGTGGGATCTCGACTGGATGATCAAGCTCGGCGCCCAGTTTCTCGCGGCCGGTGTCATCGCGTGGTTCGGCCAGCTGCAGATCTACACCCTCCCGCTCGGCGGCATGACGATCTTCTCCAGCTGGGCCAGCTTCACGCTCACGGTGTTCTCGATCGTCGTCGTCATGAACGCCGTCAACTTCATCGACGGGCTCGACGGGCTCGTCGCGGGCGTGTGCCTCATCGCCAACGCGGTGTTCTTCGCGTACTCGTACATGGTGTTCCGCGACATCGGCTCCAGCACGTACTTCACGCTGTCGTCGCTCATCGCCGCCGTGCTCATCGGCGCGTGCATCGGCTTCCTGCCCCTGAACTGGAGCCCGGCCCGACTGTTCATGGGCGACGCCGGCGCGCTCATGCTGGGACTCCTCATGGCGTGCTCGGCGATCTCCATCACCGGCAACTTCGATCCCGCCATGATCGCCGACAACGATGCGTTCGGCCGGTCGCAGCTGCTGGGTGCCTTCATCCCGATCCTGCTTCCCGTCGTCGTCGTCCTGCTGCCGCTGCTCGACTTCGGCCTGGCGGTCATCCGCCGGATGAGCAGGGGCAAGTCACCCTTCTCGCCGGATCGCAAGCACCTGCATCACCGCATGCTCGACATGGGGCACACCGACCGCGACGCCGTGCTGATCTTCTACGCCTGGACGACGCTCGTGAGTCTCTCGGTGCTGCTGATGTACATCGGCACGACCCTGCAGTGGCCCGGCGATTATCTGTTCGGCGTGCTCTACGGCGTCGTCGGCATCGCCGCGTGCCTCGTCGTCACCTTCAGCCCTTCACACCGTCGTGCCCCCGCGCGACCGGCCGCCGCCGTACCCGAAGCACGGCCAGACCCCGCGCCCGCACAGGAGGACGCCCGATGAGTACTACGCCGAACCCCCGCACGCCCGTCTCCAGCACCCCCATCCTGCGCACCGTCCTGGTGTGGTCGGGGTCGGTCACCGCCATCCTCGCCGTCGCCGGCGCGGTCGTCGGGTACCTGGTGGCAGGCGTCGACGGGCTGTGGAGCGCGCTGGCCGGCGTCCTCATCGCCGCGCTGTTCCTCGGCATCACGGCAGCGAGCATCCTCATCGCCAACCGCTGGTTCGGTGACGCCCTCTACGTGCCCATCTTCTTCGGGATCGTGCTCGGCGGCTGGATCCTCAAGTTCGTGGTGTTCCTCGTCGCGCTGTTCGTGCTCCGCGACCAGCCCTGGATCGTCGGACCGGTCTTCTTCCTCGCGCTCGTCGCGAGCGTGCTCGCCTCGCTCGCCATCGATGTCGTGGTGCTGATGCGCATGAGGGTGCCCCACGTGAGCGACGTCCAGCTCCCCACGGACCCGGATGCCGGCGACCGCACCGACGAGGACCCCCGGGCCTCCTGAGCCCCCGGCCCGCGGATTCAGCCACCTCACAAGTTTGATAGGGTGGGTCTGCGCCCGCCCGCTCACCTCGTGAACGCTTGCGGAGTGACGCTCATCGACCATCGTCGCAACGGTTCTCGACCGGTGCCCCGAAGCTGGAGCCAGCGCTGTTTACTCATGCTGCGACCCTGATCGCCCCCTTGGCCACGGATGAACCGCCCGTCTTCCACGGGCCGTCGATCAACGAGTTCTTCCCCGATACGCTCTTCTACGCCTTCGGCACGGTTCCGATCACCCGGATCCACCTGATCCAGTTCCTCGCGACGGCCGGGGTGGTCCTGATCTTCTGGCTCGGCACGCGGCGCATGCGGGTCGTGCCCGGCCGATTCCAGAGCCTGGTCGAGATGGGCCTGGACTTCGTCCGGGTCAACATCGGCGAAGACCTGCTCGGCAAGAAGGACGCCCAGCGCTTCCTGCCGATCCTCACCACGATCTTCTTCATGGTGCTGTTCATGAACATCACGGGCATCATCCCGTTCCTGAACATCGCGGGCACCAGCATCATCGCGGTGCCGCTCACCCTGGCGGTCGTGAGCTACGTCACGTTCATCTACGCCGGCATCAAGAAGAGTCCCGGCAACTTCTTCAAGAACTCGCTCTTCCCCTCGGGCGTGCCGTGGCCGATCTACATCATCGTCACGCCGATCGAGCTGATCTCGACGTTCATCATCCGTCCGATCACGCTGACGCTCCGACTCCTCATGAACATGATGGTCGGCCACCTGCTGCTGGTCCTCTTCTTCGCCGCGACGCAGTTCTTCGTCGTCGAGCTCGGCGGCTGGTGGACGGTCCTCGGCGCGGGCAGCCTCGCGTTCGGCTTCGTCTTCACCCTGTTCGAAATCCTGGTGGCGGTCCTCCAGGCATACGTCTTCGCCCTTCTCACCGCGGTCTACATCCAGCTCGCGGTCGCTGAAGAGCACTGAAAGCGGGACGGCTGCAGAGCCGCCCACAACCGAAAGGAAACACCCCCGTGGACGCAACTACGGTTCTCGCAGAGGTCAGCGGCAACGTCGCGACGATGGGCTACGGCCTCGCCGCGATCGGCCCGGCCATCGGCGTGGGCATCGTCGTCGGCAAGACGATCGAGGGCGTCGCCCGCCAGCCCGAGCTCGCCGGTCGCCTGCAGGTGCTCATGTGGATCGGTATCGCCTTCACCGAGGCGCTGGCCTTCATCGGCATCGCGACCTACTTCATCTTCGTCTGATCGCCGAAACACAGTCCTAAGGAGACAGGATGCTGCACGCTCTTGTCGCGTACGCCGCGGAAGAGGGGGAGACTCACAACCCCCTGCTGCCCGCGTGGTACGACATCATCTGGTCGTCGGTGTGCTTCATCGTCATCCTCATCATCTTCTGGAAGGTCGCTCTTCCCCGGATGAAGAAGCTGCTCGACGAGCGCTCCGCTGCCATCGAGGGCAACATCGCGAAGGCCGACGAGGCACAGCGCAAGGCCGAGGCGGCACTCGAGGAGTACACGGCCCAGCTGGCCGACGCCCGCAAGGAGGCCGGCGAGATCCGCGACGCCGCGCGTGAGGACGGCAAGAAGATCGTCGCCGAGGCGAAGGAGACCGCTTCGGCGGAGGCCGCTCGCCTGACCTCGACCGCTCACGCTCAGATCGAGGCCGAGCGCCAGACCGCCCTCGTGTCGCTGCGCAGCGAAGTGGGCACCTTGGCCCTCGACCTCGCCGGCGGCGTGATCGGCGAGACGCTGTCCGACGACAAGAAGGCTCAGGCCGTCGTCGACCGCTTCCTCGCCGAGCTCGAGGAGTCCGAAGGGGCGAAGGCGTAATGGGCAGCGCGACCACTCAAGCGCTGGCGGCGACGACGACGGCGTTCGACGCCGCGTCGGGCGTCGACCTCGACGTCGCCCGCGAGCTGTTCGCCGTGGCGCGCGCCGTGGGCGACTCGCCGCAGCTGAGCGGCGCGCTCGCCGACTCCGCCGCGTCGGCCGAGGCTCGCCGGAAGGTCGTCTTCGACGTGTTCGGCAGGGCCGTCAAGCCCGTGACGGCATCGCTGCTGGCGACCGCGGTCGCGCAGCGCTGGTCCTCGGCCGACGACCTGGTCGACGGCATCGAGGAGCTCGCGGTGCGCGCCGCGGCGGTCGCCGACGCGGACGCCGACGTCGAGGCCGAGCTCTTCGCGTTCTCGCGGACCGTAGCCGACAACCCCGAGCTCGAGCTCGCACTGGGCAGCCGTCTGGGCGGCTCCGACGCGAAAGGCACGCTCGTCGAGTCCCTGCTCGAGGGCCGCGTGAGCGCCGCGACGATGCTCATCGCGGTATCCCTGATCCGCCAGCCCCGCGAGCGCCG
Organism: Microbacterium sp. E-13; assembly: GCF_049912955.1. Lineage (GTDB taxonomy): Bacteria > Actinomycetota > Actinomycetes > Actinomycetales > Microbacteriaceae > Microbacterium. Next base: position 1,318,496 of record NZ_CP183973.1, read on the forward strand.
CGTGCGTCAGCTGCTGTCGCGTGCGACGAAGCTGGTCGCCGATCAGCGCGGCCGCGCGGTCGCGACCGTCGTGGCGGCTGCGCCGCTCAGCGCGGCGCAGCGCGAGCGCCTGAGCGCGGCGCTCAGCAAGCGCTACGGGACGAAGGTGTCGCTGAACACCGTCGTCGACCCGACCGTCGTCGGTGGCGTGCGCGTGCAGATCGCGGACGACGTGATCGACGCGAGCGTCTCGTCTCGCCTGGCCGACCTCCGTCAGCGGCTCGCCGGCTGACACAGACTTCCCGCACCGCGGAGATTTCGGGGCCGAGGCCCCATGAACGAAGGAAAACAATGGCAGATCTCTCTATCAGCCCCGACGTCATCCGTGACGCGCTGAAGGACTTCGTCGCCGCCTACGAGCCCACCGGGGCTGCGGCCACCGAGGTCGGCACGGTCGTCGACGCCGCTGACGGCATCGCCCACGTCGAGGGCCTGCCCGGTGTCATGGCGAACGAGCTCGTGACGTTCGAGGACGGCACGCAGGGCCTCGCGCTGAACCTGGACGAGCACGAGATCGGTGTGGTGGTCCTGGGCGACTTCGCCGGCGTCGAGGCCGGCAAGCAGGTCACGCGCACCGGCGAGGTGCTCTCGGTGGCCGTCGGCGACGGCTACCTCGGTCGCGTCGTCGACCCGCTCGGCAACCCGATCGACGGTCTCGGCGAGATCGCGACGGTCGGTCGCCGTGCCCTCGAGCTCCAGGCGCCCGGTGTGATGCAGCGCAAGAGCGTGCACGAGCCGCTGCAGACCGGCATCAAGGCCATCGACGCGATGATCCCCGTCGGCCGCGGTCAGCGCCAGCTCATCATCGGCGACCGCCAGACCGGCAAGACGGCGATCGCGATCGACACGATCATCAACCAGAAGGCCAACTGGGAGTCGGGCGACGTCGACAAGCAGGTGCGCTGCATCTACGTCGCCATCGGCCAGAAGGGCTCTACGATCGCGGCCGTGAAGGGCGCGCTCGAAGACGCCGGTGCGCTGGAGTACACGACGATCGTCGCGGCTCCCGCCTCCGACCCCGCGGGCTTCAAGTACCTCGCGCCGTACACCGGCTCGGCCATCGGCCAGCACTGGATGTACGAGGGCAAGCACGTCCTCATCATCTTCGACGACCTGTCGAAGCAGGCCGAGGCCTACCGCGCCGTGTCGCTGCTCCTCCGCCGCCCGCCGGGCCGCGAGGCGTACCCCGGTGACGTCTTCTACCTGCACTCGCGTCTGCTCGAGCGCTGCGCGAAGCTCTCGGACGAGCTGGGTGCCGGTTCGATGACGGGCCTCCCGATCATCGAGACGAAGGCCAACGACGTCTCGGCGTACATCCCGACCAACGTGATCTCGATCACCGACGGCCAGATCTTCCTGCAGTCCGACCTGTTCAACGCCAACCAGCGTCCCGCGGTCGACGTCGGCATCTCGGTGTCGCGCGTCGGCGGTGACGCCCAGGTCAAGTCGATCAAGAAGGTCTCGGGCACGCTCAAGCTCGAGCTGGCCCAGTACCGCTCGCTCGAGGCGTTCGCGATGTTCGCGAGCGACCTGGACGCGGCATCCCGTCGTCAACTCGCCCGCGGTGCGCGCCTGACCGAGCTGCTCAAGCAGCCGCAGTACTCGCCGTACCCGGTGGAGGAGCAGGTCGTCTCGATCTGGGCCGGCACCAACGGCAAGCTCGACTCGATCGAGGTCGAGGACGTGCTGTCGTTCGAGCGCGAGCTGCTGGACTACCTTCGTCGCAACACCACGATCCTCGACACGCTGCGCGAGACGAACGTCCTCGACGACGACACGGTCGCGGAGCTGACGAAGAAGACCGACGACTTCATCCTCGAGTTCCAGGCCGGCAAGGGCCAGGCCATCGGCAAGCCCGGCCACGAAGAGGTCGCGGCGGCGCAGGCCGACGACGTGAACCAGGAGAAGATCGTCAAGGGCCGCCGCTAAGGCGGGCCGGGGCTAGCACCATGGGCGCACAACTCCGGGTCTACAAGCAGAAGATCAGCTCTGCTCAGACGACCAAGAAGATCACGAAGGCGATGGAGCTCATCGCGGCTTCGCGCATCCAGAAGGCGATGGCGCGTGTGCGCGCGTCGTCGCCCTTCGCGCGTGCCGTGACCCGTGCCGTCTCCGCGGTGGCGACGCACTCCAACGTCGACCACCCGCTGACCGTCGAACGCGAGACGATACGCCGCTCTGCGGTCGTGATCTTCTCGTCGGACCGCGGCCTCGCGGGTGCGTTCAACTCGCAGATCCTGCGAGAGGGTCTCGAGCTGGCGCAGCTGCTGCGCGAGGAGGGCCGGGAGCCGGTGTTCTACCTCGTCGGCCGCAAGGCCGTCGGGTACTTCCAGTTCCGTCGCATGCAGAGCGCGGCGGAGTGGACCGGCGACACCGACACGCCTCACTTCACGACGGCCGAGGAGATCGCGGCGACCCTGCTCGACGCGTACGATCGCGGCGGCGAAGCCAACGGCGTCGACGAGATCCACCTCGTGTACAACCGCTTCGTCAGCATGATGACGCAGACGCCCGAGACCGTGCGCCTGCTGCCGCTCGAGGTCGTCGAGGCCGAGGAGTCCGCGTCGGCGGCGGTGTATCCGCTGTACGAGTTCGAGCCGGACGCCGAGACCGTGCTCGACGCCCTTCTGCCGGTGTACATCCAGAGCCGCGTCTTCAACGCCCTCCTGCAGTCGTCGGCGGCGAAGCACGCCGCGACGCAGAAGGCGATGAAGTCGGCCAGCGACAACGCCGACAAGCTCATCACCGACTACACGCGCCTGCGCAACAACGCGCGCCAGGCCGAGATCACGCAGCAGATCGCCGAGATCGTCGGCGGCGCCGACGCGCTGTCGTCGGGCAAATAGACCACACGAAAGAGAAGAAGCCATGAGCCTCACCGCTGACAAGACCGAGACGGCGGTCGTCGGGCGCGTCGCCCGCGTCACCGGACCCGTCGTCGACATCGAGTTCCCGCACGACTCGATCCCCGACATCTACAACGCGCTGAAGACGACGATCACGATCGGCGAGGAGTCGACCGAGATCACCCTCGAGGTCGCGCAGCACCTCGGTGACGACCTCGTCCGAGCCATCTCGCTCAAGCCCACCGACGGCATGGTGCGCGGCCAGGAGGTGCGCAACACCGGCGGCCCGATCACGGTCCCCGTCGGCGACGTCACCAAGGGCAAGGTGTTCAACGTCACCGGTGACGTGCTGAACGCCGCTCCCGGTGAGACCGTCGAGGTCACCGAGCGCTGGGGCATCCACCGCCAGGCGCCGTCGTTCGACCAGCTCGAGTCGAAGACCGAGATGTTCGAGACCGGCATCAAGAGCATCGACCTGCTCACCCCGTACGTGCAGGGTGGAAAGATCGGCCTCTTCGGCGGTGCCGGCGTCGGCAAGACCGTGCTCATCCAGGAGATGATCCAGCGCGTGGCGCAGGACCACGGTGGTGTGTCGGTGTTCGCCGGTGTCGGCGAGCGCACCCGTGAGGGCAACGACCTCATCGGCGAGATGGAGGAGGCGGGCGTCTTCGACAAGACCGCGCTCGTCTTCGGCCAGATGGACGAGCCGCCGGGGACGCGTCTGCGCGTCGCCCTGTCGGCCCTCACCATGGCCGAGTACTTCCGCGACGTGCAGAAGCAGGACGTGCTGCTCTTCATCGACAACATCTTCCGCTTCACGCAGGCCGGTTCCGAGGTCTCGACGCTGCTCGGCCGCATGCCGTCCGCGGTGGGCTACCAGCCGAACCTCGCCGACGAGATGGGCGTGCTCCAGGAACGCATCACCTCGACGCGCGGTCACTCGATCACCTCGCTCCAGGCGATCTACGTCCCCGCCGACGACTACACCGACCCGGCGCCCGCGACCACGTTCGCGCACCTCGACGCCACCACGGAGCTCTCCCGCGAGATCGCGTCGAAGGGTCTGTACCCGGCCATCGACCCGCTCACCTCGACGAGCCGCATCCTGGACCCGCGCTACATCGGCGAGGATCACTACCGCGTGGCCACCGCCGTGAAGCAGATCCTGCAGAAGAACAAGGAGCTGCAGGAGATCATCGCGATCCTCGGTGTCGACGAGCTCTCGGAAGAGGACAAGATCGTCGTCGCCCGCGCGCGCCGCATCCAGCAGTTCCTCTCGCAGAACACCTACATGGCGAAGAAGTTCACCGGTGTCGAAGGCTCCACGGTCCCGATCAAGGAGACCATCGAGTCGTTCGACGCCATTGTGAAGGGCGACTTCGACCATGTCGCCGAGCAGGCGTTCTTCAACGTCGGCGGCATCTCCGACGTCGAGGAGCAGTGGGCGCGCATCCAGAAGGAGAACGGCTGATCATGCCGCTCAAGGTGAGTCTCGTCTCCGCCGATGCGGAGGTCTGGTCGGGGGAGGCGTCTCTCGTCGTCGCCAAGACCGTCGAGGGTGAGATCGGCTTCATGACCGGTCACGAGCCGGTGCTCGCCATCCTCGCCGAGGGCCAGGTGCGCATCACGCAGACCTCGGGCGCGAAGATCATCGCCAACGCGCAGGACGGGTTCCTGTCGATGGAGGGCGACGACCTCACGATCGTGGCCGGAAACGCCGCTCTGATCTCCTGATCGGGAAACATTCGCACTCGGCCGGTCCCCACGGGGCCGGCCGAGTCGTTTCATCCGGCGAGTCCCGAGAGACGGAGAGCCATGTTGATCTTGCTGCCACCTTCCGGAACCATCTTCCGTTGCGGGCGCAGAGCGCCCTACCCGACAACCGCCGCGGCCATATGTTGATTCTTCTGCCACCGTCCGAGACCAAGAAGACGGGCGGGTCGGGGCCGCCGCTGGACCTGGCGACTCTGGCGTTGCCGCAGCTGGCGCCGCCGCGCGACGCCGCCGTGACCGCCCTCGTGGCGCTGTCCGCCCACGAGGACGAAGCCGCGCGCGTGCTCAAGCTCGGTCCGAAGCAGCGCGGCGAGGTCGCCGTCAACGCTGCGCTGCGCGAACAGCCAACGATGGCGGCGATCGATCGCTACACCGGGGTGCTCTTCGATGCGCTGGGCGCGGCATCCGTCTCCGCTCCCGGTCGCCGCTGGCTGGGCGCCCACGTCCTCGTGCACTCCGCTCCGTTCGGGCCTGTCGGTGCGCTCGACATGATCCCCGCGTACCGACTGGGCGCCGCGACGTCCCTGCCGGGGCTTCCCTCGCTCCGCCGCCTGTGGGCGGCCGAGGTGACAGGCGCGCTCTCGACGCTCGCGCCCCGCTTCATCCTCGATCTGCGGTCCGAGGCGTATGTCGCCCTCGGGCCCGTGCCCGCCGGCATCCCGTCGCGGTACATCCGGGTCGTGAACGAGGGGGCCGACGGGATCGTCCGCGCCCTGAACCACTTCAACAAGCACGCGAAAGGCGCGCTCGTGCGGCGGCTCGCGGAGGACCGTCCCCGGATCGGGTCGGCGGCCGGCTTCCTTTCATGGGCGGATGCCGCGGGCCTGCGCGTGCGCGAGACCGACGGCGCGGAGCTCGAGCTCTTCGCCTGAGTCGGCTGCGGCGGACTACGCCGGAGTGCGCACCGCGGAGAAGCGGTTGCGGCGGCGGAGCGCGAAGCCGAGCCGCTCGTACGCGGCGATCGCGCCCACATTCGACGCCGCGGCGTGCAGCAGGGCGCGATCGCCGCGCTCCTGAATGTGGAAGGCCACGTCCAGCACCAGACGCGACGCGAGTCCCTGCCGCCGGTGGTCTGCGTCGACGGCCACCGCGCTGATCTCGGTCCATCCCTCCGGATGGAGGCGTTCGCCCGCCATCGCGATGAGGCGCCCCTCGCGACGGATGCCGACATAGCGCCCCAGCTCGTACGTCCGCGGGCGGAACGGGCCCGGCTGGTTGCGCTCGACGATCGCGAGCATGTCGGGCACGTCGTCGGCGCCGAGGAGGATTGCCTCGGGATCCGGGCGCGGCGACAGAGCATCGGTCTGCACGAGCTGGACGCCAGCGCCCTCGCCGACCACCTCCCAGCCGTCCGGCACGGCGCCGTCGTACCCCGAGAGCCCGATCTCCGCCGCCGGTCCGACGAGTTCTCGCAGCGCCGGCCACACGTCCGGGTCGTCCCACGTGCGGACCGCGACGAACGGGGCGACGTCGGCCGGATAGCGGCGCACGAGGTCATTGCCGATGGCGAAGGCGGCGTGGGGCCCCGTCAGCGCGTGCCAGGGGGCGTTGTCGAGCACTGCCGCGTCGGCGTGCGGGGCGTCCAGAAGGGTGGCGGAGGCGGGATCGGGCACGGGTCCACTGTGCGCCTCATGCTCGACGCCCCGCAACGCCGCCTGTCACCCCGCGCAACACACGATGCCGCGGCATCCATCCTCCATCCTCCATCCTCCATCCGGAGGCGGAGGCGACCGCGGGACCCGCTTTCCGCGCGTTGCGTCAGCGCCGCATGTGCTCGGCGGTGCGCTCGGTGTTCTCGGCGATCGCGATGAGAGCGACGACGGCTTCAATCACGAACCTCAGCAGGATGATCGCGAGGAACGTGATCACCGGAACGACGATGATCGTCGCGACGAGGCCGCTGATGCCGGCGCCGACGTTCAACCACATGACCGAGATGGCGCTCAGGATGCCGCCCACGAAGTAGACGATGAACCCGATGCCGATGGCGATGAGTCCCACGAGATAGAACACGCTCGCGAGGCGGCGCGTGATGAACGTGCGGAACGAGAGATCGAAAAGGGCGGCGAAGAAGCCCTTGCCCACGTCGGAGACCTCCCCGCGGACCGTCGGCACGCCGGTGTCGTCCGGATCGGACGCCCGCGCGGCGTCGGCGGCCGACTGGGGAGGCAGGGGCGGAGGCGTCTGCGCGGGCGGAGTCTGGTCTGTCATGGCGGCCCTTCCGGTCGGGAGTTGTGCTCAGGCTATCCACCCACGCCCCGAGGAGGCCATCCCCCCGGTTGCCGCGCCAATGCTGACAGTTGGCTGAGAGCCTCGCTAGCATGTGTCCAACGGAGCAGGGGCTTCGTTGGGCGCGCCGCGGCGCGTCTCGAATCGACTCTCTCGGAGGTCGCTCCACATGGACTACAACGACGGCGGGGCAGGGGCGCTCATCGCGTTCTGGCTGCTCATCGGCCCAATCATCTTCCTGTTCGCGATCGCCGGTTATGTCATCGGCTCGTGGTTCCTCATGAAGGTGTTCGACAAGGCGGGCGTGCAGGGTCGCTGGCGCGCATGGGTGCCCGTCTACAACTCGATGGTGGCGGCAAAGCTCGGCGACCTGTCGCCGTGGGTGATGCTCGGTGCGATGCTCGTCGCCGGCTTCCTCGGGCAGATCCCGGTCATCGGCTGGATCCTCAGCCTCGTCGGCCTCGCCGCATGGGTGCTGTCCGGCTGGCGGATTCAGGCCAAGCTCGGCAAGGATTGGCCGCTGCTGCTGCTGTGGCTGATCCCCGGTGTCGGCACGCTGATCTGGCTCGGCATCCTCGCGTTCGACAGCTCCCGCTGGAACCCGAACATCGCGCCGTCACCGTGGCGCAACTCGTTCCTCAAGGACACGACGGTGTGGCAGGGCGTTCCCGTGCAGCCCGACCAGGCGGCGGCCACTCAGGGCCAGGCACCGGGCTACCCGGCGACCGCGGCCGGCTACGGCGCACCGGCGGCCTACGAGCCCCCGGCAGGTTACGCGGCGCCGCCCGCTCCGCCCGCCGGCTACACGCCGCCGCCCGCGCCGCCCGCCGGCTACACGCCGTCGCCCGCGGCCGCGCCCGGCGCGGCGCCGGCCGGCCCGCCGGCCGCCGAGCAGCCTCCCGTGGCTCCGCCGGCCGCCGAGCAGCCTCCGGTCAACCGCCCTCCGGCGACCGAGCCGCCCGCGACCGAGCCGCCGGCCGCGGAGCCGCCGGCACCCGAGCCGCCCCGGCCGTGACGCCTTCGACAGCCCCTCGCCCCGATGGCGAGGGGCTGTCGTCTGCCTCGGGGCGAGGCATCCGTCGCCGCGGCTAACGTGGACGCATGACCTCGACTGTTCCGCTGCGCCGTGTCGGCGCGTCCGGCCTTCTCGTGTCCGCCGTCGGCCTCGGCTGCAACAACTTCGGCCGCCCGGGCACGCGCACCGAGACGCGGAACGGCACACGGGACGTGCTGGATGCCGCGATCGACGCCGAGGTGACCTTCCTCGATACCGCCGACATGTACGGCGGCGATCCGGGCCAGTCCGAGACGCTGATGGGCGAGGCGCTCACGGGGCGTCGCGACCGTGTCGTGCTGGCGACGAAGTTCGGCCACCCGGGCCGCGACATGGGCTACCCGCCCTCCGGCGCGAAGGGCTCGCGCTCGTACGTGCGCCGTGCCGTCGAGGCATCCCTCACCCGTCTGCAGACCGACTGGATCGACCTCTACCAGCTGCACGTGCCCGACGACGACACCCCGCTCGAAGAGACGCTCGACGCGCTCGGCGATCTCGTGCGCGAGGGCAAGGTGCGCTACATCGGCCACTCGAACTTCTCGGGATGGCAGATCGCCGAGGGCCATTTCACCGCTCTCATACGACACGGCGTGCCGTTCGTGTCGGCACAGAACCAGTACAGCCTGCTCGCGCGAGGGGCCGAGAAGGACGTACTCGGGGCGGTCGAGCGGTTCGGCCTGGGCTTCTTTCCCTACTTTCCGCTGCACAACGGTCTTCTCACGGGCAAGTTCACGCGGGATGACGCACCCGCCGACACGAGGATCATCCGGCAGCGCCGCCACATCTACGACGACGCCCCGTGGGACGAGCTCGAGGCGTATCAGGCGTTCTGCGACGAGCGGGGGATCACCATGGTGGAAGCGACGTTCGGCTGGTTGCTCTCGCACCGCGCGATCTCGAGTGTGATCGCGGGCGCGACGACCCCCGAGCAGGTGCAGGCGAACGCCGCGGCGGCGACGGCATGGACGCCGACGGCCGCGGATCTCGCGGCCATCGACGAGTTCTTCCCGCCCGCCGAGGCCCTCGCCTGAGCGCACCCCACCGTCGTCGCGGCCAGTTCGCGCACGGCGTACGCGGCGCACTGTCGAGGCGGGCCGCTCAGGCGTAGCCTCGCTTTCCGTGCGCGGTCCGTGAGAGCGGGCGACGCCGCGCGCCGGAAAGGGCGTCGTGCTCGGAAAGCTCCTGGTGCGGTATCTCAGTCCCGCGTGGCCTCTCATCGTCGCGGTGGTCGTCTTCCAGCTGGCGCAGTCGATCGCGTCGCTCTGGCTGCCGACGCTCAACGCCGACATCATCGACAACGGCGTCGTCACCGGCGACATCCCGTACATCTGGTCCACGGGCGGCGTGATGCTGATCGTGAGCCTGGTGCAGGTGGTCTGCGCGATCATCGCGGTGTACTTCGGCTCGCGACTGGCGATGGGGATGGGCCGCGATCTGCGCGGCGACCTCTTCCATCGGGTGGTGGCGTTCTCGCAGCGCGAGGTCGGGCAGTTCGGAGCGCCCTCCCTCATCACCCGCAACACCAACGACGTGCAGCAGGTGCAGATGCTCGTCCAGGTGTCGGCGACCCTGATGATCTCGGCACCCATGCTCGCCATCGGCGGCGTCATCATGGCGATCAGCCAGGACGTCGGGCTGTCATGGCTGATGGCGGTGGCGATCCCGGTGCTGCTCATCATCGTGGGGCTGATCGTGTGGCGGATGGTGCCCGCGTTCACTCAGATGCAGAAGCGCATCGACCGGGTGAACCAGATCATGCGGGAGCAGCTGAGCGGCATCCGGGTGGTGCGCGCGTTCGTGCGCGAGCGTCACGAGCGCGCACGGTTCGAGGCCGCGAGCGACGACGTGATGCAGACCGGTCTGCGGGCGGGCAACCTCATGGCGCTGATGTTCCCCGCGGTCATGCTGGTCATGAATCTCTCGAGCGTTGCCGTGATCTGGTTCGGCGCGTCCCAGGTGCAGAGCAGCGGCGTCCAGATCGGAACGCTGTTCGCCTTTCTCACCTACCTCATGCAGATCCTCATGGGCGTGATGATGGCGACCTTCATGTTCGTCATGATCCCGCGCGCGGCGGTGTGCGCCAACCGCATCGGCGAGGTGTTCGACACCGCCCCGTCCGTGTCGTCACCGGCGGCCGCGGCATCCGCTCCCGCTCCGGTCGGCCGCATCGAGTTCGACCATGTCGACTTCGCCTACCCGGGCGCCGAAGACGCCGTGCTGCACGACCTCACGTTCACCGTCGAGCCCGGCACGACCACCGCGATCATCGGCTCGACCGGCGCGGGGAAGACGACACTCGTCAGCCTCGTGCCGCGCCTCTTCGACGTGACGGCCGGAAGCGTCCGCGTCGACGGCGTCGACGTTCGCGACTACGACCCCGATGAGCTGTGGACGCGTGTCGGGCTGGTGCCGCAGCGGGCGTTCCTCTTCTCGGGCAGCATTGCGTCGAACCTCCGCTACGGCGATCGTGACGCGACCGATGAGAACCTGTGGAACGCACTCGAGCTCGCGCAGGCCGCGGACTTCGTGCGTGCCATGCCCGAAGGTCTCGACGCCCAGATCGCGCAGGGCGGCACGAACGTCTCGGGCGGTCAGCGGCAGCGGCTGGCGATCGCGCGTGCCCTCGTGAAACGCCCCGAGACGTACATCTTCGACGACTCCTTCTCGGCCCTCGATCTGAGGACGGATGCAGCGCTGCGCCGCGCGCTCGATACGCATCTGCCCGACGCCACCCGGCTGGTCGTCGCGCAGCGCGTCTCGACGATCCAGCACGCGGACCAGATCGTGGTGCTCGAGCACGGCCGCATCGTGGGAATCGGCACGCACGACGAGCTCGTCGACACCTGTGAGACCTACCGCGAGATCGTCGAGTCGCAGCTCGCGGCGGAGGCGGCGGCATGAGCGGCTCGGGGCGCGGTCCAGCGCGGATGCCGATGCAGCGCGGGCCCATGGGCCAGGTCTCAGGCGGCGAGAAGGCGCAGAACTTCGGCCCGAGCGCCAAGCGGCTCCTTGCCACGCTGCGGTCCGACACGCCGAGGCTCATGCTCGTGCTGGTGTTCAGCATCCTGTCGGTCACCCTCTCGGTGATCGGCCCGAAGCTGCTCGGCGAAGGCACCAACATCGTGTTCGCGGGATTCGTCTCGCTGCAGGTGCCCGCGGGGGTGACCAAGCAGCAGGTGGTCGATCAGCTGGCGGCCTCGGGCAACCAGGACCAGGCCAACATGATCGCGGCCATGGACTTCGTGCCCGGCGCCGGCGTCGACTTCGAGCAGCTCGCGCGACTGCTTTCGCTGGTGCTCGCGGTCTACGTCTTCGCGAGCATCTTCGGGTGGCTGCAGGCGCGCATCCTCAACGGCGTCGTCCAGCGGGCCATGCACCGCCTGCGGCTGCAGGTCGAGGACAAGGTGCAGCGCCTGCCGCTGTCGTACTTCGATCGCGTGCAGCGGGGCGAGCTGCTCAGCCGCGTCACCAACGACGTCGACAACATCGGGCAGACGATGCAGCAGACGCTGTCGCAGGTGGTGATCTCGCTCCTGACGGTGATCGGCGTGCTGACGATGATGTTCATCATCTCCCCGCTCCTCGCGGTGATCGCCCTCGTCACCATCCCGCTCACGCTCCTCATCACGGTGCTGGTCGCCCGGCGATCGCAGAAGCTCTTCGTGCAGCAGTGGAAGACGACGGGCATCCTCAACGCCCGAGTCGAAGAGACGTTCTCGGGGCACTCCATCGTGAAGGTGTTCGGCCACCAGAAGGAGGTCGAGGCGGACTTCCGCGACGAGAACGAGGAGCTCTACCGCACGAGCTTCGGCGCGCAGTTCCTCTCGGGCGTGATCATGCCCGCCATGATGTTCGTCGGAAACCTGGTCTACGTGGCCATCGCAGTGGTGGGCGGCCTGCAAGTGGCCGCGGGGCTCATGTCGATCGGCGACGTGCAGGCCTTCATCCAGTACTCCCGTCAGTTCACCCAGCCGCTCAGCCAGCTGGGCTCCATGGCGAACCTGCTGCAGTCCGGCGTCGCGAGCGCCGAGCGCGTGTTCGAGCTGCTCGACGAGGAGGAGCAGGCTCCCGACGACGAGCCGGCGCAGACGGCGCCGGGCTCGGCGAGCAACCTCGAGTTCGAGAACGTGTCGTTCCGCTACGTCCCCGACAAGCCGCTCATCGATGGGCTCAGCCTCGCGGCACGTCCGGGCAGCACCGTGGCCATCGTCGGGCCGACCGGTGCCGGCAAGACGACCCTGGTGAACCTCGTCATGCGCTTCTACGACGTCGACGCCGGACGCATCTCCCTCGACGGCGTCGACACGCGTCGCATGACGCGCGACGACCTCCGCGCCCGCACCGGAATGGTTCTGCAGGACACCTGGCTGTTCGCCGGCACCATTCGGGAGAACATCGCCTACGGCCGGCCGGACGCCTCGGAGGAGGAGATCGTCGCCGCCGCCACCGCCGCCTATGTCGACCGGTTCGTGCATGCGCTGCCCGACGGTTACGACACGATGCTCGACGATGAGGCGACCAACCTCAGTGTGGGGGAGCGGCAGCTCGTCACCATCGCCCGTGCGTTCCTCGCCGACCCGCGGATCCTCATCCTCGACGAGGCGACATCATCGGTCGACACCCGCACCGAGCTGCTCATCCAGCGGGCGATGTCGCGGCTCCGCGAGGATCGCACCGCTTTCGTGATCGCCCACCGGCTGTCGACGATCCGGGATGCCGACCTCATCCTCGTGATGGAGAACGGCGCGATCGTGGAACAGGGGTCGCACGCCGAGCTGCTGGCGAAGAAGGGCGCGTACTGGCGCCTCTACAATGCCCAGTTCGAGGGGGCGCTCGAGGAAGAGGACGCCGTCCAGGCGCCCACGGTGCGGCTCTCGCCGCCGCCGACGACGGGGCAGATCGTGGTGGAGGCGCTCGCGGAGTCGGAAGACGTCGGCGAGGAGCCCACTAGGATGTGAGAACGCGCGGGCGAAGGGCTCCGGCGTAATCCGACCGTGAGGACAGGGCGTGCCCGAGCTATCCACTCAGTCCCTCGCCGTTCCGGTCCCCGGTGGCGAGCTGGAGCTGTCGTGGGCCGCCGTCACCGACACCGGCCGTCGTCGCGAGGTCAACCAGGACGCGGTCTTCGCGGCGTACCCGCTGTTCGTGGTCGCCGACGGCATGGGCGGGCACGTGGGCGGCGAGATCGCGAGCGCCAGCACGATCGACCGTCTGCGCGCCGTGGCCGACAGCGGTCACGTCACCCCGAAGACGATCGAGAAGGCGCTCGCCCGCGCCGTCAAAGACATCGCGTCTCACCCGGACGCGACCGACGACGGCACCGGCACCACGGTGACGGGCGTCTTCCTCGACACGTCGGGGGACGCTGCGCACTGGGTCACGCTCAACATCGGCGACTCGCGGGTGTACCTGCTCCGCGACGGGGCGATCGTGCAGATCACCACCGACCACTCCGTCGTACAGGAACTCGTCGCCGCCGGCCGGCTGAGCCCGGAAGAAGCAGAGAACCACCCGTACGGCAACGTCATCACGCGCGCCGTGGGTCCGAGCGACGGCGTCACGCCGGACTACGTGCGTCTCGACGTCGTGCAGGGCGACCGGTTCGTGATCTGCTCGGATGGGCTCACGAAGGAGCTCACCGACTACGGCATCCGTCACTTCCTCGACGAGAACGCCGACCCCGCCGATGCTGCCGCGGCGATGCTGGACGCGGCGCTGGAGAACGGCGGCCGCGACAACATCACGATCATCGTGCTCGACGTCGGTCATCCGGCGTCCGATGCGGACGGTGAAGGCTCGTCCTCCGACGACTCCTCCACAGACGACGCCTGACGCGGGATATCCACAGACGGGCGTGATCTCGCGCTGAGGTTCCGCTCCGCGCGGTGGACTGAGCGCATGCGCTCGACCCTGCTCACCCCTCACGACGCCGTCGCCGCGCCCGTCGACGAGCCGCTCACGCTCCCCGCGGCGTGGTCGCCGCCGGCCCGAGCGCCCTTCCCGATCGTCGCGGCCATCGTGCCGGTGGTGGGAGCGGTGGCCCTGTGGCTGGTGACGGGGTCGATGCTGTCGCTGTGGTTCGCGCTGCTCGGGCCGCTGATCGCGGCCGCCACCGTCATCGACGCGCAGCGAGCGACGCGGAAGGACGCCAGGCGGGCGGCCGCAGACGCCCGCCGCGCCCGCGAGGACGTGTCGGCCGCGGTGGCGACCCGTCACCGCAGCGAGCGGGCGCAGCTGTGGGCGCGGCATCCCGACGTGGCCCGACTGGTCGCTCGAGACGGCGACATCTGGCGCGGCGGACGGTCGGCGTCACTGGTCGTGGGCGAGGGGGAGCGTCCCAGTGTCGTGAGGATCACCGGCGGTGACGGCGACCCGGATGCCGCGGACCTCCGCCGTCGGGCGACCCGGGTGGCCGGCGCCCCCATCACCGTGCCGCTCGCCGCCGGGATCGTCGTCGTCGGCGGCGAGACGCTGGGGTCGGCCGTGCAGCGGGCGCTCGTTCTGCAGCTGTGCCTCCTGCTCGCCCCGGGCGACCTGCGGCTTGTCGGGTCGCTCGGGCGCGGATCGGAGTGGGCCGAGCGGTTGCCGCATCGGGCGGCCCGGGCCGGCGCCGCGCTCGCCGTCACCGGCCCGGGGGAGCTCGTTCCGTCGGATGCGGAGATCGTCATCGCCCGCTGTCTGCCTGGCCAGCCGCTGCCGCCGCGCTGCCAGGCCGTGCTGACGGTCGCGGCGCCCGGAACGGCGCGACTGGAGCATGCCGGAGAGGTCATCCAGGTGTCGGTCGAGGCCCTCGCCCGTCCGCAGGCCGACGAGATCGTGGCGGAGCTGACCGCCCGCGCCGAGCGCAGTCTGGGCCTGCAGCGCGACGACGGCGACCCTGTCCGGCTGACCCCGCTCCTGGAGGCGGTCGCAGCGACCGGGCCGGGCCTGCCCGCCGCTGTCGGCGTGGCGGGCGGGCAGGTGGCGATCGTGGATCTCGTCACCGACGGCCCGCACGCCGTGGTGGCGGGAGTCACCGGTTCGGGCAAGAGCGAGCTGCTGATCACCTGGATCCTCTCGCTGTGCGCGACACGCTCCGCCGACGACGTGACCTTCCTCCTCGCCGACTTCAAGGGCGGCACCGCCTTCGACGGGCTCGGCGGCGTTCCCCACGTGGCCGGTGTCATCACCGACCTCGACGGCTCGGGGGCGCGGCGGGCCATGGACAGTCTCCGCGCCGAGCTGCGGCGGCGCGAGGCCGCCATCGCGGCGTCCGGGGCGCGCGACATCCTCGATCCGCGGGTTCGGATGCCGCGACTGGTGGTGGTCGTCGACGAGTTCGCCGCCCTCCTCGCGGACCATCCGGAGTTGCACGGGATCTTCGCCGACATCGCAGCGAGGGGCAGGGCGCTCGGCATCCACCTGATCCTCGGCACCCAGCGCGCGGCGGGCGTGATCCGCGACAACCTGCTGACGAATTGCCCTCTCCGGGTGAGCCTGCGCGTGACGGATCCGTCCGACAGCCGGGCGCTGCTCGGCACGGACGACGCCGCGCACCTGCCCGGAGGCGCAGCGGGCCGAGGGATCGCGTTCGTGCGCCGGGCCGGTGACGTGACGCCGCAGCAGGTGCGCGTCGCCCTCTCGGGACCTGACGACGTGGCCGCCGCGGGGCAGCACGCCGGACACCGGGCGCCCGTGCGCCCCTGGCTGCCGGCGCTGCCTGGGCAGCTCGGCCTCGACGAGCTCCGCGACCGTCTGGCGGCGGACCGCGATACGCCGCCGACGGGGACGGTGTTGCTGGGCCTCGCCGACGAGCCGGAACGCCAGCGGCAGCCTGTGTGCGTCGTGACCCCTGACGACCGGGGGCTCCTGGTGCTCGGCGGGCCGGGGGCGGGAGTCTCGAACGCGCTCGACGTCATCGAATCCCAGGCACAGGGACCGATCGTACGTGTGCCCGCCGAGGCCGAACCGATGTGGGATGCGTTCGCCAGACTGCACGACGAGCCGCCGCCGCCCGGCGCCACCGTGATCGTCGACGACCTCGACGCGATCGCGCTGCGTCTGCCGCCCGAGTACGCGCAGGCGGTTCTCGAGCGCCTGGAAGAGACGGTGCGGCGGGCCGGAGGCGCGGGCGTTCTCGTGGTGGCCGGTGCGCACCGGATGACGGGGCCCGTCGCGCGCGTCGCGGAGCTCTTCCCGCGACGGCTCGTGCTGCCGTACCCCAGTCGCATCGACCACGCCGCAGCGGGCGGCGATCCCGCCGCCTTCGAGCCCTCGGCTGCGCCCGGGCGCGGGCGCCTGGACGGACGGACGGTACAGGTCGCCCTGGCGCCGCCGAATCACCGGCCGGCTGTTCTCGGCACGTCGTGGAGGAGCGACGAGCCGTGGGTGCCCGTGGGGCGCCTCACCGGGGTCGTGGCGCGTCGCTCACCAGCCGGCCGCCGTGCCCTCGCCGCGTGGGAGGGCCGGGGCGCAGAGGTGGTGAGCGTGGACGATTACGTCGCGGCTCCGGCCTCGGCGTCGGATCGCGTCGTGATCGCGGGTGAACCGGACGATTGGCAGCGCCATTGGCGACTGCTCGCCGACGTCCGCGGCGACCAGGACCTCGTCGTCGACACCTCCTGCGCGGCGGAACTCCGTGTTCTCGCGGGGTTCCGCGGGGTGCCGCCCTACTGCGAGCCGGGAAAGGCCCGGGCGTGGCTCATCTCGGCCGGCGCGGACCCCGTTCGGATCGTCCTTCCCGACGAGGATGTCCGGTCCGACCGTCCGTCCGGCTTCTTGACCGGCCGATCACCCACACCTTAGCGTCGCCCTGTGGCTACATCCCCGATCGATCTGCACCGTCCTGAGGGCAAAGGCCTGGCCGCGGGCACGCTGGGGCTGTGGGGTTCCACCGTCATCGGCCTCGCTTCCACCGCTCCCGTCTACTCGCTCGTGGCGACCCTCGGGTTCGTCGTTCTGGCGGTCGGCGCACAGGCGCCGATCGCGTTCGTCATCGCCTTCGTCCCGATGCTCTTCATCGCGTTCGCCTACCGCGAGCTCAACAACGACGTGCCGGACTGCGGCACGACCTTCACGTGGGGCACCAAGGCGTTCGGTCCCTGGGTCGGCTGGATGGGCGGTTGGGGCGTGGCCGTCGCCGGCATGGTCGTGCTCGCCAACCTCGCGCAGATCGCCGGAATCTACTTCTGGGCGCTCGTCGACGGGATCATCGGCTCTCCGGACGATGGGCTGCTCGCCGACAACGTTCCCCTCGTCACCGCCACCGGCGTGGTGTTCATCGCGGCGATGACCTGGGTGAGCTGGCGCGGGGTCGAGATCGGCGAGCGCATCCAGAATGTGCTGCTGGCGATCCAGTACCTCGCTCTCGCGATCTTCGTCGTGGCCGCGCTGTGGCAGTTCTTCGCCGGCACAGCTCCCGACCCGACCCCGTTCGACTGGTCGTGGTTCAACCCGTTCGCTTTCACCGAGTGGGGCGGGTTCGTGGAGGCGATCCTGCTCGCGCTGTTCATCTACTGGGGCTGGGACACATGTCTCGCCCTGAACGAGGAGACCAAGGACCCGAAGCGCATCCCGGGTCGCGCGGCCCTGCTCACGACCGTCATCCTCCTGGTCACCTATGTGGGCGTCACGGTCGCCGCCATGATGTATGCGGGACTGGGCGACACCGGCACGGGACTCGGCAACGAGGTCAACGCGGACGACTTCTTCCTGGCCATCAAGGACGGACTCCTCGGCCCGGTCGGGTGGGTGCTGGTGGTCGCGGTCATGATCTCGGCGATCTCATCGACGCAGACGACGATCCTGCCGACCGCCCGCGGCACCCTCGCCATGGCCGCGTACAAGGCGCTCCCGCGGCGATTCGCCAGCGTGCACCCGCGCTATCGGACCCCGTCGTTCTCCACGCTCGTCATGGGTGTCGTCGCGATCGTGTACTACGTCGGCATGACTTTGATCAGCGACAACATCCTCCAGGACTCGATCCTGTCGCTCGGGCTCGCGATCGCGTTCTACTACGCCATCACCGGGTACGCGTGCGTCTGGTACTTCCGGCATGAGCTGTTCGACAGCGCGCGGAACTTCTTCTACCGGTTCCTGCTGCCGCTCCTCGGCGCCCTGATGCTCACCTACGCCTTCGTGCAGTCCGCCATCGACATGTACGACGTCGACTACGGGTACACCGTGCTGCTCGGCGTCGGCGGCACATTCGTCCTCGGAATCGGGGCGCTCGCGCTCGGGGTGCTGCTCATGCTCCTGTGGTTCCTGTTCCCCCGGGCGAAGGCGTTCTTCCGGGGCGAGAGCCTCAACCGTGACACGGAGGTCCTCGTCCCCGATGACGCGGCCGACTTCTCCCGGTCCATCGACGGCGGACTGGTCTGAGGCGGCCGGCGCCTGGCTCGACGGCCGCGAAGCCCCGGACTCCGCGGGTCCGGGGCGTGGGCGGCCTTCGCCGCGTCAGGCGAGCGCCGCCTCCAGCGGCCCGAGCTCGAGCTCGTGCGCCGTCGCGACGCCCGCGTTCACGATGCGCCCGCCGACGGTGTTCAGGCCTGCCGCGAGAGCGGCATCCGACCGGAGGGCCTCGGCCCAGCCGCGTCGCGCGATCTGACGGATGTAGGGGAGCGTGGCGTTCGTGAGCGCCGAGGTCGAGGTGTTCGGCACGGCCCCCGGCATGTTGGCGACGCAGTAGAACGTGCTGCCGTGCACCGGGAAGGTGGGATCGGCGTGAGTGGTCGGACGGGTGTCTTCGAAGCATCCGCCCTGGTCGACGGCGATGTCGACGAGTACCGAGCCCGGCCGCATGCGCGCCACCATCTCGTTGGTGACGAGCTTCGGCGCCTTGGCGCCGGGGATCAGCACCGACCCGATGACCAGGTCGGAGGCGACGACCGCTCGATCGAGGTCGAGCGGGTTGGAGGCCGCCGTCTTGACCTGTCCCTGGAAGTGGTCGTCGAGGTAGCGCAGGCGCTGCACGTTCGTGTCGAAGACGGTGACGTCGGCGCCCATCCCGACACCGATCACAGCGGCGTTGGCACCGGCCACCCCGCCACCGATGACGGTCACGGTCGCGGGACGCGTCCCCGGCACACCCGACATGAGGAGGCCCAGGCCACCCGCCGAGCGCATCAGCGTGTTCGCGCCCACCATGGGCGCGAGCCGGCCGGCGACCTCGCTCATCGGGGCGAGCAACGGCAGGCCTCCGCCGGGCAGCTGCACGGTCTCGTAGGCGATCGCCGTGACACCGTCGGCGACGAGGCGCTCGGTCAGCGGACGGTCCGCGGCGAGATGCAGGTAGGTGAAGAGAACGAGGTCGTCGCGGAAGTAGCCGTACTCACTCGCGATCGGCTCCTTGACCTTCAGCAGCAGCTCGGCCCGCCCCCAGACCTCGGCGGGGTCGTCCAGGAGCACGGCGCCGGCGGCTTCGTACTCGGCATCCGGCATCGACGAGCCCTCGCCCGCGCCGCGCTGCACGAACACCTCATGGCCTGACGCGACCAGGTCGTGCACGCCCGCGGGGGTGAGGGCGACCCGGTACTCGTTGTTCTTCACCTCGGTGGGGACGCTGATCCTCATCGTGTGATCCTTTCCGCTCCGCCGTTGGAGCGCTCGGGCTCCTGGTGGGAGCGCCTCTAGAAGGCGGGGCGGATGGCCCCGACATCCTGTCCGCCGCCGCTCACGGTGAGCGGAAGCCTCGACATCGCGTCCGCCACGTCGGCGGACGCGAGCGCCCCGTGGCGTTCGAGCAGCCGCAGCGCGACGGCCGTGGCAGCGCGGCCGCTGCCGTCCAGCATCTTCAGGGCGACGGTGGTGCCGTTCGGCGCGACCATGACCATGACTCCCTCGGCGCCGCCTTTGGCGAAGACGCCGAGGCGCTCGATCACCACCGTGTCGGGCCGGCCCGGGCCGTCGATGGTCCACGGGGCGTCGCGCACCGCCTCGACCAGTGCACCGGCGCTTCGATGCAGGGCGAACGGCGATGTGGTGGATGAGGTGCCGATGCGGTGGATCGCCCGGGCGAGCCCGAACAGCGTCATCGCGTACACCGGTGCGCCGCACCCGTCGACCGCCGTGGCCGCCACCTTCTCGCCGATGAGGCGCTCGATCGTCTCGCGGATGAGGACCTGGACCGGATGCTGCGGCGAGAGGTAACCCTCGGGGTCCCATCCGTTGACGGCGCTGGTGAGAAGCATCGTCGCGTGCTTGCCCGAGCAGTTCATGCGGATGCGCGCCGGCTGGCCGAGTTCGCGCACGAGCTCATCGCGGGTCGCTGTGTCGCCCGGCCAGGCGGGAGGGCAGGCGAGGTGGTCCTCACCGAGCTGCGCGAGGGAGAGGATGTCGCGGACCACGGCGACGTGCCGGTCGGTGCCCGAGTGGCTCGCGGTCGCCAGGCCCAGTCGCTCCCCCTCGAGCGTGACACCGGCCGAGAGGCAGGCCAGCGCCTGGAGAGGCTTCAGGCTCGAGCGGGGGAGCACGAGTGCGGAAGGGTCTCCGAGCTTCTCGGCGACCGTGCCGTCGGCGGCCAGCACGAGGGCGAGGCCGGAGTGCCGCGACTCCACGAAGCCGCTGCGTTCGACGACGGCGAGTTCGATGGCGTCGGCTGCGGCGAAGGTCTGCGGCACCCCGCCAGCCTACCGCCGTGGCCGGGACCGGCCCGCATGACAGACTGTGCTCATGTGGGGCGAGCATCGATACTCCGTCCGGACGACCTGGACGGGAGATCGAGGCACGGGCACCTCCGGCTACCGCGACTACGACCGGGCGGTGACGCTCGAGATCGACGGCAAGCCGGCGTTGCTGGCGTCGTCGGACAAGCCGTTCAGGGGCGACCCGTCGCGCTGGAATCCCGAGGACATGCTCCTCGCCGCGCTGAGCGAATGCCATCTGCTGTCGTACCTCCACGCGTGCGTGCAGGCGGGCGTCGTCGTCGTCGGCTATGAGGACGAGGCATCCGGTCTCATGGTCGAGGACGGCCGCGGAGGCGGCGCCTTCCGTGAGGTCGTGCTGCGGCCGCGGGTGACCGTCGCGGACGCGTCGATGACGGATGCCGCCACCGCCGCGCACGCGCAGGCCCACGAGTGGTGCTTCATCGCGAACTCCGTGAGCTTCCCGGTGCGCCACGAGCCGACCGTGGTGGTCGCCGGCGCTTGACCGGTCAGCGGCGCTCGTGGGGAAGCGCCTGCTTGATGCGGTCGATCGGCCCCTGGGCGGGCGCCTCGTTGTAGGCGTTCGCGAGCTCCTGGCCCGACAATGCGTGGATCGCCGCCATGATCTCGTCGGTCGCGAGGCGGCGTGCCTTCCCCGACGACGCGGGACCGTGGTGCGAAAGGTCGAGCGGCTCGCCGAACCTGACGGTGATGCGGTGCTGAAGAGACGGGGTCTTCGCGCCGACCGGCATCACCTTGTCGGTGCCGATGAGCCCCACGGGCACGACCCGGGCGCCGGACTGGAGGGCCAGGAAGGCGACACCGGTGCGGCCCTTGTAGAGGCGGCCGTCGAGGGAGCGCGTGCCTTCGGGGTAGAGCGCGACCGCCTTGCCCTCGTCGAGCAGCGCGCGCTGCTGGTCCAGTGCGTCCAGCGCAGCCTGCCCCGCGCCGCGCTGAACCGCGATGGCGCCGATCGAGGTGAAGAACCAGCGGGAGGCCGGCTTCTCGAAGTAGCTCGCCTTGGCGAGGAAGTGCACCGGCCGGGGAGCGGCGACGGGGATCGCGATCGAGTCGATGAACGACAGGTGATTGCTCGCGAAGATGATCGGGCCTGACTTCGGGACGTGGGCCTTTCCCTCGATGCGGGGGCGGTACACGATTCGTGCGAGGGGGGTCAGGATGCCGCGGCCGAGCGCGTAGGTGAGGCCCATCTTGCGTGCCGGCGGGGAAAGCGGCACGACGTCCTCGACGGCTCCGTCTGCGGTGTGGTCGGCACCGGGAACGAGGTCGGAGGTCACCCGTAGAGGGTACTCCCGGTCGCATTCCGGAATCGGCATAGCCGTTTCCCAGGGTGAACGGAGCAAAGATGCGACAGGATGGAGGCTCCCCTTCCCTGACTCGAGGTCCTTCCGTGCGCATTCGCCCGCTCGCCGCCCTGTCCGTCGTGGCCCTGACCACCTTGCTGCTCGCCGGGTGCTCGGGATCCGCGGCGCCGGACGCCACCCCCTCGCCGACGTCCACGGCTTCCTCCGCCTGCGGCCTCGACCCGAAGTCGGGCGCCGACTCCGATGCGGTGACGGTATCGGGCGCGGCTCCGCAGCTCACGGCCGAGGTGCCCACGGACCTGGCGTTCACCGACCTGCAGCGCACGATCGCGACGGAGGGCGACGGCGACGACCTCGCCATCGGGCAGCTGGTATCCGGGCAGTATCAGATCATCGATCCGTCTACCGGTGAGGTTCAGCTCGACTCGGCCGACACCTCCGCCGACGACACCGGCCTGGTGCCCCTGATCGTCGACGGCAACAGCATCATCGGCAGTGCCGTTCTGTGCACCCCGCTCGGATCCACCACCGCCTTCACGATCCCCGGCTCGATGCTCGGCGACGGCGCCTCCAACGTCGTCGTGGTCGCTCAGTCCGTCGACGAGCTCCCGACCGCGGCCACCGGCGATGACCAGGAGCCCGTCGCGGGCATGCCGACCGTGGAACTCGCCGACGACGGAGAGCCGACGATCACGGTCGCGGACGACTTCCAGGCACCCGACACCACCCAGATCGCGACGCTCAAGAAGGGCGACGGTGCGACCGTGGAATCGGGTGACACCGTGATCGTCCAGTACACCGGCGTCCTTCCGGACGGGACCGTGTTCGACTCCAGCTGGCAGCGCGGTGCTCCCGCCCAGTTCCAGACCACCGGCGTGGTGCAGGGCTTCCAGAAGGCGCTGGAGGGCCAGACCGTCGGCTCGCAGGTGATCGCCGTGATCCCGGCGGCCGAGGGGTACGGCGAAGCCGGCCAGGGCTCGATCCCGGCGAACTCGCCCCTGATCTTCGTGGTCGACATCCTCGGCGTACAGCGCGCGGCCACGGCGGAGTGACCCGCGGGAGCGCACCCGGCCGGCGATAGGCTGGCCGGATGCGGCGCGTCCTCATCCTCGGCTCGACCGGATCCATCGGCACGCAGGCGCTCGATGTCGTGCGGGCGAACCCGCGGCGGTTCGAGGTGGTGGGACTGGCGGCGGGGTCCGACTGCGACAGGCTCGAGGCCCAAGCCGCCGAGTTCGGTGTGGAGAGCACCGCGCTGGGGGCCGGGGAGGCGGAACAGCTCGTTCGCGACGTCGAGGCCGACGTCGTGCTCAACGGCATCACCGGGTCGGTCGGGCTCGGCCCGACGCTCGCTGCGCTCGAGACCGGACGCACGCTTGCACTCGCGAACAAAGAGTCGCTCATCGTCGGCGGAGACCTCGTCACCGCCATCGCCCGCCCCGGGCAGATCGTGCCCGTCGACTCCGAGCACTCCGCGATCGCTCAGGCGCTCCGGGCCGGCGAGCCGTCGGAGGTGCGGCGTCTGGTGCTGACGGCATCGGGGGGGCCATTCCGCGGGCGCAGCCGCGCGTCGCTCGAGAGCGTCACCCCGGCCGAGGCCCTCGCCCACCCCACGTGGGACATGGGGAGGGTGGTGACCACGAACTCGGCAACCCTCGTCAACAAGGGGCTCGAGGTCATCGAGGCGCACCTCCTCTTCGGGGTGCCCTACTCCGAGATCGACGTCGTCGTGCACCCGCAGTCGATCGTCCACTCGATGGTCGAGTTCGTCGACGGGTCGACGATCGCCCAGGCCTCTCCGCCCGACATGCGCCTGCCGATCTCGCTGGGGCTCGACTGGCCGAACCGCGTCGCGGGCGTCGGCCGGCCGCTCGACTGGACGACGGCCACATCGTGGACGTTCGAGCCGCTTGACGAGGCCGCATTCCCCGCCGTGCGCCTCGCCAAGCACGTCGGCCGTGCCGGGGGTACCTATCCGGCGGTGTTCAACGCCGCCAACGAACAGGCGGTCGACGCCTTCCACGAGGGGCGGCTGAGCTTCCTCGGCATCATTGACGTCGTCGACCGCGTCGTCGACGCGCACGAGGCGCCCGACGCGCTCTCGCGCGCAGCCCTCGCCGACGCCGAGGCATGGGCACGCCGCACCGCAGACAAGGCCATCGCCGCAGCATCCTGATCCCGCGGAGCCGTGGGGAGCGGGCCACTCGCGTCGCTGCTCGTCCTCAATTGAGGAGCATTGCCGAGATGAGGAGCGGATCCGCCGCGGCTTCCGCAGCTCGGCAACGGTCCTCGTTTGAGGATCGGACCCGCCGCAGGCTTCCCGTGTTCGTCCTCAGCTGAGAGGCGTTGCCGGGGTGAGGATCGGACCCGCCGCAGGCTTCCGCAGTTCGGCAACGGTCCTCATTTGAGGGAGCGGAGGCGGCCGGCGCGGTCGCTTCAGCCCCGGGCAGCGGCTCAGGACTCCGGGTACACCGGCCGGAGAGGGTCGGATGCCGGGGTCTCATGCTCCGGGTAGGGCACCGGCCAGTGCGGCTCGGGCACGGGCCAGCCCGCGTCGCGCAGAGCTCGCCGGGCGAGTTCCCGCGCCGAGTAGGGGGTGCGGACGCCGCGGATGTCGCGGTAGTCCTGGTGGCCGGGACCGGCCCAGAGAATGGCGTCGCCGTCTCCCACGAGCGCCACCGCCTCGATGATCGCCCGCTCGGGCGGCGAATAGTCGTGGATCTCGGCGTCCGGCTGTGCGCGCCGTGCGCCCTCCACGAGGGTCGCGCGGATCGAGTCGGGGTCCTCGTGGCGGGGATGGTGGTCGGTGATGATCAGGATGTCGCTGCCCTCGACACCCGTGCGGCCCATGTCGTGCCGCTTGGTGGCGTCGCGGTCGCCGTCGGCGCCGAAGAGCATGACCACCTTGCCGGGCGTCACGCGGCGGACCGCTGCCAGCGTCTTCTCGAAGGCGTCGGGGGAGTGGCCGAAGTCGACGTAGACGGCGGGGCCGCTCTCACCGGAAACGAGCTCGGTGCGGCCAGGCAGGTACGCCTCGATGCGGCTGCGGTCCAGTGCCTCGACCAGCCGCTCCCATGCGTAGCCGCCCTCGAGGATCATGACGATCGCGAGGCCCGCGTTGGCCGCCATGTGACGCCCGATCACCGGGACGAGCGTCGTCAGGGAGCGCCCGTCGCGGCCGGTCAGCCGGAACTCGGTGCCCACCTGGCGCTCGTCGAGGATCTCGACCACCCAGTCGGCGGCGGCCGCGGCAGCCGGGTCCGAGGCGAGGGCCGGGGTGCCCACGGTGACCGTCGGCACCTCGCTGCGTGCGACGACCTCCGCGCCGGGCTCGGAGTCCACGCACACGACGGCGCGACGCGCCCGGTCGAGGCGGAACAGCGGCAGCTTGGCCTCGAAGTACTCGCGCATGTCGGCGTAGTCGTCGAGGTGGTCGTGCGTGAGGTTGGTGAACCCGGCGACGTCGAAGACGATGCCGTCGACACGACGGCGGCTGAGCGCCTGCGCGCTCACCTCGACGGCGACGGCCTCGACGCCGCGTTCCCGCATGAGGGCGAGGAGCGCGTGCATCTCGTACGCCTCGGGGGTCGTGAGGCGCGAGACGATCACCTGGCCGGCGATGTGCCGCTCGGCGGTCGACGAGAGACCGGTCGTCACACCGAGCTGGCCGAGGATGCCCTCCAGCAGGTGCGACACGCTCGTCTTCCCGTTGGTGCCCGTGGTGCCGAAGAGCGTCGGGAGATCGTCGTCGCGACCGGTCGAATAGACCCACGCCGACAGCTCGCCGAGGAGTGCCCGCGGGTTCTCGACCAGGATCACAGGGAGCCCGCTCGCGGCCGCGGCGTCGGCGCCGGCGGCATCCGTCACGACGGCGACCGCGCCCTTCTCGGCAGCGGCGCCCGCGAACTCGGCGCCGTGGCGGTTGACGCCCTGCACCGCGACGAAGACGTCGCCGGGACGGAGGTCGGCGGTCGCGAGGGTGACGCCCGTGAGGGCGACCCCTTCGAGATCACCGCGGACCTCGACGGCGAATCGCGCCGCGAGGTCGGCGAGCAGGTGGGTCGGCGGCGCGTCGGGGCGGAGTACCGGGGGCAGGTTGGAAGGCGCGTCGGGCATGGCGCATCCATCTTCGCATGCACGCCTTCCCTCTCCGGGGCCCCGCCCGTCGTCACACCCAACTCAAAGCCTCGCGCGGGTACCGTGAGCGTGTGGAGATCCTCGCGTTCGTCATCGGTGTCGCCCTCATGGTCGTGGGCCTCGCCGTCTCGATCGCGCTGCACGAGCTCGGCCACCTCTGGCCGGCGAAGAAGTTCGGCGTCCGCGTCGGCCAGTACATGATCGGGTTCGGCCCGACGCTCTGGTCGCGGCGCATCCGAGACACCGAGTACGGGTTCAAGGCGATCCCCCTCGGCGGCTACATCTCGATGGCCGGCATGTACCCGCCCTCGCCGCGGTCCGCGAGCCGCGGGGGGCGCGCAGCCGGGGGGTTCTTCGCAACGATGGTGCAGGACGCGCGCGACGCGAACGACGAGACGCTGCGGGGCGACGACGACACGCACGTGTTCTACCGCCTCGCGATCTGGAAGCGCATCGTCGTGATGCTCGGCGGGCCGATGATGAACTTCTTCTTCGCCGTCGTGCTGTTCTCGATCCTGCTCACGGGCATCGGCATCCAGACCGCGACGACCGAGGTCGCACGTCTGTCGGAGTGCGTCCCGACGACCGGCTCCTCCGAATGCACCGACGCGTCCCCCGAGGCCCCCGCCGAGGCCGCCGGCATCGAGCCGGGCGATGTGATCGTGTCGATCGACGGTGAGCCGGTCGCGGACTTCGCCGAGGCATCCGCCATCATCCGCTCGGCGCCCGGGGAGCAGCTCACCTTCGTCGTCGAGCGCGGCGGCGCCGAGCAGACGCTGCAGATCACGCCCGCGACGATCCAGACCGAGGTGACGGGCGCCGACGGCACCACCACCACCCGGGAGGTCGGCTTCGTGGGCATCGCGCCCACGGTCGAGTACGTGCGCCAGCCGATCTGGGCCGGCCCGCAGATGGCCGTGCAGAACGTCGGCGCGGTCGCGGGGATCATCTGGCAGCTGCCCGTCAAGGTGTGGCAGACCGGAGTCGACCTCGTCACCGGGCAGGAGCGCGACCCGAACGGACCCCTCAGCATCGTGGGCGCGAGCCGCCTCTCCGGCGAGGTCGCCGCGGCCGACTCACCCGTGCTCAACCGCGTCGCGGGGTTCCTGTCGCTGCTCGCCTCGCTGAACATCGCCCTGTTCGTGTTCAACCTCATCCCGCTGCTCCCGCTGGACGGCGGCCACATCGCCGTCGCGCTCTGGGAGGGGATCAAGCGTGCGTGGGCCAAGCTCTTCCGCCGGCCGCCGCCGAAGCCGGTCGACGCGACCAGGCTCGTGCCGCTGACGTTCGCGGTGTTCATCGCGCTGCTAGTGATGGGCGGAGTCCTCATCCTGGCGGACCTCTTCAACCCGGTCACGCTCTTCTGACGCCCCCGCACCGGCCCGAAGAATCTTCGCGGGTCGTGTCGAAATCGGTCTTGTCCGTTCGCTGTAGGGATGCAACGGTTCCACTGACGAAAGGACACGACCGTGAAGTACGTGATCATGTTCACCTCGACCCCCGAGCTCGACGCCGCGGTGCCCGAGGAGCGCCGGCAGGAGGTCTACGGGCGCATCTACGAGTGGTTCGGCACGAACGCCGACAAGATCGACGACTCGGGAGCGGAACTCCACCCGGTCAGCACGGCGACGACGGTGCGCTCGGGGGATGACGGTCCGGTCGTCGCGGACGGGCCGTTCTCGGAGGCGAAGGAGGTCGTGGGCGGTTTCAGTGTCATCGACGTTCCCGACCTCGACGCGGCAATCGAACTCGTGAAGACCTGGCCCTCCCTGGAGTTCCCCGGCGTGGCCGTCGAGATCCGGCCCATGGTGGTCGACTACAGCCAGTTCGAGTGATGACCGAATCGGATGCCGCGGGCCGGCCGGGAGCGGATGACCCGCACCCCGCTGACGCCGGCGCCGCGGCATCCGACCGGCTCCTCGTGACCGTCGTGCGTGAGGAGTCCGCGCGCATCACGGCGGCGCTCACGGTCTCGTTCGGGAGCTTCGACGTCGCGGAGGAAGCGGTCGCCGAGGCCGTGGAAGAGGCGCTGCGGCATTGGCGCCGCCGCGGGCTGCCGCCGAAGCCGGGAGCGTGGCTGATGCAGGCGGCACGGCACAACGCGCTCGACCGGGTGCGCCGCGAGCGCGTGCTGCGCGACCGGGTTCTCGCAGACCGTGCGGCGCTGATCGAGCCGGCGCCGGTGACCGAGGGCGCGCCGGTGACCGAGGGGGCGCCGGCGGACGAGCGGCTCGCGCTGCTCTTCGGATGCTGCCACCCGGCGCTCGCGCCGGACTCGCAGCTCGCCCTGACCCTGCGGGCCGTGTGCGGACTCACGACCGCCCAGATCGCCCGCGCCACCTTCTCGACGGAGCCTGCGACGGGACAGCGGATCTCGCGGGCCAAGCGCAAGATCGCCGACAGCGGCATTCCGCTGCGCATTCCCGAGGGGCCCGACGCCGCCGCGCGGCTCGACCTCGTGCTCACGATCGTGTCGGTGATGTACAGCGAGGCGCACTTCGTGGCCGGATCCGATGCCGCCGCCGACCGCGATCTCGCCGATGATGCGCTGTGGCTCGCGCGCGTGATCGCCGACGCGCTGCCGCGCGCCGCCGAGGCGCAGGGACTGCTGGCGCTGCTGCGCTTCCATCGGGCGCGCGAGCCCGCGCGGTCGGTCGACGGCGAACTCGTGCTGCTCGCCGACCAGGACCGCTCTCGATGGGATCCGGCGCTGCTCGCAGACGCACGAGAGACACTGGAACGCGCGGCACGACTGCGGCGTCCCGGACGCTGGCAGCTCCACGCTGCGATCGCGGCATGTCACGCGGATGCCGCGGACGCGGCCTCCACCGACTGGCTGCAGGTGCTCACGCTCTACGACATGCTCCTGGCATACGACCGGTCGCCCGTGGTGCGGCTGAACCGCGCCGTCGCCCTCGCGCGCGTGGAGGGCCCGGCGGCCGCGCTCGCCGAGGTGGATGCGCTGGAGGAAGCCCTCGCGCGGTCGCACCTGTGGCATGCCGTGCGCGCCTCGCTGCTGCGCGACCTCGGCCGCGAAGACGAGGCGCTCGCCGCCGACCTCCGCGCCCTCGAGCTCACCGCCAACGACGCCGAGCGGAGACTGCTCGCCGCCCGCGCCGGCCGGTGACCCCACCAGGGACCGGGTCAGGCGGTGACGGGGGCGAGTGCCTGCTCCACGAGGCGCTGGAGCGTCGTCATGCCGTCACGCGACAGGATCGACTCGAGGTGCCCCTGGACCGAGGCGAACCCCGGCCCCCGCAGCGCATAGACATCGCCCACGGCATCGGCGGCGACCTCCGCCTCGCCCGCCCGCGTCGTGCCGGCGGGAACCCGCGCGGTGAACGTGTTGTAGAACCCGATCGAAGCGGGCATCCCGAACACGTCGACCGACTTCTGCAGGCCCTGGTGCGGTGCATCGAGGGGAGCCAGGCCGATGCCGAACGTGTCGGCGAGGATCTGATGGCTCAGGCACACGGCGAGGATCGGCTTACCGGCGTCGCGGCGCCGCGTGACGACCTCCCTCATGCGACGGATGCGACGACTCGACGCGTCCCGCGGGTCGCCCGGGCCGGGGCCGGAAACGAGCAGCTCCGCGGCATCGATCTGCTCGTCGGTGACCTGGCTCCACGGGGCGATCTCGACCTCGAGGCCGAGGTGACGCAGCTGGTGCGCGAGCATCGTCGTGAAGCGGTCCTCGGCGTCGACGACGAGCGCGCTCCTGCCGGCGAACGGGCCGGGTCCGTCCGCGCCCTGCGGGTTCAGCCAGAACTCGGCGAGCCGCTGGTTGCGGGAGGCGAGCAGCTCGGCGATGGCCGGATCGTCGGCCAGGCGACGCGGGGCCGGGTCGGGGGCGTCCTCGTCGATGACCTCGTCGGCGGCGGTCAAGGAGGCCGCTTCGGCGGCCGCGTCGCGCGGGACCGCGCCGATGGCGCCGAGCACGCCGGCCGCCTTGCCGTGGGTCTCGCCGACCTCGCCGTACGGGTCGGAGTGCCGCACGAGCGTGGCGCCGACCGGGACCCGCAGGCGTCCGTCCTCCAGGTAGGCGGTGCGGATGAGGATCGGCGCGTCGAGGTCGTGCGTGGCCTCACCGGCGGCGAGCGTCAGGCGCGGGGTGAACAGCGCGGCGACGCCCGAGTAGTAGCCGCGCGGGGTCCGCTCATGGCGAGTGATGACCGTGCAGGCGTTCTGCATGGGGGAGCCGGTCACCGTGGGCGCGAACATCGTCTCGCGCAGGATGTCGCGCGGGTCGAGCCTGCTGCGGCCCCGCAGCACGTACTCCGTGTGGGTCAGCCGCGACATCTCTTTGAGGTGCGGCCCGGTGATGCGGCCGCCGTCGGAGCACACGGCGCTCATCATCTTGAGCTCCTCGTCGACGACCATGAAAAGCTCTTCGGTCTCTTTCGTCGAGCGGAGGAACTCGGTGAGCGTCTCACGCGTGGCGCCGCCGGCCGGGTGGCGGAACGTGCCCGAGATCGGGTTCATGGTCACCACGCCGTCGCGCGCGCTGACGTGCGCCTCGGGGCTGGCGCCGACGGCGACGTGGCCGGGGGTCACGACCGCGAACGTCCAGTACGCGCCGCGCTCGTGCTCGAGGAGAGCCCGGAACCAGGTCAGTGCGGCGGTGGCGGCATCCGTCGACACCTTCGCCGTGAAGTCGCGGCGGATGACGAAGTTCGCACCTTCGCCGCCTCCGATCTCGTCCGAGATGACGCGGCGCACGATCTCGGCATACTCCTCGTCGGCGATGTCGAAGCCGGCGTCGTCCAGCCCGACGGGCTCCGTGGGCAGCTGCGCGAGAGCCTCGTCACGGGGGATCGAGACACGGTCGCGGACGACGAGGCAGCGCAGCGGAGCGCCGTCGTCGTGGCACTCGAACCCGCGCTCGCGCACCTGGCGGAACGGCACCAGTGCGAGCACCTCGCGCGGCGTGCCGGTGCCGTCGGTGAGGGGGATGTCGGCCAGTCGCTCGACGTCGGCCACATCCCCGGTCAGCAGCTCGACGGTTTCTCCGTCGCGGGCGATGAGGGCGAAGGGGAGGCCGAGTTCGGCGATCTCCCGGAGCGAGGGGTGGGCGGGCCCGGTCATGGCTGTCGTTCTTTCGTCGTGGGGAGGCTTCCCTTACGAAAAAGAAGACCGCCCCGAGGGCGGTCTGAGTCACGCGAAACCCACCGCCTATGCGGTGAGCCACCAGGAAAGGCGCGCGGACATGCGCCGAACCTACCACACGCCTGGTCGGCGATCTGGTCTCAGCGGCCCACGAGGCGCCGGTTTCGCACCATACTGAGGCCGACCCGTTTCTCGTATCCCCGCGCTGCGGAGCCCCGCCATGAGCCAGATCACTCCTACCCAGAGCACCACCGAAGCCGGCGCGTCGCGGCCGCGTCGGGGCAGGCCCGCCTCCATCGCCGACCGCATCCTGAACATGGGCGAGCAGCGCACGGGCGCGCTCCTGCTGGTTCTCGCGACGGTGCTCGCGATCGTGTGGGCGAACGTCTCGGCGAGTTCTTACCACGACTTCTGGGAGACCGAGCTGTCCATCGGCTTCGGCGACATCCACCTCGAGTTCACGCTGCATGCGCTGGTCAACGACGCCCTCATGGCGATCTTCTTCTTCACGGTGGGCCTCGAGGTGCGCCGCGAGTTCGCCATCGGCGAGCTGACGAGCTGGTCCCGCGCCCTCATCCCGGTGGTCGCCGCGGTCGCCGGTCTCGTCGTGCCGGCTGCGCTCTTCCTCGCGATCGCGGCGGGGACGGGTGAGGCTCACGCGTGGGGTGTCGTGATCTCGACCGACACCGCGTTCCTCGTGGGCGCCCTGGCCCTGATCGGTCCCCGGGCGTCGGGCCGGCTGCGGGTGTTCCTCCTCGCCCTTGCGGTGGTCGACGACATCGGGGCGCTCAGCATCATCGCGCTTTTCTACACGGAGAGCTTCACGCCGCTGCCGCTGCTCGTCGCCGCCGTCGGGCTCGCGGGCATCTTCTTCACACGTTACGTACCGCGGGGACGTGGTCCGATCTATGCGACGCTGTCGATCATCGTGTGGCTCGCATTTCTGGCGGCCGGGGTTCATCCGACGCTCGCCGGCGTCGCGATCGCCCTCCTCATCCCGGTCTACCGGCCGAACCGCCGCGACGTCGAGCAGGCGCTCGAACTCGCGCGGGTGTTCCGCCAATCGCCCAACAGCGACTACGCGCGTCAGGCGGCCAACAGCCTGCGCGAGTCGATCTCGATCAACGAGCGGCTGCAGTCGGCGTACGCGCCCTACGTCGCGTATGTGATCCTGCCGCTGTTCGCCCTCGCCAACGCCGGCGTCGAGCTCTCCGGGCCGATCCTCGCGGCGGCGGCGGCCTCACCCGTGACCTGGGCGATCGTGGTCGGCCTCGTTGCCGGCAAGTTCATCGGCGTGTTCGGCTCCGCCGCGATCCTCAGGCTCCTCAAGCTGGGCGAGTTCGGGCTCGGGCTCACCCTCGACAGGATCGCCGGGGGCGCGATGCTGTGCGGCATCGGCTTCACCATCTCGCTGTTCATCATCGACCTGGCGATCGCCGACCCCGACGTGCAGAACGAGGCGCGCGTCGGGGTGCTGGCGGCATCGGTGCTCGCCTTCGTGCTGGCCACGATCGTGTTCCGCATCTCCGACGCCCGGCGGCCCGACGACGACGGCGGCCGCACCCTCGTCCGCCCGGTCGATCCCCAGCGAGACCACATCTACGGCGACGTCGACGCGCCGCTGACCATCGTCGAGTACGGCGACTTCCAGTGCCCGTTCTGCTCGAAGGCCTCCGGCTCGATCCAGGAGGTGCGAGAGCAGCTCGGCGACCAGTTGCGCTACGTGTGGCGCCACGCGCCTCTGGAGCGACAGCACCCGAACGCGCTCGCCGCGGCGGAGGCCGCCGAGGCCGCCGCGCTGCAGGGGATGCTCCCCGAGTTCTCGCGAAGCCTCTTCGCCGATCAGGACCACCAGCTGCCGTCCGACATCATCCGCCGCGCCCGCGACCTCGGGCTCGATGTCGACCGGTTCGAGGCCGACCTGAGCTCGCCCAAGGTCACCGGGCGGGTGCGCGACGACATGCTCGACGCGGAGGCGATGGACATCACCTCCGTGCCGACGTTCTTCGTGAACGGCAGACGGCACACCGGCCCGTACGACGCGCAGACACTGGTCCGCGCATTGACGGAGTCCGCCCCGCAGCCCGTCGACTCCCTCCGGGCGGTGACGGGGGACTCGGCGGCGCCCGGGGTATAGGGTCGCCCGGCTGATCCGAGCCACCGTCAGGTCGGCCGCGTAGGCTGTCAGCGTGCCAGCTGTGAATCTCGGGATGCCCAAGGTCCCCGAAACGCTCGCCCCCCGTCGCAAGACCCGCCAGATCAGGGTGGGCAAGGTGCTGGTAGGCGGCGACGCCCCCATCAGCGTCCAGTCGATGACCACGACCCCGACCACGAACATCAACGCCACGCTGCAGCAGATCGCCGAGCTGACGGCCTCCGGCTGCGAGATCGTGCGCGTCGCCGTGCCCTCCCAGGACGACGCGGACGTGCTCCACATCATCGCCGCGAAGAGCCAGATCCCGGTGATCGCCGACATCCATTTCCAGCCGAAGTACGTCTTCCAGGCGATCGACGCCGGCTGCGGCGCGGTGCGCGTGAATCCGGGCAACATCCGCAAGTTCGACGACCAGGTGGGTGCCATCGCCGCGGCCGCGAAGGCCGCGGGGGTCTCGCTGCGCATCGGTGTGAACGCCGGATCGCTCGACAGGCGCCTGCTGGAGAAGTACGGCAAGGCGACTCCCGAAGCGCTCGTCGAGAGCGCCGTATGGGAGGCCTCCCTCTTCGAGGAGCACGACTTCCACGACTTCAAGATCTCGGTCAAGCACAACGACCCGATCGTGATGGTCAAGGCGTACCGGCTGCTCGCCGAGCGGGGCGACTGGCCTCTTCACCTCGGCGTGACCGAGGCCGGCCCGGCGTTCCAGGGCACGATCAAGTCGGCGACCGCCTTCGGCATCCTGCTCGCCGAGGGCATCGGCGACACGATCCGCGTGTCGCTCTCGGCCCCGCCGGCGGAGGAGGTCAAGGTCGGGCATCAGATCCTGCAGTCGCTGAATCTCCGCGAGCGCAAGCTCGAGATCGTCTCGTGCCCCTCGTGCGGCCGGGCGCAGGTCGACGTCTACTCGCTCGCCGACAACGTCACCGAGGGCCTCAAAGACATGACCGTGCCGCTGCGCGTCGCGGTGATGGGGTGCGTGGTGAACGGGCCCGGTGAGGCCCGCGAAGCCGACCTCGGCGTCGCGTCCGGCAACGGCAAGGGGCAGATCTTCGTGAAGGGCCAGGTCATCAAGACGGTGCCCGAGGCCGACATCGTCGCCACGTTGATCGAGGAGGCGAACCGCATCGCCGACGAGATGGGGCCGAACGCGCCGGCCGGCACCGCGCAGGTCGTCACGTCCTGACCGCGACAACCGCCGGTCACGACGGCCGTGAAATGATCCGAGGGTGTCACTCGATCGGATCGCGCTCATCTCCGACGTCCACGGCAACCTGACGGCGCTGGACGCCGTGCTCGACGACATCGCGGCGCGCGGGATCGGCCGGATCTTCAACCTCGGCGACAACGTCGGCAAGGGTCCGCGGGGATCCGCGACGACCGGCCGCGTGCGGGCGGCGTGCGAGGTGAACATCCGCGGCAACTGGGACGACTTCATCGGCACGATCGGCGACGACGGGCCCTCGGAGATGCGCTGGTGGCGCGACGAGCTGTCCGCCGACCAGCGGGAATGGCTGGCGCGCCTCCCGCTCAGCCATGACCTCCTGATGAGCGGGCGGCGCATCCGCCTCTTCCACGCGTCGGCCGAGAGCCCGCACGTGCGCGTGCGTTTCCGGCACAGCGAGGAGCAGTTCGACGCGATGTTCCGTGCCACCGAGATGACGGGCCACGGCCCCGAGCCGACGGTCGTCGGCTACGGCGACGTGCACGATGCCTACATCCACTCGCACGACGGACGCACACTGTTCAACGTCGGGAGCGTGGGCAACCCGCTCGACGAGCCGACGCCGAGCTACGTGATCCTCGAGGGCCTGCTCGATGCGGCGGGTCCCGCCCCGTTCGAGGTCCGGTTCGTTCGCGTGCCGTACGACGTGGAAGCCGAGATCGCGGTGGCCCGTGACCTCGGGATGCCGCAGCGCGACGTCTGGGAGGTCGAGCTCCGCACGGCGGTATTCCGGGGGCGGCAGGCATCGTGAGCCGACCTGCGGGTTCCGACGCACCCGAGGCGACGGCTCCGCTCTCACGCCCCGTGGTCGCGGGCGTCGTGACCGCCCTCGTCGGCGTCACGAGCTCGTTCGCGGTGGTCCTCACGGGCCTCGACGCCGTCGGCGCCTCGCGCGCGCAGGCGGCGAGCGGCCTGCTGGTGCTGTGCCTCACGATGGGCGCCTCCGGAATCCTGCTGGCGACCCGCTACCGCATGCCGATCACCGTCGCGTGGTCCACGCCCGGTGCCGCGGTGCTCGCCGCCACCGGCGCTGTCGAGGGCGGCTGGCCGGCGGCAGTCGGCGCCTTCCTCGTCACCGCCGGCCTCATTCTGCTGACCGCCCTCTGGCCCCAGCTCGGACGGCTCATCGCCCGCATCCCGCCGTCGATCGCCCAGGCCATGCTCGCCGGCGTCCTGCTGCCGCTCTGCCTCGCGCCGGTCACCGGGGTCGTGGCGAATCCCTGGGGCGTCGTGCCGGTCCTTCTCACGTGGCTGCTCTTCGTCCGGCTGGCACCACGCTGGGCCGTTCCGCTGGCATTCGTCGCGGCATCCGTCGTCATCGGAGTGGATGTCGCGACCACCGGCGCGACGATCGACCCGGCGCTGCTCGTGCCGAGGCTGGAGTTCACCGCGCCGACCCTCACGTTCGGCGCCGTGATGGGGCTCGCATTGCCGCTGTTCCTCGTGACGATGGCGTCGCAGAATGTGCCCGGCGTCGCGATCATGCGCAGCTTCGGCTACCAGGTGCCGTGGCGGCCCGCGATGCTCGTCACGGGTGTCGGCACGGCGCTCGGCGCCACAGCCGGCGGGCACGCGATCAACCTCGCCGCGATCAGCGCCGCGCTCGCCGCCGCGCCGGATGCCGACCCCGACCCGCGCCGGCGCTGGGTCGCGGGGCTGTCGACCGGGGTGAGCGGCATCGCGCTGGGCGGTCTCTCGTCGGCGCTGGTCGCGCTCGTGGTCGTGGCTCCGGAGGCGGTCATCCCCGCGGTCGCCGGCATCGCACTGTTCGGCGCGTTCGGGTCGGCCGTGCAGCAGGCCATCGACGACCCGGGGGAGCGGCTGCCGGCCGTCGTCACGTTCCTGGTGGCGGCGTCGGGGGTCGCGATCGCCGGTGTCAGCGCGGCGTTCTGGGCGCTCGTCGCGGGGCTCGTCGTGCGCGAGGTGCTCCACTTCGGCCGGCGCTAGTGCCGCCTGCGGCGTGAGCCGCGCGAACTTACGCCGCGGGTTCGAGCACGACGGTGCCACTGGCGATGTCGGCGGTCTTCAGCCGCAGGCGGACCGTGCTGCCGGCCGGGGCATCCAGGCCGGTCACCTTCGCCGAGACCGGCGGCTCCGCCAGCTGCACCCGCGTCCCGTCGCTGCGCTGGGTGAGGACCACTCCTTGGAACGTGCTGCCCTGGCGACCCGAAAGGAGTGCCGCTTCGACGCGGTCCAGCGTGGCGGCATCCAGCCGATTCGCGAGGCCCTCGCTGCGCGCCATGATCTTCGGAAGCGATCCCAGGCTCTCGCGCGCCCAGTCCGGGATCTCGTGGCGGTTCGCGAGCGCGTCGCAGATGACGAGCGACCATCGATCGACGAGTCGCCGCAGTGGCGCGGTGGCGTGCGCATAGGGTGCGGCGATCGCCGCCTGCAGCGGATCGGCGGGCGGGGCCCCGTCGAAGGCGGCGTAGCCGGCGCCCCGGAAGAGCCCTGTTGCGGCATCGAGGATCGCGAGCGCCGAGGGTGAGCCGCGGTCGAGGGTGCGGAGGTAGTCGCCGTACTCGACACCGGCGGCCCACGGCATGCCCAGCGCGGCCGTCAGCGCCCGGAACGCGGCGACGTCGTCGGCGTCAGCCGCCGGCATGGTGCGGAGGATCCCGATGCCGCCGCGCAGCATGAGGTCGGCGGCCGCCATGCCGGTGAGCAGCGAGACCTGGGCGTTCCAGTCCTCGACGGGAAGCGGCGCGTCGCGCTCGAGGCGGTACCCGTCGTGATCGGCGACGATGCGGACCTCCGGTACGTTCAGGCTCGCGCCGCCGCGCTCGGCCTCGCGTTCGAGCCGCCGGCGGCCGAACCACGGCAGCGCCTGCAGCGCGGACGGAGCGGCACCGGCGTCGATCGACGCCTGTGCGTCGGCGTAGCTCCACTGCGCCCGCGAGCGGATCACGCCGCGCCGCAGCGTCGTCTCGAGCGGACGTGCGCCGTCGTCGAGCACGAATCGCCAGACGAACGCGCGCCGGTCGCGGCCGGGCAGGAGTGAGGCGGCGTCCTCGCTGATGACGACGGGATGCAGCGGGATGCGGCCGTCCGCGGCGTACAGCGTCTGACCCCGTCGACGCGCCTCCCCGTCGATCGCGCCACCAGGCGTCACGAAGACCGGAAGATCGGCGATCGCGTAGTGGAGGACTGCACCGGTGGCGGTGCGCTCCAGGTGCAGCGCCTGATCGAGGTCGGTCGAGCCGGCCGGGTCGATCGTCACGAAGTCGATCTGACGCAGGTCGTCCAGCCGGGCGTTCGCCGGCTCGGCCGACACTGTTCGCACGGCCCGGACCGCTTCGTTCTCGACTTCGGCGGGGAACGCCTCGGGCAGCTCCAGCTCGGCACGCAGGCTCGCGAGCGACTCGACCAGTTCGTCGTGGGCGCGCACCGGGACGAGGCGGGGTCGGTGGGCGGACACCCGATCAGTGTAGGCCGCACCCCGCGCGCGCCTGGGAGCGGGCCTGGGCCGGCGCGGTTGCCAAACGAGCGGGCAGAACCGGGCCCGAAGCGCTGGTCGGGGCCCCTGATGCACGATCGGGCCCGGCGCTTTCACCGTGAACGGGCAGCGCGTCCATCCCGCAGCCCCACAGACCCGTGCGCCGCGCGGGAACCGATCCGGCGATGCCGGACACTACAGGGTATGAGCGATGAGCAGGACGCCTCGCTGTGGGGGCGGGTGTGCGACGGCGACGAGTCCGCGCTGGGAACGCTGTTCGACCGGCACGAGGCGCGCCTGTTCCGCCATGCGCGGCGGCTGCTGACTCATCGCGAGGATGCGAAGGATGCCGTGACCATCGCGTTCTTCGAGCTGTGGCGCAGGCGGGAGTCGGTGCGGCTGGTAGACGGGTCGCCGCTGCCCTGGCTGCTCAACACCGTGGCGAACTCCGCACGCAACCTGGAGCGCTCGAGCCGACGCTACCGCGCGCTGCTCGCACGTACTCCGGCGCCCCACGACGTGCCGTCGCCGTCGGCGGCGGATGAGAGCGGAGTGCTGGCTGCGCTGCGCCGGCTGCCGGCGCGCGAGCAGAGCGTGGTCGTGCTGACCGTGCTCGAGGGTTACCCGGACCGCGCGGCGGCCGAGACGCTGGGCATCCCCGTGGGGACGGTCAAGTCCCGGCTGGCGCGGGCAAAGGCGAAGCTTCGAGATGAGCTCGCGACGATCGAGGGGGTGTGGTCATGAACGAGGGACTCTCGCCCCGCGAGCACGACGAGATGCGCGATGTGGTGCTGGCCGGCACTCAGCGGGTGAAGCCCGTCGGCCGCCACCGCACCACCATGGTCGCCGGCGCGGTCGCGCTCGTGCTGGTCGGCGCCGTCACGGGTGGCGCGTTCACGACGGCGGCGCTGCTCGGCTCGGGCGCCGCGCCCGGCCCCGTGTCGACCGCGACCGCCACGGAACCGGCGCCGTCGCCGACGCCCGAGGACTCCGGCCCCGCCACCGACACGGACGGGGTTCCCGCCTTCGGCGGCGACTGCGCCGCCACTCTCACCGACCAGGAGGTCGACGCGCTCCGGGGCATCGGCATGGTCCGTTCCGACTACCGCTGGCGGACCGGCGCGAACGACGTGCTCGGCGGCATCGACTGCGTGTGGGTCTCGGAGGAGGCCTACCTGACGGCGAACGTGCACCTGTTCGCGTACCCCGAGTCCGTCGTGCCGGCCGCCGTCCGCGATGCGGTTGCGGAGGGCTGCGTCGACTCCGGCAACGGCGGCGGGGTCACGTGCACGGCGTCCGGCGTCGTGGACGGGACGTGGCTGCTGATCCGGGCCTCCGGTCCCGCCGACCAGGTCTCCGCGTCCGGCGTCGACGCGCTGTACACGGCTGCCGCCGCGCGGCTGGGCGATCACCCTCGCGCGACGCCCGCCACCCGGACGTCGCAGTGGTGGGCTCAGCCGGACTGCGCCTCGCTGGTCTCGCAGATCGATCCCGCGTTGTACGGCTTCGAACGGATCGCGCTGCTCGAGCCGACCACCTCCGATCCGGGTGTGCACCCGGAGGCGATCGTCTCGCTCGCCGGCGCGGCATACTCGTGCGAACTCCACTTCACGTCCGGAAGCGGCGACACCTCGACCGGAGAGGTGGTGCGCATCGACGTCGTCCCGGGCGGGGCGTCCACGTTCCCGACCGCGGCCGGCGCGGACGGCGCGAGCCCGGTGACGGTGAGCGGGACGCGGGCCGCCGTCATCGTGCCGGGGCTCGACCGGTACGAGGGATCGGGCGAGGTCATCGTGGCGACCGACGGCGTGAACATGCTGATGGTCACGCCCGACATCGTGCGGCAGACGTCCGAGGCCGTCCCGCTCGCCGAGGTCGTGTTCGCCTCGATGCACCCGTGACGCCGGGGCGCGGCATCCGTCGGACCTAGACTGGGTGCTCGTGGTCACCCGTCTGTCGCACTTCTTCCTCCGCACGCTCCGTGAAGACCCCGCCGATGCCGAAGTCACGAGCCACCGGCTGCTCGTGCGCGCCGGCTACATCCGCCGCCAGGCGCCGGGCATCTTCGCGTGGCTGCCGCTGGGCCTGCGGGTGAAGGCGAAGGTCGAACAGGTCATCCGCGAAGAGATGGCGAACGCGGGCGCCTACGAGGTGCATTTCCCGGCGCTGCTCCCGCGCGAGCCCTACGAGGCCACCGGTCGCTGGGAGGAGTACGGCGACGCGCTGTTCCGCCTGCAGGACCGCAAGGAGGCCGACTACCTTCTCGCCCCCACGCACGAAGAGGTCTTCACGCTCCTCGTCAAGGACCTCTACTCGTCGTACAAAGACCTGCCCCTGACGATCTACCAGATCCAGGACAAGTACCGTGATGAGGCCCGCCCTCGCGCCGGTCTCCTGCGCGGGCGCGAGTTCACCATGAAGGACGCGTACTCCTTCGACGCCTCGGACGCGGGTCTCGACGCGAGCTATCAGGCGCAGCGCGACGCCTACGAGCGGATCTTCCAGCGGCTGGGTCTCGAGTACGTGATCGTTCAGGCGGATGCCGGGGCGATGGGCGGTTCGCGTTCCGAGGAGTTCCTGCACCCGACGGCGGTCGGGGAAGACACGTTCGTGCGCTCCACGGGCGGCTATGCCGCGAACGTCGAGGCGTTCACGACGATCGCGCCGGAGGCGATCCCGTTCGACGGGCTCGGCGCGCCGGTCGTCTTCGACTCGCCCGACACCCCCACGATCCAGACGCTCGTCGACCACGCCAACGCGCACCTCGACGGCCCGGCGCCCGGTATCGCGGGCCCCGCGACCGACGGCGTCACCGAATGGACCGCGGCGCACACCCTCAAGAACGTCGTGCTGGCGCTCACCCATCTCGATGGGACGCGCGAGCTGGTGATCGTCGGGGTTCCGGGCGACCGTGAGGTCGACGAGAAGCGCGTCGAGGTGGCCTTCGCCCCGGCCGCCGTCGAGGCGGCGACCGAGGAGGACTTCGCGAAGAACACGCTCCTGGTGAAGGGCTACATCGGCCCGTGGTCCGAGACGGGACCGGTGTTCGGCGAGGAGTCGGCCACCGGCATCCGCTACCTGCTCGACCCGCGCGTCGTCGACGGCACCGCCTGGATCACCGGGGCCAACATCGACCAGAAGCACGTGCACACGCTCGTCGCCGGCCGGGATTTCACCGGTGACGGATTCGTCGAGGTCTCGAACGTGCGCGCCGGCGATCCCGCGCCCGACGGCTCGGGCCCGGTCGAGCTCGCCCGCGGCATGGAGATCGGCCATGTGTTCCAGCTCGGGCGCAAGTACGCCGACGCGCTCGGGCTCAAGGTGCTCGACGAGAACGGCAAGCTCGTCACCGTCACGATGGGGTCGTACGGCATCGGCGTCACCCGCATCCTCGCGATCATCGCCGAGCTCAACAACGACGATCGCGGCCTCATCTGGCCCGCGTCGGTGGCCCCGTTCGACGTTCAGGTCGTCGCCGCCGGCCGCGACGCCGCGGTGTTCGACGTCGCGGCGCAGCTGTCGGCCGATCTCGAGTCATCCGGCCTCGACGTGCTGTACGACGACCGGCCCAAGGTGTCGCCCGGCGTGAAGTTCGCCGACGCGGAGCTCGTGGGCGTCCCCAAGATCGTGATCGTGGGCCGCGGCGCCGCCGAGGGCCAGGTCGAGCTCTGGGACCGCCGCACGGGCGACCGCGAGGTCGTGTCGGTGGCCGAGGCGGTCACCCGCCTCAGCGCTCGCTGAGGGTCGGAGGC
Source organism: Microbacterium sp. E-13 (assembly GCF_049912955.1). GTDB lineage: Bacteria > Actinomycetota > Actinomycetes > Actinomycetales > Microbacteriaceae > Microbacterium. The sequence goes on from NZ_CP183973.1 coordinate 1,360,193, forward strand.
CCCTCCGTCGGGACCCGCTCGGGTGAGGCCGGCTCGGCGACGACCGGCTGGAACGCGGACGGGGCAGGGTCGGCGTGCGGCTTCTTCGAGAAGTACCGGCTCGCCGGCCGTAGGAACGGCAGGATGGCCGCGGCGATCGCGATGAGGAACAGCGCGCCGATGAGGACCCAGGCCATCCAGACGCCAGTGAGGTTCGGGCCGGCGAACGAGACCGACGCTGCCGCAGCCAGTCCGGCCGACCACATGTTCGACACGATCACCATCGCGGCTCCCGCGGTGGGGAGCGCGAGGATCGCCAGCACGACACGCGCGGCCCGGCTCGCACGCCTCAGGCGCACCACGAAGACGACCTCGACCACCACGAGTGCGAGGATCGGAAGCCCGATCGGCACGTAGACGAACAGGATGTCCCAGGCCGGGCCCCCGACCCGCGCGGCCTGACCGAACACGAGTCCCATCCAGGCGAGCCCGATGGACTGCACGACGATGAGCACCCACCAGAGGTAGAACGCGCCGACCACGGGCCACGGCGCGTGGGGCGGCGGGAGCGCGGGCTCCGCTGACTGTTCGATGTTGATCGGGGTGCTCATCACGGTTCCTCCGCCCAGAAGACCGGCTTGACCGTCCCGTCGGGTTCGAGCAGGTCGAGTTCGAATCCGCCGTTGGACACGTCTTCTGGGGAGACGTCGAAGATGTCGTAGTACGTGAAGGTGCCGTCGCCGTTGTCGCGCCCGCCATCCTCGATGGTCGGATACCCGGGGATCGACACCTGCGTGTATCCCGGGCCCTGGCCGTCGTACACGAACCAATAGCTCGGAGGCGCGTTCCACGAGAAGCACTCCAGCCCGCCGCCGGGCGTCGCTTCCATCGTGATGGGAACGGCGACATACACGCCCTTCTGCGGCGGCGCGGCGGCCTTGTCGGTCACGTCCACGGGGTCGTCCACCGTGAAGATGGCGATGTCGCGCGGATCCGTCGCTCCCGTAGGCGCCACTGTGACGGACCTGCCGTACGGGAACGACGGTTCGGTCAGGGTGTCGATACCCACCAGGTCGGGTGCGAAGAAGGCCGAGTAGTAGGCCTCTTCGTCGAAGCCGTCGGGTGGCGTTTCCGACAGCGGCTGGCAGTCCGCATAGCCGTAGGCATGGATTGCGAGATCGGGCTGGGGGATCGCGCTCGCCGCGCCGAAAACTCCGGCGACGAGCGCCATCACCACCCCCGTCGCTGCGCCCGGCCAGCGACGCCCTCCCGGCTCGAGAGCCACGATGCCCGCGGCGACACCGGTGCCGGCGAGTGCCATGGTGACCCACGGCCCGGCAGACGAGTTCCAGGCGGGGAGGAAAAGGAGCACGCACGAGACGGCCGCCAGGGCGCCGAACACGAGGGCGAGGAGGGCCGGCACCCCTGGTCGTGCACGCGCCGCCGGGCCTCGCCCGAATGCCGGCGGCGGGCCGTCCGGTGGGATGGAGTAGGCGGTCGCGGCATCTTCGGCCTGCAGCACCGGTCCCTCCCCGGTTACTGCCGGCCCGTAGCCGTCACCTGCGGTCGCGCCACTCGTTTCGCCGTCTCGGCTTGGCGGCTCGTCTGCGCCCACGTCGCACCCCCAGCGGTCTCCGCACCCCTGCGAACACCATGTCCCCACACGAATGATGCACCCGCGGCGGCTGCGGATACAACGGTGTATCCGACGTTCGCCTGTCCGACGCCTGCGGATGGTCAAGACGTGGCAACGTGGACCCATGAACCACAGCGCGGCGGTGCCTCCAGAAGTGACCGAGGATCTTCGACGGATCCTCGACGACGCCGGGATCACCGAGAACACCGACCTCGTGGCGCGCATCCTCGCAACCGGCGTCGGCCTCGGCCTCGATGAGGCCGACCGGCTCGACCTGAAGATCGCGAGCGCGGCGCTCACCGAGATGCGGGCGGCCTTCCAGCTGTTCGCCCCGTACGAGGACGTCCCCAAGGTGACGATCTTCGGCTCAGCCCGCACCCTCCCCGACGATGCGCTCTACCGGCAGGCCTCAGAGGTCGCCGCGGCGCTCGCCGAGCGCGGCTGGATGGTCGTGACCGGCGCCGGGCCCGGCATCATGCAGGCGGCGGCCGAGGGTGCGGGGCCGCATCATTCGCTCGGCGTGTCGATCCGGCTGCCGTTCGAGGAGAAGCCGAACGCGGTGGTCGGCGCCACGGCGCGCAACGTGGCGATGAAGTACTTCTTCACGCGCAAGCTCATGCTCGTGAAGGAGTCCCGCGGCTTCGTCTGCGTACCCGGCGGATTCGGCACCCTGGACGAGATGTTCGAGCTGCTGACGCTGCAGCAGACGGGCAAGGCCGATCCGACTCCGATCGTGCTCCTCGACGCCCCGGGCGGAACGTTCTGGTCGGGGCTCCGGCGCTTCGTCGACGACTACCTCCTCTCCTCGAACGTCATCTCGGAGGGCGACTTCGACCGCGTGCTCATCACCGACTCGGTCGAGGCGGCGGTCGACGAGCTGACCGGGTTCTACCGCAACTACGACTCGCTGCGGTGGGTCGGCAAGCGCCTGGTGCTGAGGCTGAAGGCGGAGCCGACGGATGCCGAGATCGCGGCGCTGAACGCGCGCTTCGGCGATCTCGTCAGCGAGGGTGGGATCGAGCTGCGCGGGCCCCTGACGGTCGAGCGCGAGGACGACGATCGCCTGGAGCTTCCGCGGCTGGTCCTGCGGCTCAACCAGTTCCGGGTGGGCCAGCTGTACCGCCTGATCGCGGCGATCAACGAGCTGGAGTCCGCGCCGGCTCCCTGAACGCCGAAGCGCGCGCTGCGGCCACGGTCGCAGCATCCGTCCCACCATGAGAAGGCTTCTCACACTCCGGTCGTCTGCCGTTCACCTGTGATTCGCGCGGTGGTCGCCGCGCGGGCCGAGGCTGGTGCAGCCCCGACAGACGCCGTTGTGCAGAGAGGACGCCCGTGAGCATCGTCGAAGGATTCCGCCGTTCCCTTCCCCTGGCCGAGCACGCCCGGGGAAAGCGCCTGGCCGTGACCTGCCAGTACAAGTGCGCGAGCGCGTGCCTCGGTCCCGAGTGCAACTCGTCGCACAACGAGAGCTTCCAGGAGGTGGCGTCGGCGGCGCTCTCGCGCCGCGCCCTGCTGGGCCTCGGCGCAGCGGGCGCCGTCGCGATCGCCGTCGGCGGGATGCGTGGCCAGGCGCCGGTGTCGGGCCCCGGCTCCTCGGGTGCCGGCGGGGCCGGCGCCGCCTTCGCGCGACCGGTGGGCGGGAGCCTCCCCTTCGACGCGATCTCACCGGTGAACCGCTTCGTCGACGACTTCGTCGTGCCCGACGGCTACACGTGGCAGCCGATCATCCGATGGGGAGACCCGCTGTTCTCGAACGCACCGGTGTTCGACGTGCACGCGCAGACGGCTGCCGCTCAGGGGCTCCAGTTCGGCTACAACAGCGACTATCTCGACATCGTCGCCGACCCGAGCGGCAAGACGGGCGTGCTGGTGAACAACCACGAGTACTGCAATCCGGGCATCATGTTCCCGCCCTCGACCGACCCGGCCGAGCTCCAGCGCCGCGGCGACATCTTCAAGGCCGCGCAGGGCATGTCCGTCGTCGAGATCGAGCGCCGGCGCACCGGCGCGCCCTGGTCGTACGTCGTCGACGGGAAGCGCAATCGCCGCATCACCGTCGAGACGGTGTTCGAGCTCACCGGCCCTGCCGCCGGCAGCGATCTCGTGAAGACCGCAGCCGACCCCGAGGGGCGGTGGGTGCGGGGCACGCTCGGCAACTGCGCCGGCGGAACGACGCCGTGGGGAACGATCCTCTCGGGCGAAGAGAACTTCAACGGCTACTTCGCCTGGGCCGCCGACACCCCGGCGCAGAAGCGCTACCAGTCGACGTCGTCCACCGCGACGGAGACGGGCTGGGAGAAGTACGACCCCCGCTTCGACGCGCACGACCCCGACTACGTCAACGAGCCCAACCGCTTCGGGTACATCGTCGAGATCGACCCGCAGGACCCGACCTCGACGCCGCGGAAGCACACGGCGATGGGCCGCTTCAAGCACGAGGGCGCGAACGTGATCGTGGCCGAGGACGGTCGGGTCGTCGCCTACATGGGCGACGACGAGCGCAACGACTATCTCTACAAGTTCGTATCGAAGAACAGGATCTCGGGGTCGCGGAAGAAGAACCTCGAGCTGCTGAGCGAGGGCGACCTGTACGTGGCGAAGTTCTCGGGCAACTCACCGGCCGGTGAGATCACCGGCACGGGCGCGCTGCCCGGCGACGGTCTGTTCGACGGCTCCGGCACCTGGCTGCCGCTCACGCAGGACGGCCGATCGATGGTTCCGGGTTTCACCGCCGACCAGGTGCTCGTCTACACGCGCCTGGCGGCGGATGCCGTGGGCGCGACGAAGATGGATCGCCCCGAGGACGTCGAGCCGAGCCCCAAGACCGGCAAGGTCTACCTGGCCCTGACGAACAACTCCGCCCGCTCGGCGGCGACGATCGACGAGGCGAACCCGGTCACGGGCAACCGCTACGGCCATGTCGTCGAGCTCACCGAGACGGCGGGCCAGTCCGGCACGACGTTCGGGTGGAGCATCCTGCTGCTCTGCGGCGACCCCGCGGTCTTCGCGAACTCGTACTTCGCGGGCTTCCCGAAGGAGCTCGTCTCGCCGATCTCCTGTCCCGACAACATCGCCTTCGACTCCGCGGGCAACCTGTGGATCTCGACCGACGGCGCGCCGAGCACCATCGGTTACAACGACGGGCTCTTCCTCGTGCCCCTCGAGGGCGCCGAACGCGGTCACGTGCAGCAGTTCCTCGCCGTGCCGCGCGAGGCCGAGACCTGCGGTCCGGTGATCCACGACCAGGACGGCCTCGTGTTCGTCGCCGTGCAGCACCCGGGAGAGGGCGGGACGTTCGCTGCGCCGACGTCGCTGTTCCCCGACTACGGCTCTGCCGAGCCCGGCGACGCGCCGACGGCGCCCCGGCCTTCGGTGGTCCAGGTCTACCGCGCCTGACCCGCCGCGCCCCGACGACGACGCCGCGTCTCCCGAGCACGGGGACGCGGCGTCGTCAGCGTCTGTCCTCAGCAGGTGACCCGTCCGTGCGACATCGTGTCGTCGGGCGTGTCCCTCGTCACCAGCGCTTTCAGCATCCCGGCCGCGGTGACGAGCTTGCCGTGCTTGGGCTCCCAGAACTCGCACTCGACGGGCGTCACGCGCAGCAGCACGATCCCCGGGGTGTCGAGGCCGTCCTCGAACCAGATGTCGAGGTCGGGGGAGTAGAGCTCCTTCATCTTCGCGTCGTCGCGGACGATCTCGGCGCGCCCCGCCACCGACACGTACCGATGGCCCTTCGAGTCCAGATACGACAGGCCCACGTCGTGCTGGGGGTCGGCCTGTGACTCGGCGACCTTGCTCGTGCCGGCGAGGGTGAAGAACCAGATGTCGCCCGCATCGTCCATCTGCCGCGTGCTCATGGGACGGCTCACGAGATTGCCGGCAGGGTCGCGGGTGGTCAGCATCGTGAAGTCGATGTCCTCAACGAGCTCTTTGACCCGGGCGATCGCCTCGGGTCCCGTCACGAGATCCTCTTCTGTGTGCGTCATCACCCCACCCTCGCGGCGGGCCGGGCGAGCGCGCCAGGCCATTGACACCACGGATGCGGCGGCCTACCTCCGTTCGGGGGCCGCGTCCATGCGGGCGAAGCGGGCGCGGGCGATCGTGAAGGCGGCGTAGGCGAAGAAGCCCATCCCGATGGTCCAGGCGAGGACGGGTCCCAGCGGGAGCGCCAGGATGGCGTCGACCGCGGCATCCAGGCTGCCCGCCGCCTGAGGATCCGTCACGAGGGCAGCGACGACGACGAGCACGCCCAGGCCCGCGAGGGCGACCCCCTTGGCGACGAAGCCCGCCACGCCCAGTACGGTGATCCACCGTCCCAGGGCGCCGTCGGGGATGCGCATACGCGAGCGGAAGCTGCGCATCACGCCCATGCTGATGAAGGCGACGCCGCCGATGCCGATGGCGAGACCGATGAGGGCGAGCACGATCGACCCGCCCGGTATCCGCATCAGGTCGCGGCTGGCGTCCTCTGCCGTCTGGTTCGCGTCAGGCCGCGCGCCGATCGCGATCGCCGCCGCGATCACGCCCAGGGCCAGGAACACCGACGCCTGTCCCCACTCGCCGAGGCGGCGACCCCACCTGCGGGCGACAGCCCCGTTGCCGCCCGAGCGGTCCCGGGCCAACATCCCTTCGGCCGCGTGCCACACCCCGAGCGCGCACAGGCCGATCGCGATCAGCCACAGCACGACGACGCCCGCGGGCGCGGCGGCCACCGCCTTCATCGCCCCCGCCTGATCGCCTTCGCCCTTGCCGCCCGAGGCGATCACGAGAACGATGACACCGATGAGCGCATGGATGATGCCGTTGGCGACGTAGCCCGCGCGCGCCAGCCCCTCGAAGAGGCCGCTCGACTCCGCGTCACGGGCGAGCTGTTTGGCGTTGCCCTTCACGCCGGTGCCGGTCGTCACCCTTTCACGGTAGACCGGCGTCCCCGCCCGAACAGGGGCCTTGACGGGCCGCGCCTCCGCTCCTCCCAGGATGGCCGTCCTATCTTGGGGGGATGATCCGCGAGGCCCGCCGGCCGCTCCCCGCCGGATGGAGCGTGGTGCCGCGGCTGGTGCGCGGCGCCCCGCCCTTCGTGCTGGTGCTGGTGGGTGCTCTCGCGCTCCTCGTCGGACTGCTCATCATCACGCGTCCGCTGACCTCACTGGTCCTGCTCACCGTCTATGTCGGTCTGAGCGCCGTGTTCTCCGGAGTCGCGCGCATGCTCTCGGCCCCCGAGACGCCGCTGTGGTCGCGTCTCGCCTTCGGCGCGGCGTGGATCGCGCTCGGACTCGCGATCCTCCTGGGTCTCGGCCGCACCCTCGAGCTGCTGCCGGAGATCATCGCCCTCCTGCTGGTTCTGGGCGGGCTGGCGTCCCTGTGGGACGCGGTGTCGCGGGGAAGCGTGAGCGAGCGCGTCCTCGCGGCCGTATGGGGCGGCTCCCAGATCGCGTTCGGCGTCCTGTCGTACGCGTGGCCTGACGTGACCGTGCTCGTGGCCGCCGTCATCTTCGGCCTCCGCACGATCGTGTTCGGGGCGACGCTGCTCGTCCGCGCGGTGCGGGCGTTCGTCGAGGGGCGGCGCTCCGTTCCGGCGACCGGGCGGCCCGTCGAGGACGACGCGGATGCGGATGCCGCGCCTCGGGCTGCGGCATCCGTTCCGCGATCCGGCACGGGGCGGCGCCCGCCCGGCCGCGCGCGCGCGGCCTGGCTGGCGACCGGGCGATACGCGCTCTCGGGGCTTCTCATCGCGCTCGCCGTCGGCGGCTGGTGGGCGAACTCGTGGCTGGAGGACGGCGCACAGGTCGTCGACGCCTTCTACGACCCCCCGGCGGTCGTGCCGTACGACCATGGCCGCCTCATCCGCGTGGACGACTTCGCGGGCCAGAAGCCGGCGGGCGCCGACGTCCACCGCATCCTCTACACGACCCGCGACGCCGTCGGCCAGCCCGCGGTCGCCAGTGCGCTCGTGATCGTCCCGCACGATCCGCCGCCCGGACCGCGCCCGGTGGTGGTGTGGAATCACGGGACCACGGGCGTCGCACGAGGCTGCGCGCCGAGCCTGCGCGATGCGTCCGCGACGAAGTGGGCGATCCCCGGTCTCGACCAGGCGGTCGCGAACGGATGGGTCGTGGTGGCGTCCGACTACTCGGGCCAGGGCGCGCCCGGCGTCTTCCCCTATCTGATCGGCCGCGGCGAGGCGCGGTCGTCGCTGGACGCCGTCATCGCGGCGCGGGAGCTGGACGGGGTCACCCTCTCCGGCCGCACCGTCGCGTGGGGTCACTCGCAAGGCGGCCACGCCGCGCTGTGGACGTCGCAGATCGCGGCCGAGTACGCGCCCGACCTGGATGTGCGCGGCACCGCCCTGCTCGCACCGGCCGCCGAGCCGGTGGAGCTCGCCGAGGAGCTCACGAGCGGCGGGGGCAACGCCCTGCTGACCATCCTCATCTCGTGGGTGCTCGTGCCGTATGCCGACACGTATGACGACGTCGACCTCGCGCGCTACATCGCGCCGGGGTCCGAGGCGATCGTCCGTGAGATGACCCAGCGGTGCCCCTCCGAGCCGGGCGTGATCGTATCGGTCGCGGCGGCCCTCGGCGTCTCGGAGGATCGTCCGCTCTATGTCGGCGACCTCGCGACGGGTGCGCTCGGTCGCCGTCTCGAGGAGAACACGCCCGCAGGCCCCTGGGGGCAGCCGTTCCTGATCGCCTGGGGGGATGCCGACGAGGTGATCCCGCCCCACCTGCAGCGCCGGTTCGTCGACCGGCTGTGCGCCCAGGGCGAGCAGGTGCGCAGCCTGGAGTACGCCGGCTACGACCACCTGCAGACGCTGCTGCCGGGCTCCCACTTCGTGCCGGTGCTGATCGACTGGACGGCCGCGCGGTTCGGCCGTGCCGACACGCATGTCGACGACTGCCCGGCGCGCTAGGCAGGGCTCAGCGGGGGACCACCGCGGTGGGCGATGGAGCAGGTGACTCCCAGGGACGGCAGGAAGCGGCATCCGGTAATGTTGGAGGGTTCCGGCGCCGACGCGCCGGTGAGAGCTGAATACGGAGGCCACTGTGGACATCGATCTCGGACTGCTGCGGACTGTCGAGCGCGAGAAGGAGATCCCCTTCGACGAGCTCGTGCGGATCATCGAACAGGCGATCCTGACCGCCTACGCCAAGCACACCTCGCCCACCGGTGAGCTTCCCGACGGCGCGCGCGCGGAACTCGACCGCAAGACCGGCCATGTGGCCGTGTTCATCCCGCTGCTCGACGACGAGGGCGCCGTCATCGGCGAGGAGGAGTCGACTCCCGAGGACTTCGGCCGCATCGCCGCGTTCGCCGCGAAGCAGGTCATCAGCCAGCGTCTTCGTGACATCGCCGACGACGCCGTCCTGGGCGAGTTCCGCGGCAAGGAGGGCGACATCGTCGCCGGCATCGTGCAGCAGGGCCCGAATCCCCGCATGGTGCACGTCGACCTGGGCACCGTCGAGGCGATCCTGCCCCCCGAGGAGCAGGTGCCCGGCGAGGACTACGGCCACGGCGCACGCCTGCGCGTCTATGTGACGTCGGTCGCCAAGGGCGCGAAGGGCCCGTCCATCACGGTCTCGCGCACGCACCCGGGGCTCGTGCGCAAGCTGTTCGCCCTCGAGGTCCCGGAGATCCCCGCGGGTCTCGTCGAGATCGTCTCGCTCGCCCGCGAGGCCGGCCACCGCACGAAGATCGCGGTGAAGGCGAACGACCCGTCGATCAACGCGAAGGGCGCGTGCATCGGCGAGCTCGGCCGCCGTGTGCGCGCGGTGACCGAGGAGCTCGGGGGCGAGAAGATCGACATCGTCGACTACGACCCGGAGCTGGCGAAGTTCGTCGCGAACGCGCTGTCGCCCGCGAAGGTGACGTCGAGCTTCGTGCTGGATGCCTCGAACAAGGCCGTGCGGGCCCTCGTGCCCGACTACCAGCTGTCGCTCGCGATCGGCAAGGAAGGGCAGAACGCCCGCCTCGCCGCGAAGCTGACCGGCGCGAAGATCGACATCCAGCCCGACAGCATCCTCGAGGAGGGCTGACCGGCGCTGCCTCCCGGCCCCGGCGTGTAGAATGGTCCCTGTACGAACGTGCGTCGGATGCCGCACGCGTGCTCCCCGGTCCTCCCTCCTCAGGGTGGTCTCCATCGGTTCCGTCCTCGTCCCCGACGAGCGCGCGTCGATGCCCGGACGAGGCGCGTGGGTGCACGAGACGCAGGAGTGCGTGGATGCCGCCATCCGGCGCCGCGCCTTCGTGCGGGCACTGCGTGTGTCAGGCCCGCTTGACACGCAGACCATCGAACAGCACATCCAGCGAAAAGGCTGAACGGCTATGGAAAAAAAGTGAACGGCTCGAAATGAGACCCGTCCGCCAATAACGGTCTGCCCTGTCTGGGTGGACCCAGACAGGAGAATTTGTGGCTGCCAAACCACGCGTGCACGAGATCGCTTCCGAGCTCGGCGTCGACAGCAAGGTCGCGCTCGAGAAGCTGAAGGCGCTCGGCGAATACGTCAAGAGCCCCTCGTCCACCATCGAACCCCCGGTTGCGCGCAAGCTGCGCGCGGCCCTCGAAGCCGACGGCGCGGCCAAGTCCGGTGACGCGGCGCCCGCGGCGGCGAAGCCCGGCGCATCGCCCGCCAGCGCGGCCAGGCCCGGTGCGCCCTCGGCGAAGCCCGGTCCGGCGGTGAAGCCCGGCCCGGCACGTCCGGCCGCACCCGCGGCACCCGCCGCGCAGGCGCCTGCCGCCCAGGCGCCGGCCGCTCCGGCGGCCCAGGCCGCTCCGGCGGCCAAGGCCCCCGCCGCTCCCGCGCCGGCCGCTCCCGCGGCTCCGGCCGCCCAGGCCCCCGACGCACCGGCGGCACCCGGTGGCCCCAAGCCCGGCCCCGCGGCCGCGACTCCGCAGCCCCCCGCGCCCGGGCGGCACGCCGCGTCCCGGCAACAACCCCTTCGCCTCCTCGCAGGGCATGGGCCAGCGTCCCGCCGGCCCGCGTCCGGGCAACAACCCCTTCGCTTCGGCGCAGGGCATGGGTCAGCGCCCCAGCCCCGGCAACATCCCGCGTCCCCAGGCTCCGCGCCCGGGTGCCCCGCGTCCCGGCGCTCCGCGCACCGGCGGCCCCGGTCGTCCCGGCGGCGGCGGTCGTCCCGGCGCCCCCTTCCAGCAGCGTCCCGGCGGCCCCGGTCGTCCCGGCGGTGCCGGCGGCGGCTTCCAGCGTCCCGGTGGCGCGCCCGGTGCGGGCGCACCCGGCGGCGGCTTCGCCGGTCGTCCCGGCGGTGGCGGCGGTCGTGGCCGTGGCCCCGGCGGTGGTACCGCGGGTGCCTTCGGCAAGGGCGGCGGCAAGTCGAAGCAGCGCAAGTCGCGTCGGGCGAAGCGTCAAGAGTTCGAGATGCGGTCGGCGCCGGTCGTCGGCGGCGTCAACGTCTCGAAGGGCAACGGCGAGATCATCCGCCTGCGTCGCGGCGCATCGATCGCCGACTTCGCCGACAAGCTGGAGGCCCTGCGCGGCTATACCGTGCAGCCCGGCACGCTCGTCACCATCCTGTTCAACCTCGGTGAGATGGCGACCGCGACCGAGTCGCTGGACGAGGCCACCTTCGAGGTCCTCGGCGCCGAGCTCGGCTACAAGATCCAGATGGTCTCGCCCGAGGACGAAGACAAGGAGCTCCTCGAGGGCTTCGGTCTCGACCTCGAGGCCGAGCTGGAGGCGGAGAACGAGGAAGACCTCGAGATCCGGCCTCCCGTCGTGACCGTCATGGGTCACGTCGACCACGGTAAGACGCGACTGCTCGACGCCATCCGCCAGACCAACGTGGTCGCGGGGGAGGCCGGCGGCATCACGCAGCACATCGGCGCCTACCAGGTGTGGACCGAGCACGACGAGATCGAGCGGGCCATCACCTTCATCGACACCCCGGGTCACGAGGCGTTCACCGCGATGCGTGCCCGTGGTGCGCAGGTGACCGACCTCGCGATCCTCGTGGTCGCGGCCGACGACGGCATCATGCCGCAGACGGTCGAGGCTCTGAACCACGCCCAGGCGGCGAACGTGCCGATCGTGGTCGCGGTGAACAAGGTCGACAAGCCCGACGCCAACCCGGCCAAGGTGCGTCAGCAGCTCACCGAGTACGGCCTCGTGGCCGAGGAGTACGGCGGCGACGTGATGTTCGTGGATGTGTCGGCCCGTCAGGGCACCGGCATCCAGGAACTCCTCGACGCTGTGCTGCTGACCGCCGACGCGGGGCTCGACCTCACGGCCAACCCGAACAAGGACGCCCGCGGTGTCGCGATCGAGGCCAAGCTCGACAAGGGCCGCGGATCGGTGGCCACCGTGCTCATCCAGTCCGGAACGCTGCGCGTCGGCGACGCGATCGTCGCGGGCACGGCCTATGGCCGCGTCCGGGCCATGGCGGACGAGAACGGCGACCCGGTGCTCGAGGCCTACCCCTCGCGTCCGGTGCAGGTGCAGGGTCTGAACTCGGTGCCGCGAGCCGGCGACACGTTCATCGTGACCGAGGAGGACCGCACCGCGCGTCAGATCGCCGAGAAGCGCGAGGCCGCCGAGCGCAACGCACAGCTGGCCAAGGCCCGCAAGCGCATCTCGCTCGAGGACTTCACCCGTGCGCTCGAAGAGGGCAAGGTCGAGTCGCTCAACCTCATCATCAAGGGTGACGTGTCGGGTGCCGTCGAGGCGCTCGAGGAGTCGCTCCTCAAGATCGAGGTCGACGACTCGGTGCAGCTTCGGATCATCCACCGCGGCGTCGGTGCGATCACCGAGTCCGACATCAACCTGGCGACGATCGACAACGCGATCGTCATCGGCTTCAACGTCCGTCCCGACACGAAGGCGCGCGAGCGCGCCGCCCGCGAGGGCGTGGACGTCCGGTTCTACTCGGTCATCTACAACGCGATCGACGACGTCGAGCAGTCGCTCAAGGGCCTGCTCAAGCCGGAGTTCGAAGAGGTCCAGTCGGGTGTCGCCGAGATCCGCGAGGTGTTCCGCTCCTCGAAGTTCGGCAACATCGCCGGTGTCATCGTCCGCTCGGGCACGATCACGCGCAACGCCAAGGCGCGCGTCATCCGCGACGGCGTGGTCATCGCCGACGGTCTGGCGATCGAGTCGCTGCGCCGCTTCAAGGACGACGTCACCGAGGTGCGCACGGACTTCGAAGCCGGTATCGGCCTCGGCAAGTACAACGACATCCAGGTGGGCGACGAGATCGAGACCACCGAGATGGTCGAGAAGCCCCGCGCGTAATCCGCGCATCCGCGAGGGGCGTCCTGTGAGCCAGGGCGTCCCTCGCGCTTCGAAGGGAGCAACATCATGGCATCGGAACGTCAGGCGCGCCTGGGCGACCGGATCCGCGTCATCCTGGCCGAGCGGCTCGAGAAGGGCCTTCGCGACCCCCGCCTGGGCTTCGTGACTATCACCGATGTGCGCGTCACCGGTGACCTCCAGCACGCGTCGGTGTTCTACACCGTCCTCGGCTCGGCCGAGGAGCGCGAGGCATCTGCCCAGGCGCTGAAGGCGGCGACGGGGATGCTGCGCTCCGAGGTCGGCAAGCACCTCAACGTGCGTCTCACCCCGTCGCTGGAGTTCATCCTGGACGCGATTCCGGAGAACGCCGGGCATATCGAGGATCTGCTTCGCGAGGCGCGTGAGCGCGACCAGGCGGTCGCGGGCATCGCATCGACGGCGACCTACGCCGGTGACGCCGACCCGTACGTCAAGCCGAAGGATCTCGACGACGGGGAGTGATCCTTCGCGTCACCCAGACATCACCACAGCGTCGGACCGGAACCTCGTTCCGTCTCCGACGCTGTGGCGTTCTCCGAGGTCGTGGTGTCGCGCCGGGCGGCGCGTCACGCCGGGAGACGCGTCACGCCGGGAGGCGCAGGAGGCCGTCGTATGCCTCTGCCAGCCCGTCGGCGATAAGCGAGTCGATGGCGCGGTCGCGCTGGCGGGTGTCGGGCCAGTCCGGCACCACCTGCCCGAGCGGCACGGCGTGGGTCGCGGCATCCCTCAGCGTCTTCAGCACCGCACCCCGCGCCTGACGGTCGCTGCCCTTGTACCTCGCCTGCCTGCGGCGCTCGTCGCCGGTGTCGGGGTAGCCGGCCGCGCGCCACGCGCAGCGGTCTCGCAGCGGGCACGCGTCGCAGCGCGGGCTGCGGGCGACGCACACCGTCGCTCCGAGCTCCATCGCCGCGGCGTTGAGGACTGCCGCGTCCGCACGGTCGTCGGGGAGGATCGCCGACATCGCCTCGAGGTCGCGTCTGGAGGGCGGGCCGGGCTGCGATCTGCCGTCGACGACCCGTGCGAGCACCCGGCGCGTGTTGGTGTCGACGACGGGGTGGCGATCGCCGTAGGCGAAGACGGCCACGGCCCGCGCGGTGTAGTCGCCGATACCCGTCAGCGCCAGGAGCGCGTCGACGTCGCGCGGCACCACGCCGTCGTGGCGGTCGCGGATCTCGACGGCTGCGCGATGCAGCCACAGTGCCCGTCGCGGGTACCCGAGATTCGCCCACTGCCGAACAGCGTCGGCGGGAGCCGCTGCGGCGAGATCGGTCGGCGCGGGCCAGCGCGCCATCCACGCCTCGAGGTGCGGGATCACGCGGTTCACGGGCGTCTGCTGGAGCATGAACTCGCTGACCAGCACGCCCCACGGGCCGAACCCGGGGCGACGCCACGGGAGGTCGCGCGCATTCTCGCGGTACCACTCGGCGAGCGGTGCGGCGAGATCGGGCATGCGCTCCAGCCTAGATCTGGCGCCGCGCATCAGCGGATATCTGCGGATGCGAGGAGCTTCTCGTTCCGAACACCCTCTGGTCTGCCGATCTCCGCGGGTGTGCGGCGGCTCCTCCACAGCGGTCGATGTCGGCCGGCGGTCCACTGATCGGCGCGAGCGCGCTTCGTCGTCGGGGAGGGGCAGCGAGGCTCGGAGGATGACAGGGGATGCTGCGCCGCCGGCGCGCCGAGGGGTGATGCGCACCACGACGCTGCTCGACGAGGGGTGGAGTCGCCATTCGATCGGGAGCGCGGTCTCGGCCGGCCGTCTCCGGCGGGTGCGGAAGGGGTGGGTGGCGACCCCGGACGCCGATCCCGCGCTGGTCTTCGCGGCGAGAGGGGGTGTCGTCCTCACGTGTGTGACGCAGGCGAGCCGGCTCGGACTGTGGGTGCTGCACGACGGCGAGCCGCACGTGGCTGCGCCGTCCAACTCCGGTGCCGTCCGCGCCGGCGGCGCGCACGTGCACTGGGCGAAGCCGCCGGTGCCGCGGCATCCTGAGTCCCTCGAAGACCCCGTCGAGAACGTGCTGGCTCTCGCAGCGAGCTGTCAGCCGTACGAACGCGCACTGGCGATCTGGGAGTCGGCGCTCAATCGATCGCTCGCCGACCTCGAGAGCATGCGGCGATTGCCACTCTCGCCCGCCGCCCGTCGCATCGTCGAAGACGCCGTCCCGTGGTCGGATTCCGGCCTCGAGTCCTTCGTGCCGCCGCGCCTCAGGTGGATGGGACTTCCCGTTCGTCCTCAGATCTGGATCGCGGGTCGGCCCGTCGACTTCCTCATCGGCGAAAGGCTCGTGCTGCAGATCGACGGCGGGACGCATGTGGGTGCGCAGCGCGAGAAGGACATCGCCCACGACGCCCGCCTCGCGCTCATGGGGTACCACGTCATCCGGGTGGGATACAGCCAGATGGTTCACCGGTGGCCGGAAGTTCAGGATCTCATCACGCGTTCTGTCGCCCAGGGACTCCATCGGGCGCGGTGAAGCGCGCGGCGCCGGCGAATCAGCGGAGATCTGCGACACAGAGGAACTCGACGAGCCCCGGCTCCTCGCATCGGCAGATCTCCTCCGATGCGCAGGTCGAGCAGCCCTCAGCGGCGGGGCGAGCGGCGGCCGCGCCGTAGGCTGGAACCATGCGCCTGCCCGTGACTCCGACCACGACGCTGTGGCGCGAGCTCCGCGACGGCGTGCGGCGCCGGAACGCCGCCGGCCGGGTCATCGTCGCCGTCGACGGACTCGACGGTGCCGGAAAGACGGTGTTCGCGGACGGCCTGGCGGAGGTCTTCGCCGAGACCGGAGACGCCGTGTTCCGCGCGAGCATCGACGGCTTCCACCGGCCGCGGTCCGAGCGGTATCTGCGCGGGCGCCGCAGTCCGGAGGGCTTCTACCGCGATTCCTACGACTACGCGACCTTCCGCCGCGTGCTCATCGACCCCTTCCTGGACGGAGCGCAGACCGCCGGCACCACCGGGTTCCAGCTCGCCGCGTTCGACGTCGCGCGCGACGCGCCGGTCGAGTCGCAGTGGGTGACAGCCCCGCGGGATGCCGTCCTCATCGTCGACGGCATCTTCCTGCACCGGCCCGAGCTGCGCGACCTGTGGGACTTCTCGCTGTGGCTCGACGTTCCGTTCGCGATGTCGTACGCCCGACTGGCGCTCCGCGACGGCTCCGATCCCGATCCGGACGCCCCCGCGAACGACCGCTACCGGCAAGGGCAGGAGATCTACCTGCGCGAGGCACGCCCGCGGGAGGCGGCATCCGTCATCGTCGACAACACCGACCTCGCACACCCCCGGATCGTCGGGCGCGGCTGATGGCGGCACCCGGAATCCTGCTCGTCGACAAGCCGGGCGGCATCACCTCGCACGACGTCGTGGCTCGTGCGCGCCGCGCGCTCGGCACGCGCAAGATCGGCCACGCCGGCACGCTGGACCCGATGGCCACGGGACTGCTCGTCCTGGGCGTCGAGGGCGCGACGCGCCTTCTCACGTTCGTCGTCGGTCTCGACAAGACCTACGAGGCCACCATCCGCCTCGGGGTCGCGACCGACACCGACGACGCCGAGGGCGAGGTCGTTTCGACGACGGATGCCTCGCCCCTGGCCGCCGCCGACATCTCTGGGGGCATCGCGGCCCTGACCGGGCGGATCTCGCAGGTGCCGAGCACCTACTCGGCGATCAAGGTCGACGGCCGCCGTGCCTACGATCTCGCTCGTGCCGGTGAGGCGGTGGAGCTGAAAGCCCGCGAGGTCACGGTGTCGCGATTCGACGTCGTCGAAGAGCGGCGCCACTCGCCCGGAGGAGTGGTCGATCTCGATGTCGTCGTCGACTGCTCGAGCGGCACGTACATCCGGTCGCTGGCGCGCGATCTCGGCGCCGCGCTCGGCGTCGGCGGACACCTCACGGCCTTGCGGCGCACCCGCATCGGCCCCTTCGACGTGGCGGGGGCAGCTGCCGTCGACGCGCTCGCCGGTGCTCCGCTGATGCCCCCCGCTGAGGCGGCGGCCGCGGTGCTCGGCCGATTCGACGTGACCGCCGACGAAGCGCGAGACCTCCGCCACGGCAAGCGTCTGCTCGGCGCGGCGGACCGGCTCCCGGCGAGTCCGACGGCGGCGATCGACCCCGACGGGGCTCTGGTCGGCATCGTCGAGCGCCGGGGTGCCGACGTGAAGAGCGCCATGAACATGCCCGAGGAGGCCGCCCGATGATCCTGTGGTTCACGATCGCGCAGGTCGTCGTGGCTGTGGCGGCGGGCCTGTTCTGCGTCATCGCGGGGCTTGCCGGCCGCCGCCCGAGCGACTGGACGGTCGGGTCGCTCGCGCTGGTGGAGCTGCTCCTCCTCGCGCAGGTCGTGATCGCCATCATCGCGCCGTTCGCGGGCAATCCGCCGTCGGGCAGCCTCCTGGAGTTCTGGGTCTACCTGGTCTCCGCCGTGCTCCTGCCCTTCGCCGCGGTCGCGTGGGCCCTCCTCGAGCGCAGCCGCTGGAGCACGGTCATCATGGGGATCGCCGCGCTCTCGATCGCGGTGATGGTGTGGCGCATGCAGGTGATCTGGACGGTCCAGATCGCGTGACGCCGTGAGGCGGTGAGCTCAGCGCTTGACGAGATAGGCCGAGTGCACCCAGCCCGTCCTGCCGGCGTAGGTCACCTTGCGCCATACGTCGCTCGACGCGAGGATGACGCCGACGTTCGCGCCCTGCGGGATGACGAGGATGCGAGCGGCCGAGATCGACGGGCTGACCCGGAGGTTGAGCGGCGCGGTGGTGGCATAGGTCGGCGGCGGCGCCGGTGCGGTGACCGGGGCCGACGGCTTGTTCGGCGACACGTAGCTCGCCGAGATCCAGCCGGCCTGGGATCCGACGGTCACCGGGATGAAACCCGCGGTGATGCTGCCCGGCACGTGCGTCATGGCGGTTCCCGACGGAAGCGTTCGCAGGATCGAGTAGCCGGTCGAGGGTCCGGTGCGGAAGTTCACCGCACCGACGGTGTAGTAGGTGCACGTGGCGGGCGTGGCGGGGGCGGTGACGGCCGTGGCCGAGGCGTACAGGTCGATGCCCCGCTGCTGAAGGAACGCAGCCGCGTTCTGGGCCTGCGATCCGTTCGTGCCGGCCTTCCAGAGCTCGAGGTGCAGGTGGCTGCCCGATGACACACCACTGTTGCCCACCTCGCTGATGCGCTGGCCCGCGGCCACCGTCTGACCGACCCTGACCTGCGTCGTGGCCGACCAGACGTGCATATAGGTCGACGTGTACTGCGCTCCGTCGATCGAATGGCGCACCGAGACGTAGCCGGCGCGCGACGAGGTGCCGTCGACCGTCGCGGTGACGACGCCGGCGGCGATCGCGTAGATCGGTGTGCCCGCTTTCGCGGCGAGGTCGACGCCCTGGTGATAAGTCGAACCGCCCTGCGTCGGGATGCAGCGCGGCCCGAAGTGGGAGGAGAGGTAGTAGGTCTTGGCGGCGACGGGGAGCCGGAAGGCGGCCGCCGAGGTCTCGGTCGCGACGCGCGCCGTGACGGCCGACGCGGTCGTTGCGGCTGCCGACGCAGGGGAGACGGCGCCCACGGTGAGCGCCGCTGCGGTGAGGACGGTGAGCAGGAGGGGACGGATCGATCGCATGGCGTGCTTCTCGTGAAAGGGCGGAAGGAAAGGCACGGCCGGGGGGAGTCCGTCCTGTGAATGCTGTCATTAGACGGTGTTTCTGTCTACTGCTGATGCGGATGTGGTTTATGGGCCGGCGGCCGGCCGCGGCCCGGGCAGGGCGGGGCGGGGGCGCAAGCCGGCTCCGGATCTAGGATGGGGAGGTCATGTCGTCTTCCGCCCGCCCCCGCATGACCGGCATCGGACGTGTGCTCGTGATCGTCTACGCGATCATGGCGCTCGGCGCCACCGGTCGGTCCTTCGTGCAGATCGCCGAGCGCTTCGACGAGGCGCCGCTCGCCTACACGCTGTCGGCCCTTTCGGCGATCGTGTACATCGTCGCGACGCTCGCGCTGGTGTTCGCCGGCCGCCGCGGCTGGTACATCGTGGCGTGGGTGGCGATCGTGTTCGAGCTCGTCGGCGTCCTCGTCATCGGAACGCTGAGCCTGCTCGCGCCGGATCTCTTCGCGCATCCGACCGTGTGGTCCTGGTTCGGGATGGGTTACGTCTTCGTGCCTCTCGTGCTTCCGTTCCTCGGCCTGTGGTGGCTCGCGGCGCATCGCCCGGCCCCGCGGGCGGCGAGGCCGGCACCGGCGGCGGTCGGGTCGTGATCGTCTTCCGTGACCCTCGCGAGGTTCCTGCAGGGTTCGGTCCGTCGGTCGTCGCCATCGGCAAGTTCGACGGCGTGCACTCCGGACATCGCGCGGTCATCGACCGGGCACGGGTGGATGCCGAGGCGTCCGGTTCGCGCGTCGTCGCGGTGACCTTCGACCGCAATCCGCTGGCACTGCTTCGTCCGGAGATCTGCCCCGACAGCCTCGTCGGGGTGGACCAGAAGCTCCGCCTGCTCGCGGATGCCGGCGTGGACGCCACGCTGATGCTCACTTTCGACCGCGCACTCGCCGACCTCGGTGCGCGGGAGTTCGTCGAGCACGTGCTCGTCGGCGCGCTGGGTGTGCGAGTCGTCATGGTCGGCGTCGACTTCCGCTTCGGCCGGGGAGGCGCGGGCACCCCCGAGCTGCTGCGCGAGCTCGGGCCGGAGTTCGGCTTCGAGGTGGACGTCGTCGATGACGTGCGCGCCATCGACGCCGGCCGCCGCGTCTCGTCGACCTGGGTGCGCGAACTGCTCGACGCCGGAGACGTGACGGGCGCGACGCGACTGCTCGGGCGCCCGCACGCCGTGCGCGGCGAGGTGGTGCACGGACTGAAGCGGGGCCGGGAGCTCGGCTTCCCGACGGCGAACCTCTCGGCTGATCTGGAGGGCTTCGTGCCCGCCGAGGGGGTCTACGCCGGCTGGCTGGTCGACGAGGGCCTCCCCGAGCAGGGGGCGTCCACGGCGCGCAGCAGCGTGCGGTACCCGGCGGCCGTCAGCATCGGCACCAACCCCACGTTCGACGATGTCGAGGTGCGCCAGGTCGAGGCATACGTGCTCGATGAGACCGACCTCGACCTCTACGGCCACATCGTGGAGATCGAGTTCGTCACGAGGATCCGCGGCATGGTGGCGTTCGACGGGGTGGAGGCGCTCGTGGAGCAGATGGCCGACGACATCGTCCGCGTGCGGCGCGAGCTCGTCGCCTGACACGGCTCATCCTCGTCGGGTCTCGACCCCTCCGTAGACCCGCATGCCCCGTCGCCCCTAGCATCGAGGCGTGCACGCGCTGGTCTTGATGGCCGCCGACGCGGCGGCCGGCGACGACGTCAACCTGTGGGGTGCGCTCGGCTGCGCCGTGGCGTACTCCGCCTCTCTGCTCGCCACGCTGGATGCGTTCGCCGATCTGATCCTCGCCCGCGGCGATTCGCCCGCGGGCCGGCTCACCCCCGGCCTCGGCCTGAAGTTCGGGTCGAAGCTGGCGGCCGCGGCGATCGCCGTGGTGTCGGCGGCGATCGTGCTGGCGCTCGATGGCAACTGGTTCGCGTTCACCACTTTGACGGCCGCGTTCGTCGTGGTCGTCGGCATCGGGGTGATCGTGCTTCTGAGGTACTCGAGGGTGGGCGGCGCACCGTCGCCGGCGAAGGCGGGCGGCTGAGGTATTTTCCGGACGTCTCCGGGGTCGGGAGCGGCCGAGACTGCTCATCTGAGCAACTTTCGTGCAGATGTTGCTCGTGTGCGCGTGCTTGTGTCAGCCTGGAGGACGACGGAGGGAGGATCATGGACGCCGTCGACGAGCTGCTCTCGATCCGCGCCGCCGAGCTGTACTACGAGGAGAACCTCACCCAGGAGGAGATCGGCCGCAGCCTGCAGATCACCCGCTGGAAGGTCGGTCGCCTGCTCACCCAGGCGAAGGAAGAGGGCTTCGTCCGCATCGAGATCCTCCATTCGCGCGCACGGCGCCCGCAACTGGAACGTCGCCTCCGCGACGAACGCGGAATGGCCGACGCGGTCGTCGTCTCGCACGCCGGCGTGCGCAACGAAGACGAGCTGCAGCAGCGGGTCGCTCAGGCCGCCGCCGACTACCTCGCGGCCCTGCGGCCGAGCCCGCGGGTGCTCGGCGTGAGCTGGGGCCGCACTCTGTCCGACGTCGCTCACCACCTCCGCGACGGGTGGTCGTCGCACACCGACGTCGTGCAGATCAACGGCGGGGTGAGCATGAGCGCGCGGCCCGGCACTGCGGCCGCCACCGCCGTGAGCATCGCCCAGAAGGGCGGCGGCAGCGCTGCGCTGCTGCCGAGTCCCGCGATCCTCGAGCAGCGCTCGACCAAGGAGGCCATCGAGGCCGACCGGGTCGTCGCGCGGGTGCTCGAGATCGCCCGGTCCGCCGACGCCTACCTGTTCAGCGCCGGAGCGGCGGACCATCGTTCGGTCCACGTCGACAGCGGCTACCTCTCGGGGGCCGACATCGACCGCCTCGTCGCGGCCGGCGCGGTGGGCGACGTCGTCGGCCGCTACATCGACGCCGGCGGGCGCACCGTCGACGACAGCCTCGATGCCCGCACCGTGGGTCTCTCGCTCGACGAGTTGCGTCGAGCGCGCATGGCGATCGCCGCGATCGCCGGCGAACCCAAGCGCGCCGTCGCGGCTGCCGTGGTGGGTTCGGGCCTGTGCACCGTACTCGTCACCGACGAGTCGACCGCGCGCCACCTGCTCGACGGCTGACGCACCGCTCCTGCCCGCAGCATCCACTCCTCACAATCCCAACGAAAGCCAGGTCATGACATGTCAGGCACCTCGATCGTGACGCTGCCCGAGAGGGCGGTCGAACTGCTGGGCGGACAGCCCGACGACACCACCCTGCGCCGCTACCTCCACGGTCTTCCGGGCGTCGACGCGGTGGGTCTCGAGCAGCGCGCGGCCGGCCTCGGTACGCGGTCGATCAAGACCTCGTCGAAGGCGTGGGCGCTCGACAAGATCATCCAGCTGATCGACCTCACCACGCTGGAGGGCGCCGACACACCCGGCAAGGTGCGCTCGCTGGCGGCGAAGGCTCTGAATCCGGATGCTGCGGACCCCACCACTCCGCGCGTGGCCGCGGTCTGCGTGTACGGCGACATGGTGCCGTACGCGGTCGAGGCGCTCGGCTCGGCGCACGGCGACCCCGACGACGGCGGTGTCAGCGTCGCCGCCGTGGCGACGGCGTTCCCGAGCGGCCGTGCGTCGCTCGACATCAAGCTGGCCGACACCGCCGAGGCGGTCGCCCACGGCGCTGACGAGATCGACATGGTCATCGACCGGGGCGCGTTCCTCGCCGGGCGCTACGGCCTCGTGTTCGATCAGATCGCGCGAGTGAAGCAGGCGTGCCGCCGCGAGGACGGCTCGTACGCGTCGCTCAAGGTGATCCTCGAGACCGGCGAGCTCAGCACCTACGACAACATCAAGCGCGCGTCGTGGCTGGCGATCCTGGCGGGCGGCGACTTCATCAAGACGTCGACCGGCAAGGTGCAGCCGGCGGCGACGCTGCCCACCACGCTCCTGATGCTGGAGGTCGTGCGCGACTGGCACCGTGCGACCGGCGAGAAGGTCGGAGTGAAGCCGGCGGGCGGCATCCGCACCTCGAAGGATGCGATCAAGTACCTCGTCACCGTCGCCGAGACGGTGGGCGAGGAATGGCTGCAGCCGCACCTGTTCCGCTACGGCGCGTCGAGCCTCCTCAACGACGTGCTCCTGCAGCGCCAGAAGCTGACGTCGGGACACTACTCCGGCGCCGACTACGTGACCATCGACTGAGACGGACGAGCCATGAGTTTCCTCGAATACGCCCCCGCCCCGGAGTCGCGCGCGATCCTCGATCTGCGCGACGACTACGGGCTGTTCATCGACGGCGAGTTCCGTGCCGGCTCGGGAGAGTCGTTCGCGACCATCTCGCCGGCCGACGAGAAGCACATCGCGACGATCGCGTCGGCGACGGAGGCGGATGTCGACACCGCCGTCGCGGCCGCCCGCCGCGCGTTCGACCGCACCTGGTCGAAGATGAGCGGACGCGACCGCGGCAAGTACCTCTTCCGCATCGCTCGCCTCGTCCAGGAGCGCGCTCGCGAGCTCGCCGTTGCGGAGAGCCTCGACAACGGCAAGCCGATCAAGGAGAGCCGTGACGTCGACGTGCCGCTGGTCGCCGCGTGGTTCTTCTACTACGCCGGCTGGGCCGACAAGCTCGACTACGCCGGCCTCGGTTCGGCACCGAAGCCGCTGGGGGTCGCGGCGCAGGTGATCCCGTGGAACTTCCCGCTGCTCATGCTCGCGTGGAAGATCGCGCCGGCGCTCGCCGCGGGCAACACGGTCGTGCTGAAGCCGGCCGAGACGACGCCTCTCTCGGCGCTCATCTTCGCCGAGATCCTGCAGCAGGCCGATCTGCCGCCGGGCGTGGTCAACATCGTGACGGGCGCCGGCGGCACCGGCGCGGCCCTGGTGCGGCATCCCGATATCGACAAGGTCGCGTTCACCGGCTCGACCGCCGTCGGCCGCGAGATCGCGAAGGCCGTCGCGGGCACCGACAAGAAGCTCACGCTCGAGCTCGGCGGCAAGGCGGCGAACATCGTCTTCGACGACGCCCCCATCGACCAGGCGATCGAGGGCATCGTCAACGGGATCTTCTTCAACCAGGGCCATGTCTGCTGTGCCGGCAGCCGACTGCTGGTGCAGGAGTCGGTGCACGACGAGGTGGTCGACCGGCTCAAGAACCGGCTGTCGACGCTGCGCCTCGGCGATCCCCTCGACAAGAACACCGACATCGGCGCGATCAACTCGCGCGAGCAGCTCGACCGCATCCGCGAGCTCAGCCAGATCGGCGAGGACGAAGGCGCCGAGCGCTGGAGCGCCGACTGCGTGATCCCCGAGAACGGCTTCTGGTTCGCGCCGACGATCTTCACCAACGTGCAGGCGAGCCACCGCATCGCACGCGACGAGGTCTTCGGCCCGGTGCTGTCGGTCCTGACCTTCCGTACCCCCGCCGAGGCGATCGAGAAGGCCAACAACACGCCGTACGGCCTGTCTGCCGGCATCTGGACCGACAAGGGCTCGCGCATCCTCGCCGTGGCGGACCGCCTGCGCGCGGGCGTCGTGTGGGCGAACACCTTCAACCGGTTCGACCCCGCGAGCCCGTTCGGCGGCTACAAGGAGTCGGGCTATGGGCGCGAGGGCGGCCGGCACGGACTCGCCGCGTACCTGAAGGGCGGATCGGCGATCGAGCCGGGTCGCCGGGTGGAAGCAAGCCGTTCGAAGAAGGAGGTGTCGGCGTGAGCGCGCGACTGACGATCCCGAAGACCTACAAGCTCTACATCGGCGGAGCCTTCCCGCGCAGCGAGTCGGGGCGCACGTACGAGGTGGCGACCCCCCAGGGTCGCTTCCTCGCCAATGCGGCGCTCGCCTCTCGCAAGGACACGAGGGATGCCGTCGCGGCCGCCCGCGGTGCCGTCAAGGGCTGGTCGGGCGCGACCGCCTACAACCGCGGGCAGGTGCTGTACCGCGTCGCCGAGATCCTCGAGGGCCGCCGCGCCCAGTTCGCCGACGAGATCGTTCAGCAGACCGGGGTGTCGGCATCCGTCGCGACGGCCGAGGTCGACGAGGCGATCGACCGGTGGGTCTGGTACGCCGGATGGTGCGACAAGTTCGGCCAGGTCGCCGGCAACGGCAACCCGGTCGCCGGCCCGTACTTCAACATCTCGGTGCCCGAGCCCACCGGTGTGGTCGGCATCATCGCCCCGCAGGACACCGCGCTCGTGGGCCTCGTGTCGGCGATCGCGCCGGCGCTCGTCACCGGCAACTCGGTGGTCGTCGTCGCTTCGCAGCGCTACCCACTGTCGGCGATCAGCCTCGCCGAGGTGCTCGCGACCAGCGACGTGCCCGGGGGAGTGGTCAACGTGCTCACCGGCTCGCCCGCCGAGCTCGCGCCATGGCTCGCGTCGCACCCCGACGTGCACGCGCTCGACCTCGTGGGCGCCGGCGACCTCGACTGGATCGATCTGCAGATCGCCGCAGCCGAGACGCTGACGCGGGTCCTCCCGCCGGAGAACGGGACGGATGCCGCGGCCCCGAGCCTCGCCCGCATCACGGCGTTCACCGAGACCAAGACGGTCTGGCACACCAAGAGCCTGGTGTAGAACGCCCGCCGGCACCCGCGCCCGCGCCCGCGCGAAGCTGTCGGGGGCTCCGGGCGCCGCGGGAGGTCAGGTCAGCTCGAGGCCGCCCCAGTGGCCGGGCTCGCGCAGCTCGCCGTAGTGCACGTCGACGTCGTGCGAGGTGACCGAGGCGACGCAGGCGAGCAGCGACAGCGTCGGATAGCCGTGCGGGCGGTTGTCGCGGATGATCGCCTCGTCGTCGGTCGAAGGGAGCTCGGCCGACCGCTCGAGCACCTCGACCCACGGCATCCACCATCGTCCTTCCGTCGCGGGCGCGGCCGATCGGAAGTCGCTGAGCCACCGGGCGATGCGCGGAGTGCCCGGGTCGTCGACGTCGTCGTGGGCGATCATGTGCGTTCCGGGCGGCAGTTCGGTCGTGCGGAGCGTGACGCCATCCCAGGTGAGCACGCGCGCATGGGCTCCTTCGACCTCGACGAGGTTGAACCCATGGGTCGACGGCTCGCCGGCCGGCGCGTGGCCCGCGATGGTGTCGAGCACGATGCCGCCGCGCGAGACGAGATCGGACTCGGGGCGGGTGGACTGGTCCGCGCGGTTCAGCAGCACCGCGAGGCGCCCCGCCGCGGGGTCGGCGGCAAGCCAGGCTCCACCCGCGCGCACATCGCGGACGCCGACGATGCCGTCGTGCGACTCGGGCCACCACCGGCCCAGGGGATTCCACGGTCGCTCAGGGTCTTCATCCCGGATCGCGAGCACGCGCGTGGGCTCGTCCGCCGAATCGGGGACGCGGATCACGACGGTGCACATGCGGGGCTCCTCGGGGTCGTCGCCCGGCGGTTGCCGGGGGTGTCGGGCAGTCGTGCCAAGATCAGAGGGTGTTCGTCGTGGTCGGGGTCACCGGTGGCATCGCCGCCTACAAGACGGTGCAGGTCGTGCGTCTGCTGGTGAAGGCGGGGCACGACGTGCATGTCATCCCCACCGAAGACGCGCTGCGCTTCGTGGGACTGCCGACCTGGGAGGCCATCAGCCGTCATCCCGTGACAACCTCCGTCCACGATGACGTCGCGCGCGTGCGTCACGTCGCGCTCGGCCAGGCGGCCGACCTCGTGATCGTGGCGCCGGCGACGGCGAACACCCTGGCGAAGATGACCGCGGGACTGGCGGACGACCTCCTGGGAACGACCCTACTCGCCACCACGGCACCGGTCGTCGTGGCGCCTGCGATGCACACCGAGATGTGGCGGCACCCGGCGACGGTGGCGAACATGGCGACCCTGAGGCAACGGGGGGTCGTCGTGGTCGGTCCCGACGAGGGCGAGCTGACGGGCGGCGACAGCGGGCCGGGTCGGATGTCGGAGCCCGAGGCGATCGTCGAGACCGCGCTCGCCGCGGTCGAGGTCGCGAAGGGCGACCTCGACGGCCTCAGGGTGGTCGTGAGCGCCGGCGGCACGCGCGAGCCCATCGACCCCGTGCGCTTCATCGGCAACCGGTCGAGCGGGCGGCAGGGCGTGGCCGTGGCACTGGCCGCGGTCGAGCGCGGCGCCGACGTCGTTCTGGTGGCGGCCCATGTCGACGACGGCGTGCTGGAAGCGGCATCCGCTCGCCCGCGCCTGCGCGTGGTGCGGGCCGGCACGGCGGCCGAGCTCGGGGCCGCCGTCACAGCCGAGGCGCCGGCGGCGGACGTGGTCGTGATGGCGGCGGCCGTGGCGGACTATCGGGTCGCCGAGGTGTCGCCGCTCAAGCGCGCCAAGGAATCCGCACCGGCGGGCGGCATCACGCTCGACCTGATCGAGAACGACGACATCCTCGCGGGCCTCGTCCGCAGCCGCCGGGAGGGTCAGACGATCGTCGGCTTCGCCGCGGAGACCCCCGGCCACGGCGAGACGCTCCTCGATCGCGGCCGCCGCAAGGCCGCGCGCAAGGGCACCGACCTTCTCGCGGTGAACGAGGTCGGCTGGTCGAAGGGGTTCGAGGCCGCCGACAACGCGGTGACCGTCGTCGATGCCGACGGCGAGGTGGTCGCCGCCCGCCGCGGCAGCAAGCAGGACGTCGCGCAGGCCCTCTGGGATGCCGTCGTCGAGGTCCGCAGAAAAAGGTAACGAAAGCGTAACGGCGCATGTAGAGTGGTCCGCACCACGTCGACGGTGACGTGGAGCACGACCCTCGGAGGACATGCCCGATGCCCTACCCCGCGGCGTCCGACCGCGCTCGCGACCGGATCCACGCCCTGGCCGTCATGAGCGTGCTCGCCGTCGCGAGCCTCGTCATCGCGGTCCTCGGGGCCACGCCCGCGCGGGTGAGTTCGACCGAGCTGATGGGCGACGAGCGTACACCGGGCCAGGCCGCCTTCATCGCGAGTCACCGCGGCGGAGCGGCCACGGCGCCCGAGAACACGCTGCCCGCCATCACCGCCGCGCTCGACGCGGGATTCGACTATGTCGAGGTGGACGTCGCGCTGACCGAGGACCGCCATCCCGTGCTCATGCACGACAAGAAGGTCGACCGCACCACGAACGGGCACGGGCGCCTCGCCTCGCTGACCCTGGCCGAGGTGCGCGAACTCGATGCCGGGTCGTGGTTCGGCCCCGCCTACGTCGGCACGCCGGTGCCGACCTTCGCCGAGTTCCTCGACGCGCTCGTGGCTGCGGACGGTCGCGCCATCGTCGAGCTGAAGGGGGAGTGGGATGCCGCTGCCGCCGAGGCGGCCGTCTCCGACGTCGTGGCGCGCGGCCTCGAACGCCGGGTCGTGTTCGCGAGCTTCGATGCCCGCACGCTCGCGCTCGCCGCGGCCGGCTCCGACGTGCTCTCGAGGCTGCTCATCGTGAAGCAGCTCCCGTCGGACGTGGTGAGCGCTGTCGCCGAAGCCGGTGCCCGCGGGGTCGTGGTGAGCCGCAAGGCGGTGCTCGCCCGTCCCGACATCGTGGAAGAGCTGCACGCCAACGGCGCGCGGGTCGTCGTCTACACCTTGAACGACGACACCCAGTGGGACGCCGTGACCGCGCTGGGCGTCGACGGCATCGTGACCGACGATCCTCATACGCTCTCCGAGTGGCAGAGCGCCTCTGCCGGCCCGTGACCCTCGTCCGGCGCCCGGCCGGCGCATTCCGGGCGCTTTCGGCCGGCCGGTATCCCCGATGGGGTCGGCGGCCCGCTAGAATGGCCGAGGGGAAGAACCGCTGACGACGTCGCAGCTCGCAGAAGCGAGTGCCCGCGACCGCCGACGGTGACACCCCGTTCCCGCGTTCGCGACGGCGTTCGCGCCGCCCGCGGGAGCACGCAGAACCATCGGTGTCACCCGATCCTCGCCGGTCCCGATCCGGCACTCACGCTCAGGAGGAGCATGCCGACCACGGCACCCGCCCAGACGGCGCAGCGTCGCCGCAAGTCCTCGTCCGCGCGCCGCGACGACGAGGCCCCGATCATCCCGATCCTCGCCCGCAAGGTGCGCGAGGTCGAGGCCAAGGCCCAGCGCGGCAAGCTGGGCCCGACGAACCGCGTCAAGTTCCAGGTGATCGCGTTCCTCGTGCGCGAGGAGCGCGCGCGAGTGAAGAACGACGCCGAGCTGACGGATGCTGCGCGCGCCGAGCTGCTGAAGCGGCTCGACGGCGTCGCGACCATCCTCGCCAAGACCGCCGCTCGCGACACCTCGCTGATCCAGCTGCTCGAGGTCGACCAGGCGACATCGCCGGTGGCCAGGCGCATGCGCCGTGACTGGCTGCTGGAGTCGGGCGCGGAGCTGGCCCCCGACGAGCTCATCATCACCGACGTCGCGCCGGTGGTCGCACCCGTCGTTCCGGCAGCGCTGGCCGAGCGCCAGGTCGTGCCGCCGCAGGTCGAGGCGCGTCGCGAGGCGAACCCGTTCCTGGCGCCGGACCTGTCGGCACGCGCCCCGAAGGAGACGCCGCGCCGGCGCCTGGACAGCTGGGAGCTCATGGGGCCGCTGTACAAGGCCTTCGAGACCGGCGCCGGCGGCTCCAGCGCGACGATGGACCTGCCGCCCGTTCCGGAGTTCGACCGGCTGTCGCCCAAGGGACTCGAGGTCATGCCGCATCAGTCGCGGTTCCTCGAGGCCGTGCGCGCCGGCCACCGCACCTTCCTCCTCGCCGACGAGCCGGGCCTCGGCAAGACGGCGGAGTCGGTGCTCGCAGCATCCGTCGCGGGCGCCTACCCGCTGCTCGCGGTCGTGCCGAACGTCGTCAAGATGAACTGGGCGCGCGAGGTGGAGCGCTGGACGCCGCACCGTCGCGCGACTGTGATCCACGGCGACGGCGAGAACATCGATGCGTTCGCCGACGTCTTCATCGTGAACTACGAGATCCTCGACCGGCACCTGTCGTGGCTGAGCTCGATCGGGCTCAAGGGTCTCGTCGTCGACGAGGCGCACTTCATCAAGAACCTCACGTCGCAGCGCTCGCAGAACGTGCTGGCGCTCGCCGCCCGTATTCGCGAGCAGGTGCGCAACCCGCTTCTCCTCGCGCTCACCGGAACGCCGCTCATCAACGACGTCGAGGACTTCGATGCGATCTGGCGCTTCCTCGGCTGGACGAACGGCGAGAAGCCGGGTCCGGCGCTGATGGAGAAGCTCGACGAGACCGGTCTGACACCCGCCGACAAGTCGTTCTACCCGGAGGCGCGCGACGCCGTCATCTCGATGGGCATCGTGCGCCGGAAGAAGAAGGACGTCGCGGCCGACCTGCCCGACAAGCTCATCGCCGACCTTCCCGTCGAGCTCGACGACGAGTTCGGCCGCTCGATCCGCCAGGCCGAGCGCGAGCTCGGCGAGCGGCTCGCCGCTCGCTACCGCCGCATCATCGAGGCCCGCGGCGACCGCGGCCACGCACCCGGTCACGTCGACGACGACATCGTCCGCCTCGTCGCGCAGAACGAGCTCGACGAGTCGAAGGCCGCCGGCACCGGCTCGGAGAACGTCTTCACCATGGTCCGCAAGATCGGCCAGGCGAAGGCCGTGCTGTCCGCCGACTACGCGGTGCAGCTGCAGCGCTCGGTCGGCAAGGTGGTCTTCTTCGCGAAGCACATCGACGTCATGGACACCGCCGAGGCGCACTTCGCCGCGGCGGGCCTGAAGACGGTGTCGCTGCGCGGCGATCAGGCGACCACCGCCCGCCAGCAGGCGATCGACGCGTTCAACAACGACCCGGAGGTCGGGATCGCCGTCTGCTCGCTCACCGCGGCGGGCGTCGGCGTGAACATGCAGGCGTCGTCGAACGTCGTGCTGGCCGAGCTGTCGTGGACGGCCGCCGAGCAGACGCAGGCGATCGACCGCGTGCACCGCATCGGCCAGGACGAGCCGGTGACGGCGTGGCGCATCATCGCCGCGCACACGATCGACACCAAGATCGCCGAGCTCATCGACTCCAAGCAGGGCCTCGCCGCCCGCGCGCTCGACGGCGAGGCCGTCGACCCGCAGTCGAGCGACTCGGTGCAGCTTTCAGCACTCATGCACGTGCTGCGTCAGGCGCTCGGCGCGAACTGAGGTGGAGGCATCCGGCCGCTCGCTAGGGTGGCCGGATGCCCTTCGACGCTGATCTGCTGCTCGACGGCCCGCGCGGCCGCCGCCTGTGCCTCGAGTACGTGCGGGCGTGCGCCGACGACACGAAGGCGGGGAGGGATGCCTCGACCGCGCTGTTCTGGGCGGCGCACCTGGCATCGGAGGCCGCCGATCGAGGCACGCTGATCACGTTCGGCGACGGCGCACCGCCCGAGCCGCCTCCGGCGGGGCCGCGAGAGGCGGTCGCGGCGCTGCGGTCGATCCCGCTTCCGGCTCCCACGGAAGAGCGGTTGCGCCAGGCCCTGCGGGCCAGCGTCGACCGCGCCATGTACTGGCAGCGGCCGGACGGCGAGGATCTGCTCGCGGCCCACCCCGAGGTCCGCGACGCGCTGCGGTCGGCCGCGGAGCTCATCGCGGGCGCGCCTGCCGCCCAGTGGTGGACGACGCCGATGGCCATCGACGACCAGTGGGCCGTTCCATGGGAGGGCGCGGGACGCGCACCCGACGACCTCGCCGCGTCGTTGACGGAGTGGTATCGCCGCACCATCGAGGACGAGGAGCATGCGGCCCGGGAGCGCCCCTCCGACCCGCGTGCGAACTGGTCGGGGATGTGGTGGTCGATCCCGCCGCACGGGCTCGTGCGCACCACTCGTTCGCTGGGCGGCCATGGGCCCGCACGCCTGTGGTTCGAGGAGGACTCGCTCGGCGGCGACTCCGCCGACGCGGTGCCCGTCGAGGGCTATCCCGCCCGGGTGATCGAGATCGCCGGCCCCGAGGACTGGGCGGGCCTGTGCCGGAGGCATCCGCTCGACGTGTCGGCTGCCCGCCGTCACGACTGGTTCCGCGTGACCGGTCGCGCGGGCGCGTGGGTGATTCCGGACTGGCGGAGCGTCGCCGCCGAGGCGGACGCCGTGCACCTGACGGTGCTCGGCTATCTGACGACGGCCACGCGCCCGATCGGGCTCGACGATGAGCGGGCGACCGTCCTCGCGGGCTGGAATCCCGACGAGACGTTCTGGTTGCGCGGGACGCTGCCCCGCCCCGCGCGCGGGGAGCGGTGGGAGCGGCACCAGGACGGGTGGAGACCGGCCCCACCCGTGTAGCAGGGTGCGCCGCAGTGCGGCTAATGTCGGGGGAGGCAGCGACGCCGACCCTCTTCACCGACCCGACAGCGAGGAACACAGCAATGAAGATCGGCATCCTGACGAGCGGCGGCGATTGCCCCGGGCTCAACGCGGTCATCCGCGGCGTCGTTCTGAAGGGCACGACCACTTACGACCTCGAGTTCGTCGGCATCCGCGACGGCTGGCGCGGTGTGGTGGACGGCGACTTCTTCCCGCTCACGCGCCATGAGGTGAAGGGGCTGTCGAAGGTCGGCGGCACGATCCTCGGCACGTCGCGGACGAACCCGTACGAGGGGCCTCGCGGCGGCGCCGAGAACATCGCGAAGACCATGTACGGCCACCGCCTCGACGGCATCATCGCCATCGGCGGGGAAGGGACGCTCGCCGCGGCCAACCGCCTGTCGAACGACGGCATCAACGTGCTCGGCGTGCCGAAGACGATCGACAACGACCTCCGCGCGACGGACTACTCCTTCGGATTCGACACCGCCGTCAACATCGCAACCGACGCCATGGACCGCCTGCGCACCACCGGCGACTCCCACCAGCGCTGCATGGTCGCCGAAGTCATGGGCCGCCATGTCGGCTGGATCGCCCTGCACGCCGGCGTCGCCGCCGGCGCCCACGCGATCTGCATCCCCGAGGTGCCGATGTCGATCGACGAGATCGCCGATCTGGTGACCAGGGCCCACGACCGCGGCCGCGCGCCGCTGATCGTCGTGTCGGAGGGGTTCACGCTCACGGGCATGGACGAGGCGTACAGCGACAAGGGCCTCGATGCCTTCAACCGCCCACGCCTGGGCGGCATCAGCGAGGTGCTCGCGCCCGAGATCGAACGTCTCACCGGCATCGAGACCCGTTCTACGGTGCTCGGCCACATCCAGCGCGGCGGCTCGCCCTCCGGCTTCGACCGCGTGCTCGCGACGCGGCTCGGCCTGCACGCCGCCGACGCGGTCGTCGACGGCGCCTGGGGTCAGATGGTCGCGATGCGGGGAACCGACATCGTCCGCGTCCCCTTCGCCGAAGCGCTCGGCGAGCTCAACACCGTGCCCCTCTACCGCTACGAAGAGGCCGCCGCGCTGTTCGGCTGACGGGCTCGGCCTCAGCAGAGCGGATGCCTCGGCTCGAGGCATCCGTTCTCCGAATCGGGATCGCACCTCTCTGAGTTCAGGAGATCTGACGAGGACAGGGCGCTTCGCGGCTAATCGTCCTGTATGCGTCAGATCTCCTGACGCGGACAACGGATCATCCGTCGCCGGGCGCCGCGTCCGTCGCTGGCCGCCGCGGAGTCCGTCGCCGAACACCGCGGAGTCCGTCGCCGGGCTCCGCGTCCATCGCTGGCCGCCGGGGAGTCCGTCGCCGAACGCCGCGGTGACCGTCGCCGAATGCCGCGGTGAATTCAGGAGATCTGGCGAAGGCAGGGCGCCTGGTGCCGGATCGTCCTGTGTGCGTCAGATCTCCTGACGCAGCGGTGGTGCGGGGTCACCGCAGGGCCAGCACCGGCCTCTTGTGCGCCCCTTGGGCGATGGCGGTGAGGATCGCTTCGCGCACCTGGTCCCACTGGAACAACACCTGGTAGTAGTCGAAGCGAAGCACCACGTAGCCGCGCATCACGAGTCGAGCGTCGGCCTCCAGGTCACGGCGGCGATCAGCAGCGCCGCTGTGGTGAGCGAAGCCGTCGAGCTGAGCCACCAGCGACGATCCGATCAGC
This sequence comes from Microbacterium sp. E-13, assembly GCF_049912955.1. GTDB lineage: Bacteria > Actinomycetota > Actinomycetes > Actinomycetales > Microbacteriaceae > Microbacterium. Next base: position 1,393,568 of record NZ_CP183973.1, read on the forward strand.
CCATCGACGGGATGCCCATCGATCCACACCTGCTGGGTGACCGATACGCCGGTTTCCCGCAGTGCGTCGACGAAGATGGATTCCAGGCCGGAGTCCGAAAGCGCCGATGCCACGCCCGCGAGGGCCGTTGCTTCGCCGCTGCGCCACGCCACGCGTGCCAAAACGTCGGCAGCGACGGCCTTTTTCCGAACGGCTGACTCCCACACGCAGAGCGCGTCTCGTCGCGGCAGGCACCGCGCGACGTGAAAGAGGACGTTCAGGATCGGCTCCTCAGTCTGATTGCGTCCCGTCGGCGCCGGGCCGTTGCCCCAGTGGATCCGCACGGCCTCCGAGTTGATGCGCGAGGCCGTTCCCGGCACCGCGACGTGAGTCTGCTGATCCACGGCAGAGTCCGGGAGCCAGAAGCCTTGTATCGCGGCAGCGCTGACGCAGGTGGCGCGCCCGCCCACTCTCGCCGCTGCCAGCCGCCGGCTGTCGCATTCCGGCGTGACAAGCCACGATCGGCGGACTCGGCTCAGCAGCCCCGCTGACACCGCGCCGGCGATGTCGTGAACGGTATAACCCGCGGCGCGGATGTCGGAACTGTGGGCGACGCCGTGGCGCTTTCGAACCCACGCGACCAGCTCGACTTGGCGAGAGGCGGCGCGGCTGACGGCAGGCATGCTCCGATCATCTGAGCGACGATCGTCACCCATCGTGGTCGGTACGGGATCTGTGGACAGATCATCAACTCGCCGCCCTGGGGAGGACGCTCACCAGGGCCCAGAGATCAGGAGATCTGGCGGCGACAGGACGTCCCGGACGTGATCTTCCTGTATGCCTCAGATCTCCTGATTCGGCGGAACGCGAAGCGCGAGCTCAGGTCAGGCGTCGGCGACTCCGAGGACGTCGAGCAGCCAGGCCAGCTCGAAGGCCCGTTCACGCCAGGCGTTGTAGCGACCGCTGACGCCGCCGTGGCCGGCGACCATCTCGCACTTGAGGAGTGCGTCGGCGCCGACCTCGCGCAGGCGTGCCACCCACTTCGCGGGCTCGACGTACAGCACGCGCGTGTCGTTGAGCGAGGTCACCGCCAGGATGCGCGGGTACTCGACATCGGCACGCACGTTCTCATACGGCGAGTACGACTTCATGTACGCGTAGACCTCGGGGTTGTGCAGCGGGTCGCCCCACTCGTCCCATTCGATGACGGTGAGCGGCAGCGACGGGTCGAGGATCGTCGTGAGCGCATCGACGAACGGCACGTCGGCCAGCACGCCGGCGAAGAGCTCCGGTGCGAGGTTGGCGACCGCTCCCATGAGCAGTCCGCCCGCCGAGCCGCCCTCGGCCACGAGCTGCGACGACGTCGTGTACCCGTTGTCGATGAGGTGCAGGGCGCTGTCGACGAAGTCGGTGAAGGTGTTCCGCTTGTTCAGCAGCTTGCCGTCCTCGTACCACTGACGGCCCATCTCGCCGCCCCCTCGCACGTGAGCGACCGCGAAGACGACGCCGCGGTCGAGCTCCGACAGCCGCGGCACGGAGAAGCCGGGCTCGATCGAGTGCTCGTACGAGCCGTACCCGTACAGGTGCACCGGCCGCGGCGCGGTGCCCGCGTCGCCGAACGACCGCTTCCAGACCAGCGAGATCGGGATCTGCGTGCCGTCCTGCGCGGTCGCCCAGACCCGCGACTGCGCGTAGTCGTCCGGGTCGTAGCCGCCGAGCACCGGCTGGCGCTTGCGCAGGTGCAGCTCGCGCGTCGCGACGTCGAGGTCGTACACGGTGCCCGGCGTGACGAACGAGCCGTAGCCCAGCCGCAGCAGCGGCGGCGCCCACTCGGGGTTGCCGCCCGTGCCCACGGAGTAGAGCGGCTCGTCGAAGGCGATCTCGCTGACCTCGCCCGAGCCGTAGTCGAGCATGCCCAGGCGCGCGAGGCCGCCTCGACGGTAGCCGACGACGCCCCAGTCGCGGAACGTCGAGACGCCGAGCAGACGTTCGCCCGGGCGGTGGGGGATCACGACGCGGCGATCGCCGGAGGGCTCGGATGCTGCCACCCGCACCAGCTCGAAGTCCAGGGCGTCGTCGTTGTGGAGGATGAAGAGCACGTCCTCGCCGTCGACGACGGCGTGCTCGGAGTCGTACTCGACGCCCTCGGTGCGCGGCCACACCACGCGCGGCTCGCCACGGAGGTCGTCGGCATCCAGCAGCCATTCCTCCGAGGTGATGGACGAGCCCAGGCCGATCACGAGGAAGCGGTCGCTGCGGGTGAAGCCGGCGCCGACCCAGAACTTCTCGTCGGGCTCGTGGAAGAGCTTCGCGTCGTCGGTGACGGGAGTGCCCAGCTCGTGCAGCCAGACGGTGTCGGGGCGCCACGCGTCGTCGACGGTCGTGTAGACGATGAACCGGCCGTCCGGGGAGAAGGTGGCGCCGGCGAACGTGCCGGGGATCTCGTCGGGCAGCTGCTCGCCCGTGACGAGGTTGCGCACGCGCACCGTGTAGCGCTCGTCGCCGGCGACATCCACGCCGTAGAGCATGAGGGAGCCGTCGCCCGTGACCTCGAAGCTGCCGAGCGAGAAGAACTCGTGGCCGTCCGCCTCGACGTTTCCGTCGAGGAGGATCTGCTCGCCCGCGACCTCGATGTCGGGGGAGAGCTCGGGCGGCGTCCAGTCGTCGGCGGAGGCGAGCGGAGCACGGCACTGGATGCCGTACTGCTTGCCCTCCAGGGTGCGGCCGTAGTACCACCAATCGCCACGACGCGTGGGCACCGAGAGGTCGGTCTCGAGGGTGCGGCCCTTGATCTCCCCGAAGATCCGTTCCCGCAGATCCGCCAGATGCGCGGTGCGCTGCTGCGTGTAGGCGTTCTCGGCTTCGAGGTGCGCGATGACCGCGGCATCCTCCTTCTCACGGAACCACTCGTAGCGGTCTTCGACGTCGTCTCCGTGGTGGGAGCGGACGGTGGGACGGATGCCGGCGACGGGGGCGGACGGGACGGGTGCGGAGTCGCTGAGAGTCACTGTTCCACGCTAGTCGCCTCGGAGTTGACCGTCAGGGTCGCCGATGTAGGATTTCTCCTGGCCGGTTGCCGGTTCCTGAAACCTTGGTGAACTCTTCGTTCGTCGCGCCGATCCCGTCGGCACCATTTCCTCACCCCCTCACCGAAAGCGAACGGTGGAAACCGCAACCCTCATCATCGTCTTGGTGATCGCGCTGGCGCTGTTCTTCGACTTCACGAACGGCTTCCACGACACGGCGAACGCGATGGCGACGCCGATCGCCACGGGCGCGCTGAAGCCCAAGACCGCAGTCCTGCTCGCGGCCGTCCTCAACCTGGTCGGCGCGTTCCTGTCGACCGAGGTCGCGCAGACGATCTCCGGCGGGATCATCAACGAAGAGCAGATAGCCCACGACATCTTCCCGGAGATCATCTTCGCCGGCCTCATCGGCGCCATCACGTGGAACATGCTCACGTGGCTGCTGGGGCTTCCGTCTTCGTCGTCGCACGCCCTGTTCGGCGGCCTCATCGGAGCGACGATCGTCGGCGTCGGACTGACCGCCATCAACTTCAACGTGGTGATGTCGAAGGTGATCCTTCCGGCCGTCATCGCACCCGTGACAGCAGGCGTGATCGCGTTCACGGCGACCAAGCTCGCGTACGTCGTCACCCGGCGCTACGACAGCAAGCCGGACGGCCGCGACGGGTTCCGATTCGGGCAGATCTTCACGTCGTCCCTGGTCGCACTCGCGCACGGCACCAACGACGCCCAGAAGACGATGGGCATCATCACGCTCCTCCTCATCACCGCGGGGGTGCAGTCGGCGTCCGACCCCGAGCCGCAGACCTGGGTGATCTTCGCCTGCGCGATCACCATCGCCCTGGGCACGTACATGGGCGGATGGCGCATCATCCGCACCCTGGGCAAGGGCCTCACCGAGGTGAAGCCTGCCCAGGGCTTCGCCGCCGAGAGCTCGACGGCGTCCACGATCCTCGCGTCGAGCGCCCTCGGCTTCGCGCTCTCGACCACGCAGGTCGCCTCCGGCTCGGTGATCGGCTCGGGCCTCGGTCGCCGCGGCTCGCAGGTTCGCTGGCGCACGGCGGGCCGCATCATGGTGGGCTGGGTGCTGACGCTCCCCGCAGCCGGCGCAGTCGGCGCCTTCGCCGCCCTCGTGGTCGTCTGGCTCCCCGTGTGGGGCGTCGTCATCGACGCGGTGCTCGCGGTGGCGATCATCCTGTTCCTCTTCCTCCGCTCGCGCCGTGACGAGGTGAACGCCGCCAACGCCATGAGCGAGGTGGCCGAATCCGGCCGCGCCGTCAAGGTCAAGAGGAACCCGCCGCCCACCCGTCGCCAGCGCGAGATCGCGCGGGAGGAGGCGCGTCGCCGCGCCGCCGAGAAGTCGGCGGAGAAGTCCGCGGCGAAGAAGGCGGCCAAGGCCGACAAGAGGGCGCACTCGGCTCACCCTGCACCCGCGCCGGGGCGATCCGTGAGGCCGTCGACCGCTGATTCGCCTCCTGGACCCGTACCCACGCCGTCGGCGCCCGCGACCGCACCCACGCCGTCGGCTGCGGCGCCCGCCGCCACGCCGTCGGCGCCGACCAAGGACGGGGAAGCCCGATGACCATCGACTGGCTCGCCTTCGTCCAGGTGTTCGTCGCGGCCATGATCGCCGCGGTGCTCGTCGTGGGGTTCTACTCCCTCGGTCTGCGTCTGCTGGTGCGCGCCGGGCGGGCGCCCGTCGTGGCCCCTGTGGAGTTCACCGACGCCATCACCGTCATCACCGAGAAAGAGGCGCGGCGAGCCGAGAAGGCCGCCGCGAAGGCCGCGAAGCGCAGCCCGCTCACCGAGGGCCAGAGGCGCGTGGCACTCGTGGGCGCCTACGGCTCCTTCGTCGTCTGCGCCGCCGCGGTGCTCGGCGGCCTGCTCCTCATCCTCTTCAACCACTGAGCGCCGTCGAACCCTGAGCCCTCCCGTGCGGAGGGCCGGCTCGCGATGGTCGTCGTCCGCCGGTCGCATGACGGCGGGGCGCATTAGGGTGGGGCCATGGCCGCCCCGCCCCCTTCCGACGCCGCAGGCGCATCCGCCGGACCCTCCGCACGCGTGGCACCGGCGGCATCCGTCCGGTTCGGTCAGTACCCGCCCGCGCGGCGCACCCTCCTCCACCTGAGCGACACCCACCTGCTTGCCGGCAACGCGCCCCTCGGGGGCCGCTACGACACCGCGGCGAATCTGTCCCGAACGCTTGCGGCGGCCGAGGCGACCGGCATCCGTCCCGACGCCATCGTGTTCACCGGCGACCTGACGGATCTCGGCGAACCCGAGGCCTACGCGCGGCTGCGCGCCGCCGTCGAGCCGGTGGCGGAGCGGATGGGCGCTCCCGTCGTCTGGGTCGCGGGCAACCATGACGAGCGGCCGGCGATGCGTCGCGACCTGCTGGGTCTCGAACCGACCCACGAGCCGGTCACGGGCGTATGGGACCTCGGCGGGCTCCGTCTGGTCGGGCTCGACTCCTCCGTGCCGGGCTGGCACCACGGCGACCTCGATCACGCCCAGCTGGGTTGGCTGCGCCACGTGCTGGCGACGCCGGCCCCGCTGGGGACGATCCTCGTCATGCACCACCCGCCGCTTCCGTCGCACATCCCGTTCTTCGACATCCTCGAGCTGCGCGATCAGGGTCGCCTGGCCGAGGTGATCGCCGGCTCCGACGTCCGGGCGATCCTGGCGGGCCACCTGCACTACTCGACGAGCGGCACGTTCGCCGGCGTTCCCGTGAGCGTGGCGGCGGCGAGCTGCTACACCATGAACCTCGCCCGAGCTGCGGTCGAGGTCAACGGGATGGACGCCGGTCAGTCGTTCCACCTCGTGCACGTGTACGACGACACGATCACCCATGCCGTCGTCCCCGTCGTCGAGGCGCCGACTGCCGACGTCTTCTCCGCGGAGTGGGTGGAGCGGATGTCGCGCCTCACGCCGGAGGAGCGCCTCGAGGCCTTCTCCCGGAAGCGTCACTGAGCCTCGCAAGAGGCGAACCGCCGCCGTGTACGCGACGCACGCTCGGGGTGTACGCGGTGTACAGGTGCTCGGACGCCGTACGCGGGTACCCTCGAAGCATCCCCGCACACCGCTGTGAACGACCCACGAGGACTGCACACATGGCTCTGGACGCAATGACGCGAACCCGCACCGAGACCGACTCCCTGGGATCCCTCGAGATCCCCGCCGAGGCGTACTGGGGCATCCACACCGCCCGCGCGCTCGAGAACTTCCCCGTCTCGAAGCGGCCCATCTCGGTCTACAAGGACCTGGTGAAGGGCCTGGCGATGGTGAAGCAGGCCTCGGCGCGGGCGAACCGCGAGATCGGCGTGCTCGACCCCGCGAAGGCGGATCTGATCGATCGCGCGGCGCAGCGGGTGATCGACGGCGAGTTCCACGATCAGTTCGTGGTCGGCGTGATCCAGGGCGGGGCCGGCACGTCGACGAACATGAACGCGAACGAGGTCATCACCAACATCGCGCTCGAGATGGCCGGCCGCGAGAAGGGCGACTACGCCTTCCTGTCGCCCATCGACGACACGAACCGCAGCCAGTCCACCAACGACGTGTACCCGACCGCCATAAAGGTCGGTCTGAGCCTCGACCTGCTGACACTGCTCGAGGAGCTCGAACTGCTTCGCCAGTCGTTCCTGCGCAAAGCAGTCGAATTCCACGACGTGCTGAAGGTCGGCCGCACTCAGCTGCAGGACGCCGTGCCCATGACGCTCGGGCAGGAGTTCCACGGCTTCGCCACGACGCTCGGCGAGGACTACAGCCGCCTCAAGGAGAACGCCTACCTGTTGTACGAGGTCAACATGGGCGCGACCGCGATCGGCACCGGCATCACGACCCACCCCGACTACAGCGCGAAGGTGCTGCGTCATCTTCGCGACATCAGCGGGCTCGACCTCGAGCTGGCGACCGACCTCGTGGAGTCCACGAGCGACACGGGTGCCTTCATGTCGTTCTCGTCTTCGCTCAAGCGCAACGCCATCAAGCTGTCGAAGATCTGCAACGACCTGCGGCTGCTCTCGTCGGGCCCCCAGGCGGGGCTGGGTGAGATCAACCTGCCGGCGCGTCAGGCGGGCTCGAGCATCATGCCCGGCAAGGTGAACCCGGTGATCCCCGAGGTGGTCAACCAGGTCGCGTTCGCCGTGGCCGGCGCCGACCTGACCGTGACGATGGCCGTCGAGGGAGGGCAGCTGCAGCTGAACGCGTTCGAGCCGGTGATCGCCCACTCCATCTTCCAGTCGATCACATGGATGCGGCGCGGCATGCACACCCTTCGGGTGAACTGCGTCGATGGCATCACCGCGAACCGCGAGCGCCTCGGCGCGATGGTCGGATCGTCGGTCGGCGTGATCACGGCGCTCACCCCCTTCATCGGCTACGCCGCCGCGGCGGCGCTCGCCAAGGTTGCTCTCCTGACCGGGCGCAACGTCGCCGACCTCGTGGTCGAGGCGGGTCTGATGTCGCGCGACGAAGTCACCAAGCAGCTCTCGCCGGCGCGGCTGTCGGGGCTGGAGACCGTGACCGCCGCGATCCCCGTCGTGCAGGCGCCCGAAGACATCGTCACGGAAACGACGGCCGACACGCGCTGAATCGGTTGCCGGAGGCGGCTCGCCATCGATAACGTCGGGGAGACTCGAACGAAAGGCGAGAAATGACCGATCCGCAGAACCCGGCCGCGTCTGAGCCGCCGCAGCCCGCGTCGCAGCCGGCTGCGCCTCCGCCTCCCGACGACGTGACCGCATCGCCCGCCCCGGCTCCGGGCGGATACCCGGCGGCTCCGCCGTCGTACCCTGCCGCACCTCCCGCGTACGGGGCGGCGCCGGGCGCCGCGTACGGCGCTCCTGCCGAGGGGCCCGTGCCGGGCAAGACTCTCGGCATCGTCGCCTTCATCCTGTCGTTCTTCGTGCAGCTGGTCGCCCTGATCCTCGGCATCATCGCGCTGGTGCAGAGCCGCAAGGCCGGCGTCAAGAACGGGTGGGCGCTCGCCGCGATCATCATCTCGGCGGTGCTGATCGTGGTCGGCATCATCGTCACCATCGTCGTGCTGACCGCCGTGTTCGGAGGTCTCGCCGCCGCGTGCAGCGAGCTCGGCCCGGGCGTCTGGGAGCTCGAGAACGGCGGAACCATCACCTGCAACTGAGGCGGGCAGGCGTGACGAGGGGCGGATCCGCGGCGCGGGTCCGCCCCTCGCGGCGTACCCGGGAGCGCCGATCAGTCCAGGATGCGGCAGTGCGTGGTGAGGGAGCCGATGCCGTCGATCCCCACCGTGACGGTGGAGCGGTCGCGCAGGAACACCTGCGGATCTCTCGAATACCCGGCTCCGCCGGGACTTCCCGTCGAGATGAGTGTTCCCGGCAGCAGCGTCGCAGACGTCGACAGGTGCGAGATGAGCGTCGCGACGGGCCGCACCATCTGCTTGGTCGAGGCGTCCTGGAGCGTCGTCCCGTCGAGCACGGTCCAGATGTGGAGGTCCTGCGGGTCGGGCACCTCGTCGGCGGTCACCACGAAGGGGCCGGTCGGCGTGAAGCCGTCGAACGACTTGCATCGCGACCACTGCGCCTCGGAGTACTGGATGTCGCGCGCGGTGATGTCGTTGACCACGGTGTAGCCCCAGACGTGGCCGAGCGCGTCCTCGGGCGAGACGTCCTTCGCCGGCGTCCCGATGATGACGCCGAGCTCGGCCTCATAGTCGACGGACTCGCTGAGCGAGCGCGGCCAGATCGTTGTGTGGTCGTGGCCTGCGAGCGAGTTTGGCCACAGCACGAACACCGTGGGTGTCGAGTCGGTCTTCAGTCCCAGCTCGCTCGAGTGCGCGGCGTAGTTGAGCCCGATCGCGAGGATGACGGGCGGCGCCAGCACGGCCGAGGCGAACCGCAGTGCATCGAGCGGATGCCGCGTGCCACGGTCCGCGCTCGCGCGCACGCGGTCCAGCAGCTCGTCGCCGCCGGCGATCAGCTCCTCGAGGAAGCGGGGCGCGCCGTCGAAGAGCTCCTCGACGATGGCGGCTTCGTCGCCGTCGACGAGTGCGAGCCTCGGCTCGTCCGAACCGGGACGCACGACATGGGCGAAGCGCATCCTTCCAACCTAGTCGGAGGGCTTGCCGCCAGGGCTTTCGTTGCGGCCCCCGCGGGCCATCGCGGCCATATGCTGTGCGCATGACGCACGACCCCGGCGCCGCCAGACCGCGGCCCTCTCTGACGCCGCCCGAGTTCGCCTCCGCTCTCGCCCAGCCGCGCGTCGCCCAGCCGGCGACGATCGCTCCGCCCGCCACGTCTCCCGCACCGGTGCAGATTCCGGCCGGCGCCGTGCCGCGCCGCGTTCGCACGGCGCCGATCTGGATCATCGGCATCCTCGTCCTGATGCTGGTCGGGCTGGTCGGCTACTTCCTGGGCGCGCTGGGCCCGGGCGCCTCCCTCGTGGGGATGCTGCTCGCCCTCGTTCCGCTCGCCGGCGTGCTGGTCGCCGTGCGCATCGTCGACCGCTGGGAGCCTGAACCACGGGGACTTCTGGTGCTCGCGATCGCGTGGGGCGCGATCGCGGCGGTCGGAATCGCCCTCGGCGTCGATCTGCTGCTGTCGATCCTCTTCGGTCCGGCGACCGGCGTGCGGGAGGTCCTCCAGCCCGTGGTCCAGGCTCCCGTCGTGGAGGAACTCGCCAAGGGCCTGGGCGTCTTCCTCATCTTCGCCACCGCGCGGCGTTCCTTCGACGGCCCGGTAGACGGCATCGTCTACGGCGCTCTGGTCGGCGCCGGCTTCGCCTTCACCGAGAACATCCAGTACTTCGCCGTGAGCTTCATCGAGGGAGGCGCTGCCGAGACCTCCGGCACGTTCTTCGTGCGCGGCATCCTGTCGCCCTTCGCGCACGTGATGTTCACCAGCGTCACGGGCTTCGCGCTGGGTCTGGCCGCACGCCGCGGCCTCTCGACGGGCCAGGCCATCGGCCCGTGGCTGGTCGGTCTCGCCGGAGCGATCGCGCTGCACGCGTTCTGGAACGGCTCGGCCATGTTCGGGGACTTCTTCTTCCTGTACCTCACGCTGCAGGTTCCCCTCTTCATCGGCTTCATCCTCGGCATCGTCGCGCTGCGCCGTGAGGAGGCCCGCCTCACAAGGCGGCGGCTGGGCGACTACGCGGCGGCGGGGTGGTTCACCCCTCAGGAGGTCGACATGCTCGCGACGCCCGCCGGCCGCAAGGCCGCGCTGGCCTGGGCCCGCACGCTCCGTGGGGACCGCACCGGTCTCATGAAGACGTTCATCGCCGACGCGACGGCGCTCGCCGCCACGCGGCAGCGCGCCATCACCGGCCGGGATCCGCTCGCCGCCGGGCAGGAGCGCGAACTCCTCGCGAAGACGGCGGCGACGCGATCAGCCATGTTCGCCCCCTGACCCTTGACACCGCGCCGGGCCTCCCGGCATGCTGAAACCAGGTCAACTCAGCGCTCGGTAGACACGCAGGCATCGCCGCGGCACCGAGCGCTGAGTCCTTGATGCGGGTCGGATCTGGCGTCGTCGGCCTACATCGTCGCGGGGATGCGTGGTTGGATGGGGACATGACTGACGACCGCACCAAGCCCGAGATCGACGCACCCGCCGGCCCGGCTCCGGCCGACCTCGTCGTCCGCGACATCGTCGTGGGCGAGGGCGCCGAGGCGAAGCCCGGCGACACCGTGACCGTCCACTACGTGGGCGTGGAGTACGAGTCCGGTGAGGAGTTCGACTCGTCCTGGAACCGCGGCGAGAGCATCCAGTTCCCGCTCCGCGGCCTGATCCAGGGGTGGCAGGACGGCATCCCTGGCATGAAGGAGGGCGGTCGGCGCGAGCTCGTGATCCCGCCGCACCTCGCCTACGGCCCGGCAGGCGGCCACTTCCTCGGTGGCAAGACGCTGATCTTCATCATCGACCTGATCAAGGTCGGCTGACCCGCTTTCGAGCACGAAGAGGACGGATGCTGCGGCATCCGTCCTCTTTCGCGTGTGCGGGGGTCGGCGTGCCGGAAGAAGTTTTGCATTCATTGGAATGGAAATGACCAGCGGTCGCGTTGTACCCCGTATGCCCGTCGCGACGGGCCCACCAGACATACCTGACACGAAGGACGACCATGACCGACACCACCACGATCGACGTTCCCGGCTACAAGGCGGGCACCTGGGTGCTCGACCCCGCACACAGCGAGGTCACCTTCAGCGTGCGCCACATGATGATCTCCAAGGTGCGCGGCACCTTCGGGATGAAGAGCGCCACGCTCATCGCTCCCGAGAACCCGCTCGAGGCCAAGGTCGAGGCGGCCGTCGACGTCGCCTCCGTCGACACGAAGGACGAGGGACGCGACAACCACCTCCGCTCCGCCGACTTCTTCGACGTCGAGAACCACCCGACGATGGACTTCCGCTCGACGGGCGCCCGCATCGAGGGCGACGACTTCCTGGTCGACGGCGACCTGACGATCCGCGGCATCACCAAGCCGGTCACGTTCGAGTTCGAGTTCGGCGGCTTCGGCACCGACCCGTGGGGCAACTACAAGGCCGGCGCGACCGCCAAGACCGTCGTGAACCGCGAGGACTTCGGCCTCACCTGGAACGCCGCCCTCGAGACCGGCGGCGTGCTCGTCGGCAAGGACATCACCATCACGCTCGACCTGCAGGGTGCCCTGCAGCAGGACTGATCCCGCACCGGAGTGTGGAGAGCGGATGCCTCGGCTCGAGGCATCCGCTCTCGTCGTCTTCGTGAGCGACCCGGGTGATCAGCCGCGGCGGCGGCGCAGCCTGTCCTGCGCGAGAAGGATGCCGAGGAAGACGACCAGCGCCCCGATCGGCTCGTTCCACGAGATCGTCTCGCCGAGGATGACGATGCCGAGGATGACGCCGACCACCGGCGTGATGTACGTGACCGTCGACGCCCGCGTCGGGCCCCACGCCCGGACGGTGTTCTGGTTCCAGACGTACGCGATGCCGGTGCCGAGACAGCCCAGCAGAAGCAGACTCACGACCACCGGCACGTCGAGGCGCACGGGCGTCAGGACGAGGAAGGGCGTGAGCAGCCCCATCACGACGCCCGCCATCGCGATGTAGCCGAACGTGAAGGCGAGGGCGGACATGCCGGTGTTCGAGACGAAGCGCCTCATGTAGGCGAGGCTGAAGCCGTAGCTCGCGGTCGCGCCGAGGGTCGCCAGCTCGGCGACGAGGCTGCCGTCGAACGCGATGCCCTGCCACGGGGCGATGATCACGACGACGCCGAGGATGCCTACGCCGATGCCGATGACCTGGAGCGCCTTGAGGCGCTCGACGCGGAACACCAGCCAGGCCATGATCGCCGTCATGATGGGCGTCGTCGCATTGAAGATGCTCGCGACCCCCGAACTGAGGTGCTGCTGCGCCCAGGAGAACAGCAGGAACGGGATGACGCAGAAGGTCAGCCCCAGCACCGTCAGGTGCACCCACACCCGGAGGCTCCGCGACAGGTGCTCGCGGCGCAGGAGCACGAGGGCCCCCAGCGTGAGAGCGCCGAGGAGGATGCGGGTCCACGCCACCTGCGCCGGCGAGATCCCGGTGAGCGAGACCTTCATGAACAAGAAGCTCGCGCCCCACACGATGCCCGCGAGGACGAACTGGATCGCCACGCCGCGCGGCGACGGCGCGCGGGGGTCGCGCGTCGCGCGTACTGCGGGGGTCGTCGTTCCGGTCGAGGCCACGTGCCCACGGTACGCTCGGGCTCCGACTGCGAGTCCCGTCGGCGGCTGCGACGTCCGAAATCCGCCGGTGCCCGGCGGTTCGGCTACGGTGCGGCGCCGGTCAGGGCACGGGATTCTCGGCGTCGTAGGCTCGGAAGCGCGGGCTGAACCGTACGAGAGTGGCGACGAGCGCGATGATGACGAAGCCGCCGAGAAGCGGCGGGAACCACAGCGCCGTGAGCGTCGCGAGCGTGCCCGCGTAGAGCGCGCCGAGGCGCGGACCGCCCGCGACGACGACGATGAAGATGCCCTGCAGGCGCCCCCGGATGGCGTCGGGCACCGCGGCCTGCACCATGGTGCTGCGGAAGATCGAGCTGACGTTGTCGGCGGCGCCGGAGACCGCGAGCACCAGGCAAGCGAGACCGATGAGCGGGACGTCGGGGGTGTCCGCATCCACGCCGTCCGGTGCGAACCAGCCGAGAGCCGCCCCGGCGAGCACCACGCCGAGCGCAGCGATCGCGCCGCCGTAGACGAGGATCGCGCCCTCGATGCCCAGTCCCTGCCGCCGGATCGGCAAGAGGCCCGCGACCGCGATCATCGACACCGCGAACGTCGAGCCGGTGAGGTCGTACATCTGGAGCATGATCGCGACGATCGTGAGCTGCCCGCCGAGCCCCGCGAGCGTCGATCCGACCCACATCCGGGCGAAGGCGGGACTGGCGCGGAAAGGCCGCAGGTCGATCAGATGGCTGCGATGCTCCGCCGCGGTCACTCCTCGACCTCGGCGCGGGCGGTGTTCAGCACCGTTCGAGCCTATCCGTGGCTGAGGAGCGGACGGTTCGCCGGGGCATCCGTTCGCTGGTAGACTCTTCAGGTTGCCGTTGGATCGGCCGCGGAGAAAGAGAGCTCGCACATCGGGTGACGGGCACCGCGCAACAAGCAGAGAGGGGATCACCTATGGCACTGGAAGCAGACGTCAAGAAGGCGATCATCGAAGAGTACGCGACGCACCCCGGTGACACCGGATCCCCCGAGGTGCAGGTCGCGATGCTGACGCAGCGCATCAAGGACCTCACCGAGCACCTCAAGGAGCACAAGCACGACCACCACTCGCGTCGTGGGCTGTTCCTGCTCGTCGGTCAGCGCCGTCGTCTCCTGGGCTACCTCCAGGACATCGACATCAACCGTTACCGCTCGCTCATCGAGCGCCTCGGTCTCCGTCGATAAGGCATCGACCAGCGTTCAATCGCGCAAAACATTCTTGGAAGGCCTCCCCACGGTGTGGGGAGGCCTTCACCTTTGTCCGGGACCGCCTGATCTGGCCGCGGTTCATTCTCCGCGCAGGAGATCTGACGGACGCAGGACGATTTCTCTCGGGTTGTCCTGCCTGCGCCAGATCTCCTGCTCTCGAGAGTGTCAAGCGGGGAGCGGATGCTTCACGCCGAGGCTGCGGAGCGGGCGGCGACGAGATCGGCATGGTGGATCTCGGCCACGTCGGGGTGCGCGCGCAGGCGCGACTTCAGTGCGTTCTCGCCGTAGAGGGCGTGGATGGGGTTGGACGGGTCCTTCGTCACTCCGCGCGCCTGTGCGGCGAGCTCCTCCGGAAGCTCGATGAGCGGCAGGCGCTTGTCGAGCGCGGGGTTGAAGAAGAACGGCACCGAGATGCGGTCGTCGGGCAAGGCGGGCGAGATCACACGGTGCTTGGTCGCGATGAGGTAGCCCTGCGTGGCGTACTCGAGCAGTTCCCCGATGTTGACGACGAACGCGCCCGGCACCGGCGGAGCGTCGACCCAGTGCCCATCACGCTCGACCTGGAGCCCGCCCTTGCCCGGCTCGACCCACAGCAGCGTCAGGACGCCGGAGTCCTTGTGGGCGCCGACACCCTGCTGCGGCGCCGGGTCGTCCGTGCCCGGGTAGCGCACGATCTTGATGAGGGTCGAGGGCTCGCCGAAGTGCTCGTCGAAGTAGTTCTCGGGGGCGCCGAGTGACAGCGCCCACGCCCGCAGCAGCTTGCGGGCGACGCCCGACAGGTGGTCGTGCCATTCCGACACGACCTCGCGGAGCTCGGGCTGCGCCTCCGGCCACAGGTTCGGGCCGATCAGCCGCGCGAAGTCCGGAGCCTCCGGGTCGGTGACGGCCTCTCGCTCGGGGCCGATGTCGATCTGCTCGCGCCAGTCGACCTTGCCCTGCGTGCGCTCGCCGCCGACGCGCGTGTACCCGCGGAAGTGCGGGCTGTTGACGTTCTCGATGGCCAGCTTGTCGCGCTCGGGCAGGGCGAAGAAGTCGCGTGCGGCGCGGTGCAGTCGTCCCTCCAGCTCGGACGACACCCCTGTGCCGGTGAGGTAGAAGAACCCGACGTCATGCGTCGCTGCGCGAAGCTCGTCACGGAATCGCGCGGCCGCCTCCGGGCCCTCATCGAGCCGTGACAGATCGAGGATCGGCAGGTTCAGGTCGGTCATGGTGCGAGAGTAGGCGGATGCTGCGGCAGCGAGCCCGTTTGTTGCGCAGGGTTAAGCGGGGCGGTGCGATGGCGTTCGTACGCCGGAGCTATCCGGTGCGCCCGGATCCGCCGCTCAGCGGCGATCGTCCGCCTCGCCGGGATCGTCCGCTCAGCCGTTCTGGCGCGGGTCGGGGCGGGTCATCCTCGCCACTTCGCGGGGCCGGCGCGAACCCGTCGGATCGTTGCGGCGGCCCTCCCGGCGCGCGAGACGACGGTCGGCGAAGAGCCACGCCGGTCGCGGCTCGATGAGCGGGCGGAAGATGCGGCGCACCGGTCGTGTCGCCAGTCCCAAGGCGATGAGCACCGACGCGACGATCACGACGGGCAGCCAGAGCCACGTGGGCTCGGCGTTGCGAAGCACGCCGCTCTCGCGGAACGGGTACAGCACGAACGAGTGCAGCAGGTAGACGTACATCGTGTACTGGCCGAAGTGCGTCCACCAGTGCGTGTCGCGGGGGAGAAGCGCGAAGAACGCCGCCGACAGCAGCAGCGCGACGACCATGAGCGCGAGGCGAACCCCTCCGGCCCACCACTGCGTGCCGCCGATGGACGCGTAGTTCTCGTCGTAGAACAGCCATTCGCGGAGGTTCATCGCGCGCCAGTCGTCGACGAAGAACCAGGCCGTCCATGCCGCCACCGCGAAGAGGCCGACCGCGCTCGCGACGACCCACCACGGCCGGCGGTCGAGAAGACGCAGCCGGGTGACGACGTCGTGGTCGCGGAGCCACCAGCCGAGCGTGAAGAACGGCAGAAGGCCGAGCGTGCGCGACAGCGAGAACGTCGAGTCGATGTTGGGGAGGTATCCCGCGCCGATCGAGATGACGACCGTCCAGAGCAACGGCCAGCGCAGAAGCGCCAGATACGGCAGGATCACGCGGAAGATGCCGAGGGCGAGCAGGAACCAGAGCGTCCACGACGGCTGAGTGAGGTTCGGGTTCGCCTGGCCTTCCACGAGCCACTTCGTGAGGGTCCAGACGCCCTCGAAGATGACGTACGGCAGGAGGATGTCGGTGATCACCCGGGCCATCTGGGTCCGCGTCGGAGCGTCGGACTTCGAGAAGTAGCCCGAGATGACGGCGAACGCCGGCATGTGGAACGCGTAGATCAGCAGGTAGAGGCTGAGCGCGATGTCGGAGTCGTAGGTGAGCCGCTGCACCGCGTGGCCCAGCACCACGAGCACGATGCAGGCGAAGCGTGCGTTGTCCCAGAAGGGGGTGCGCTTGCGCGGACGTGCGATCGACCCCGTCGGGGCGGTCGCCCTGCGGGGCGGAACACTGCTGCCGGTCATCGTCACCTCTCGCCGGGGCGCAGACCACATTATCGACGTGCGGCGCGCTTCGCCGTGGCTTGACAGCACTCCCGGGGGTATTCTGACCGCGCGCGATGACGACGATCGACGACGCGCTCGAGCGGGATCTCGCCATTCCCGACCTCGACTGGCGCGTGTTCCCCGAGGGCGCCGAGCGCGGCGTGTTCCGTGCGCCGAGCGGCGGCCTCGCCCGCGTGCGCCTGGGAGATCCGGCGGCGCCGCGCGTCGTGCTGGTTCCCGGTGTCGCCGGGTCGAAGGAGGACTTCGTCCTGCTGATGCCGGTGCTCGCGGCCGCGGGTCTCCGTGTCGAGTCCTTCGACCTGGCCGGTCACTGGGAATCGGCGGCGGCCGGCCCCGGCAACCTGCGCCCACCGCGCGACTCGTACGACTACCCCCTCTTCGTGGGCGATCTCCTCGCGTTCCTCGAGGAGGGCGGCCCGGCCCATGTGCTCGGCTACAGCTTCGCGGGGATCGTGGCCGAGCTCGCGTTGGTGGCCCGTCCGGACCTGTTCCGCACGCTCACGCTGATGTCGGCGCCGCCGGCGACCGGTCAGGTGTTCCGCGGCGTCAAGCACATCGGGCCGATCTCCGACATGTCACCCCATCGGGCGGCCGGGCTCATCCTCTGGGGTATCCGCTACAACCTGAACCGCACGCCGCCGGGACGGATCGCCTTCGTCCGCGAGCGCCTGGGCGTCACCGGGCGCGCCTGCATCGACGACGTGGTCGGCCTCATGATGAACACGCCCGATGTGGCCGACGATGTGGCCGCCGTCGGCATCCCGAAGCTCATCGCCGTCGGCGAGCAGGACTTGTGGCCGCAGGCTCAGCACGACGCCTACGCGGCGCGCATCGGCGCCCGCGTCGCGACGTACCCGACGGGCCACGCCCCGTGCGAGACGGCTCCGCATCAGCTGGCCCGCGACATGCTGCGGCTCTTCGCCGACGCACGGTGACGCGGGCGGGTGCGGCGTACCGCGCCCGTCGCGATCCGGGCCGCCGTCGACCGGCTCCCCCCGAACCGGAGGATCATGGAGGGAGGCGGATGTCGTGGGCCGCAGCATCCGTCCGGGAATAGCCGTGATGCACCCGCGTTGTACGAGATACATTCATTTGCATAGACTCGCCCGACGGAGACCCCGAACGGCGAAAGAGCGGAGAAGCGATCGTGAGCGAGAGCACCACCTGGTCGGGAATGCAGTTCGGCATCTTCACGGTGAGCGACATCACCCAGGACCCGACGGACGGCACCACGCCCAGTGAGGCCGAGCGGATCAAGGCGACCCTGAAGATCGCCCAGCACGCCGAGGAGGTGGGCCTCGACGTCTTCGCGCTCGGTGAGCATCACAACCCGCCGTTCTGGTCGTCGTCGCCGACCACGACGCTCGCGTACATCGCGGCGCGGACCGAGCGCCTCATCCTGTCGACCGCCACGACGCTCATCACCACCAACGACCCGGTGAAGATCGCCGAGGACTACGCGATGCTGCAGCACGTGTCGGACGGTCGCGCCGACCTCATGCTCGGGCGCGGCAACACCGGCCCGGTGTATCCCTGGTTCGGCAAGGACATCCGCCAGGGACTGCCTCTCGCGATCGAGAACTACAACCTTCTGCACCGCCTGTGGCGCGAAGACGTCGTGGACTGGGAGGGCCAGTTCCGCACGCCTTTGCAGGGCTTCACGTCGACCCCCCGTCCGCTCGACGGCGTGGCGCCGTTCGTGTGGCACGGGTCGATCCGCACGCCCGAGATCGCCGAGCAGGCCGCCTACTACGGCGACGGCTTCTTCGCGAACAACATCTTCTGGCCGAAAGAGCACTACCAGCGCCTGATCGCGCTGTACCGCCAGCGCTTCGCGCACTATGGCCACGGCACGCCCGAGCAGGCGATCGTCGGGCTCGGCGGTCAGGTGTTCATGGCGGCGAACTCCCAGGACGCGGTGAAGCAGTTCCGCCCGTACTTCGACAACGCCCCGGTGTACGGACACGGCCCGTCGCTCGAGGACTTCAGCGAGATGACCCCGCTCACCGTCGGGTCGCCGCAGCAGGTCATCGACCGCTACGCCGCGATGCGCGAGACGTACGGCGACTACCAGCGCCAGCTGTTCCTCATGGACCACGCGGGCCTGCCCCTCAAGACCGTGCTCGAGCAGCTCGACATCCTGGGCGGCGAGGTCGTCCCGGTGCTGCGCAAGGAGCTGCAGAAGAACCGTCCGGCGGATGTTCCGGATGCCCCGACCCACGCGAACCTCGTAGCCGCGAAGTACGGCGACGAGGCGCCGCGCCAGGCGGTGCCCGGGGCGAACCGCGGTGACAACCTCGTCGGCTCGAGCCCCTACCAAGATGCAGCCCCGCTGCAAGGCTCCGCCGCGGGGGCGCCGGCCGGTGCCGCGTTCGGCCTCGGCCGGAAGGAGGCGTGAGATGACCAACTCTGCCCGCCGCATCGCGGTGATCTCCGCCGGCCTGTCGAATCCGTCGTCGACGCGCATGCTCGCCGACCGTCTCGCCGCAGCCACGACGAAGCAGCTGTCCGAGCGGGGGATCGACGCGGAGGTCGACGTGTTCGAGCTGCGCGACTATGCGCACGACATCATGAACAACCTCCTGACCGGCTTCGCTCCGCCGGCGTTGGAGTCGGTGATCAACGCGGTCGTCTCGGCGGACGCCGTGATCGCGGTGACCCCGATCTTCTCGACCAGCTACTCGGGCTTGTTCAAGTCGTTCATCGACGTTCTCGACCCCGATGCGCTCACCGGCAAGCCGGTGCTGATCGGCGCGAACGCCGGGACCGCCCGCCACTCGCTGGCGATCGATTACGCGATCCGGCCGCTCTTCACCTATCTGCACGCAGAGCCGGTCTCGACGGGCGTGTTCGCGGCGTCGAGCGACTGGGGCTCCTCGGCCGACAACGTCGCGCCGCTGGGCGAGCGCATCGACCGAGGTGCGCGTGAGCTGGCCGACGCGATGGCCCGTCGCGAGCCCGCGACGGAGTCCGACCCGTTCGACCCGGCCAACTACCTGGGTGAAGGCCGCTCGTTCGGTCACCTGCTCGGCGGACTCGCCGGGGAGTAGCCGGCGGAGTCGTCAGCCGAGGTACACGTCCTCCGGTGCGCGGAGGGGGCGCCATGCGTCCTCTCCGCGCACCTCTTGGCTGCCGCCGCGATCCAGACGCAGCACGTCGGCATCGGCCAGTGGGCCGAGGTCGATGCCGGCCAGTTCCTCGATGTCGGCGATGGGCACCTGGAAGGTGCGGAACGCGCCCAGCACCGGCACCGCGACAGCGCCCTCGTCGACGTCGATGAGTTCGGACTGGTCGAGCACGAAGCCCGCCGCCGCGAGCCGCGGCTGCCGGATCGAGTGCGCGCTCTGCGCGCGTATCGAGATCATCCCGTCGCCCTCCGTCGCCCAGGCGGCGACCTTGAAGAACCGCCGAGGAACACGGATGCCCCGATACGGCGGATCGTCGTCGGCCAGCACCGGTGCCGTGAAGACGCTGAGGCGCTCGTCGGTGGTCTCGGCGAACTCGAGAACGTGGTCCTCCAGGCCGAGCCACAGCTCTTTGGACTGGTTGAAGCCGCTGGCCTGCGGGGCGGCGTTCGGATACACGAAGGTCGCCTCGGTGGCCCGGCGTGCTTCGGCCGCCGTGCCCCACCCGGGATCGCGGCGACGCACCAGATGCCCGCGGTCGAGGTCGTTCGAGGCATAGACGGACGGCCCCGCCTGCTCTTCGGCGGGGATGCGCGGGTCGAGCTCCCACTGGCCGGTGCGCGGCAGGTCTTGCAGCGACGCACCATCGATGTTCACGCCGGTCACCGCGGCGAACCGGCGCTCGGGGTCGAGCAGCACCGTGAAGCGCGGATACGTCAGCTCCCGGACAGCGCGCCCGTCCGCGGGAGCGGGGAGGGGGAGCGGGATGCCGAGGAAGCGGTCGTCGTAAGCGTCCGGGTTCGCGTCTGCCACAGGCCCATCCTGCCGCCACGGTCCGACAGACGTCGCGCGGACAGACTCCTCGGAAGCGGTCGTCAGCGTCCGGACCGCGTCCACGCGTACTCGGACTCCGGTCGCCCGCGGGTGCCGTAGCGGGCGGTGCGATGCACGCGGCCCTCGGTCGCCAGGTGCTCGAGGTAACGGCGCGCGGCGACGCGCGACATCCCCAGTCGCTCCGCCGCCTCCGCCGCCGAGATCGGTCCGCGCTCGCGGACCTCGTCGCTGATGCGCGCCAGCGTCTCGGGCGAGAGCCCCTTCGGCAGCGCGACGGGCCCGGCAGGTCGCAGCGCGCCCAGGAGCGCGTCGATCTCCGCCTGTGTCGGCGCTCCGGCCGCCTCGGATGCCCGGCGGCGGAACTCGCCGTATTGCTCCAGGCGCTCACGGAAGACCGCGAACGTGAAGGGCTTGACAAGATACTGGGCCACGCCGAGCGACACCATCTGCCGCACGATGTCGGCGTCGCGCACGCCGGTGATCGCGATGACGTCGACGGCGGCTCCGCGCGCCCGCACCTGCCGCAGGACGTCGAGGCCGGTGCCGTCCGGCATCGTGACGTCGAGCAGCACCAGATCGAACTCGTCGCCGCGGTCGATGATCGCGTCGATCGCGGCGCGGGCCCCTGTGCACTCGGCGACGGCGTCGAACCCCTCGATGCGCGTGAGGTAGTCCCGATGGAGCTCCAGCGTCAGGGCGTCGTCGTCGACGAGGAGGACGCGGATCACGACGACCTCGCCGGCAGGGTCACCACGAACGCCGTCGGCTGCCGGCGCAGTTCGATGTCGCCTCCCGCGCTCGCCACGATCGAGCGGACGAGAGCGAGTCCGACGCCGCGCCCGTCGGCTCCGCCGGGCTTCGTCGAGAAGCCGTGCTCGAAGATGCGCTCGCGGAGGTCGTCGGCTACGCCGGCTCCGCTGTCGGACACCTCCAGGCGGAGGGCGGCGGGGGAGCCTGTCGTGCCGAACACGACGCGTACCCAGCGCGGCGCGTCGCCGGAGGCCGCGGCATCCATCGCATTGTCGATGAGGTTGCCCACAACGGACACCGCGTCGACCGGCGACAGGGCGCTCCGCGGCGCATCGGGATCGATCTCGGCGGACCAGTCGATGCCGCGCTCCCGCGCCTGCGCGGCCTTGCCCAGAAGCAGCGCGCCGACCGTGGGGTCGCCACCCCGGCGGGCCGCGACCTGGTCGACGAGCTCCTGGCTCTGGCGTGACGTCTCGGTGAGGATCTCGATGGCCTCGCGCGTCCGGCCCAGCTCGAGCAGCGACACGGCGGTGTGCATGCGATTGCCGTGCTCGTGCGTCTGCGCGCGCAGTGCCTCGCCGAGCGTGCGCACCGACTCGTACGAGGCGACCGCGTCGCGGATCGTCCCTGCGGGCAGATCGCCGGCGACCCGTCGCGTGGTGCGACGGGCGAGCCAGGCGCCGACGAGCCCCGCAGCGAGGAGTGCGAGTGCGAGGGAGATCACGAAGGGCAGCCGCGGCACGATCTTCGACCAGATGCTGCCGATGGTGACGCCGACGGACACCCAGCCGACGAGCTCGCCGTCCGCGGTGACGGGCACGATGGTGCGCACCGACGGACCGAGGGTTCCGGTGAACTCCTCCGTGAAGGCGGATGGAGTACGAGGAATGGTGCCGAGATAGTGGCGCCCGATCTCCTCCGGGTCGCGGTGGGTCACGCGGATGCCGTCCGGGGTCATGATGGTGACGAAATCGAGGCCGGTGGTCGCCATGACCTCCTCGGCGACGGGCTGCAGGCGTTCCGACGGCTGCGCGGCCGCCAGTGCGTCCCCGACCTCCGGCAGTGCCGCCAGCGACGAGGCGACGGCGCGGGTGACCGCCTCCGCTTCCTTGCGCTCGGAGCGCTCGGCGTCGACGACGAGGACGGTCGCGAGGGCTGCGACGATGACCGCCGCCGAGACCGCGACGAACAGGAACACGCGGGATGCTGCGCTCCCTTGCCGTACGCCCGTGGACATGGCTCTCCTCATCGATGCCGCCGCATCCATCCTCCCGCGCCGGCCGGGCTGCGAGGCCCCGCGGGGCGCGACCAATACGACCACAAATCGCGCCGGACGGTGCGGGACGCGCACGCTGTGGACACGCCGCACGATCCAGCGGCGCAGCGGACACACCGCCGTTCGATCCCGCAGGAGGCAAAGATGGCTCTCTCGACCCGTACCACATCGTTCACGCTCCCCGGCTTCAACTGGAGGCGCGGCAAGCGGGCGTGGGACAAACACACCTGGCTCTACCTCTCAGTGATCGTCGCGGTGGTGCTCGGCGCCATCGTCGGACTCGTCTGGCCGGAGGCCGGCGTCGCGCTCAAGCCCCTGGGAGAAGGCTTCGTCGCCCTCATCAAGATGATGATCGCGCCGATCATCTTCTGCACGATAGTGGTCGGCGTCGGCTCCATCGCGAAGGCGGCGACGGTCGGCAAGATCGGCGGGCTCGCGCTGCTGTACTTCATGGTGATGTCCACCTTCGCCCTCGCGATCGGTCTCGTCGTCGGCAACCTGCTGCACCCGGGTGAGGGCCTCAACATGGCCAACTCCACCTACGAGGCGACCGCGGAGGCGAAGACGACGCAGGAGTTCATCCTCGGCATCATCCCGACGACCTTCTTCTCGGCGTTCACGGGCGAGAGCGTGCTCCAGGTGCTGTTCATCGCACTGCTCGTCGGCTTCGCACTGCAGCAGATGGGCGACCGGGGCGCACCGATCATGAGTGCGGTCAAGCACCTGCAGGCGCTGGTCTTCCGCATCCTCGGCATGATCCTGTGGCTCGCCCCGATCGGTGCGTTCGGCGCCATCGCCGCGGTCGTCGGCAACACGGGCATCGCCGCCATCTGGGCCCTCGGCACGCTCATGGTCGCGTTCTACATCACCTGCGTCGTGTTCATCATCGGCGTGCTCGGCACGCTCCTCTACGCCGTCACGCGGGTGAACATCTTCAGCCTCGTCAAGTACCTCGCACGCGAGTACCTCCTGATCGTCGGCACGTCGTCGTCGGAGTCGGCGCTGCCGCGACTCATCGCCAAGCTCGAGCACCTCGGGGTGTCGAAGCCGGTCGTCGGCATCACGGTGCCTACCGGCTACTCGTTCAACCTCGACGGCACCGCGATCTACCTGACGATGGCGTCGTTGTTCATCGCGAGCGGCATGGGAGCCCCCATGTCGATCGGTCAGCAGATCGGCCTCCTGGTGTTCATGATCATCGCCTCCAAGGGTGCAGCGGGCGTCACCGGTGCGGGTCTGGCGACGCTGGCGGGCGGCCTGCAGGCGTACCGGCCCGATCTCGTCAACGGCGTGGGGGTGATCGTCGGCATCGACCGGTTCATGTCGGAGGGTCGCGCGCTGACCAACTTCACCGGCAACGCGGTCGCCACCGTGCTCATCGGCACCTGGACGAAGCAGTTCGACGCCGCCCGGGCACGCCGCGTGCTCGCCGGAGAGCTCCCCTTCGACGAGACGACCTTGTCGGGCGACGACCACGATGGGATGTCGAGCTCGGCCGACGCGGTCGGCGTGCAGGGCCTCGAAGAGGCCGCCGTCGCCGAGGCGGCGGAGAAGGAGCGCCGCGCACGCGAGCGCGAGGCACTGCTCTCGCGCTGATACCGATCAGATGGGTGCGGGGGAGTCCCCGCACCCATCTGCATGCGTGTGTCGGCTCAGTCGCCCGGTCCGATCTCGCCGGACTCGATGGCCGCCTCGCGCTCCTCGAGCTCGAGCTCGTCCACGTCCTCTTCGACGGCCTCGAGAGGGTCGATCGTCGGTGGCGGCAGCTCGAAGTCCGCGCTGTCGTCGACGGGCACGTCCCGCTCGTCGTCGGGGATGCGTTCCCGGAAGTCGCTCATATCGGCCTCGCCGTTGCTCTCACTCCTCGCCGTACGGCGGAAGGTCGTCCTCCTCCACGCCGCTCTCGAGGGGCGGCGCGTCGACGGACCCGTCGAGGTCGGGGAGTTCCGCAGCCTCGTTCGAGATCTCATGGAACGTCGGGTCGAAGACCATGACGTGCTCCTATCCGCTCTTACGACGGAACTCGCGCTTCGTGACCGCGCCGTGCGTGCCGTGGATCGACGAATCGCCGTCCATGTGGGACTCGCCCGCGCGGTGGTTCGCGTTCTTCTTGTCGAGTGCTTCCTTGAACTTGCGCTTCATCTCATCGGATGCCGCAGACGCCGGCTTCTCGTCGGTGCTCATCCCCCCACCCTAGGTGCGGCGTCCGACGCCCGCCAGAGTGGGGCCATCATGGCGCCGGCTGGTAGGCTTGTGCGGGTTGCCGTCTGGCAGCCGCTCAATTCCATATGAGCTACACGGAGCAGGCCGGCAGGAAGCTGGTCCCCTGTGGTGGATTCCCCGCCGGACGACGTCGGGTGATCTTCTACTGGTGACCAGCGCTGGCGAGGACCGCGGCACTCCCGCGCGCCGAGATCTGCCTGTTCCTGCTCCTTCGCACAAGCTCGTGCGCGAAACGCGCGTGCGAGCCTAAACAAAGAAGGAGAGACCTCTTGGAAGGTCCTGAAATCACCGCCGCTGAAGCCGTTCTCGACAACGGCCGCTTCGGCACCCGTACCGTCCGGTTCGAGACCGGGCGACTCGCGCAGCAGGCACAGGGTGCCGTCGCCG
The DNA here is from genome assembly GCF_049912955.1 of Microbacterium sp. E-13. Lineage (GTDB taxonomy): Bacteria > Actinomycetota > Actinomycetes > Actinomycetales > Microbacteriaceae > Microbacterium. Next base: position 1,418,667 of record NZ_CP183973.1, read on the forward strand.
CGTACCTCGACGAGGAGACGATGCTCCTGTCGGCGACCAGCGCCGGCAAGTCGCCTCGGGAGGGCTTCGACTTCTTCCCGCTGACCGTCGACGTCGAAGAGCGCTCGTACGCGGCGGGCAAGATCCCCGGCTCGTTCTTCCGTCGCGAGGGCCGCCCCTCGACGGAGGCGATCCTCGTCTGCCGTCTCATCGACCGCCCGCTGCGCCCGTCGTTCGTCGACGGCCTCCGCAACGAGGTGCAGATCGTCGTCACGGTGCTCTCGATCGCGCCGGGCGAGTTCTACGACGCTCTCGCCATCAATGCGGCATCGCTGTCGACCCAGATCTCGGGGCTTCCGTTCTCGGGACCGATCGCCGGCGTTCGCCTCGCGCTCGTCCCCGGTCACGGCGACCACGCCGACCAGTGGGTCGCGTTCCCGAACACCAAGGTTCTCGAGGAGGCCGTGTTCGACCTCGTCGTCGCCGGTCGCGTGCTCGAGGACGGCGAGGTCGCGATCATGATGGTCGAGGCCGAGGCCACCGAGCACTCCTGGAACCTCATCAAGGGCGGCGCGACGAAGCCGAGCGAAGAGATCGTGGCGCAGGGCCTCGAGGCGGCCAAGCCGTTCCTCAAGGAGCTGGTCGCGGCGCAGAACGTGGTCGCGAACACCGCTGCCAAGGAGATCCAGCCGTACCCGGTCTTCCTGCCCTACTCGCAGCAGACGTACGACTTCGTCGCCGGCCGTGCGTACGACGAGCTGGTCGGCATCTACCAGATCGCCGACAAGCAGGAGCGCCAGAACGCCGACGAAGCCGTCAAGGACCGCGTCAAGGGCGAGCTGGTCGCCGCTGTGGAGGCGGGCGAGCTGCCCGCCGTCGCCACGATCGAGTTCTCGGCCGCCTACAAGTCGGTCACGAAGAAGATCGTGCGCGGCCGCATCCTCAGTGAGGGCGTCCGCATCGACGGCCGCGGCCTGGCCGACATCCGTCCGCTCGACGCCGAGGTGCAGGTCATCCCGCGCGTGCACGGCTCGGCGATCTTCCAGCGCGGCGAAACCCAGATCCTGGGCGTCACGACGCTGAACATGCTCAAGATGGAGCAGCAGATCGACTCGCTGTCGCCTGTCACGCACAAGCGCTACATGCACCACTACAATTTCCCGCCCTACTCGACGGGTGAGACGGGTCGTGTGGGAAGCCCGAAGCGTCGTGAGATCGGCCACGGCTTCCTGGCCGAGCGCGCGCTCGTGCCGGTGCTGCCCAGCCGCGAAGAGTTCCCGTACGCCATCCGTCAGGTCTCCGAGGCGCTCGGCTCCAACGGCTCGACGTCGATGGGCTCGGTCTGCGCGTCCACGCTCTCGCTGCTGAACGCCGGTGTGCCGCTGCGCGCTCCCGTCGCCGGCATCGCGATGGGCCTCGTCTCCGATGAGGTCGACGGCCAGACGCGTTATGCCGCGCTGACCGACATCCTCGGCGCGGAGGACGCCCTCGGCGACATGGACTTCAAGGTCGCCGGCACGAGCGAGTTCGTCACGGCGATCCAGCTCGACACGAAGCTCGACGGCATCCCGTCGTCGGTGCTCGCTGCCGCGCTGACGCAGGCGAAGGAGGCTCGTCTCACGATCCTGAACGTGCTCAACGCCGCGATCGACTCGCCGGACGAGATGGCGCCGACCGCCCCGCGCGTGATCAGCGTGCAGATCCCGGTCGACAAGATCGGCGAGCTGATCGGCCCGAAGGGCAAGACGATCAACGCGATCCAGGACGAGACCGGCGCCGACATCTCCATCGAGGAGGACGGCACCGTCTACATCGGCGCGACCGATGGTCCGTCGGCCGAGGCCGCCCGTGCCCAGGTGAACGCCATCGCCAACCCCACCAACCCGGAGGTCGGCGAGCAGTTCCTGGGAACGGTCGTCAAGATCGCGACGTTCGGCGCGTTCATCTCGCTCCTGCCCGGCAAGGACGGCCTGCTGCACGTCAGCGAGGTGCGCAAGCTCGCCGGCGGCAAGCGCGTGGAGAACGTCGACGACGTGCTCTCGGTCGGTCAGAAGCTCCTCGTGAAGATCACGAAGATCGACGACCGCGGCAAGCTCTCGCTCGAGCCGGTGCTCGAGGAGCCCGCCGACCAGGAGGGTCGCGCTGCGGCCAACCCCGGCCCGGAGGCTCCGGCCGAAGGCTGAGCCGGTCTGGGCGTGCCGGACCAGCCGGCCGCCCACCGAATCGCGGATGCCCGTCCCTCGCCGAGGGGCGGGCATCCGTCGTCCGGTCGCCGTGCGCCGCCGGCTGTCGCCTGCGAAGCCGACCGGGGCGGCGGTGGATCGACGGTATGTGATCAAACCGTTATGCAATGTTTATCGGCAGTTCGCCTCATAGCACAGACCGCTGTCCGGACTGGCCTACCCTCGAAGTAGGCGCCGGGGGGCGCGCGACAGTGATCACGAAGCTCCAGCGGGGTTCTCGTGAGGGGGTGGCACATGGCGTACTTCGGCGTCGACTCGACTCTTCCGTCGACGAGCCCGGGTGCCGCCGTCTCCTCCGCCGCGGCCCCCGACGGCGAGCGCGTGCGCGGCCCGCACCCGTCCGCACCCATTCCGGTCCAAGGCCCCTCGGTCGGCAGCAACCTTCGCGTTCCGCTCGGCGAGAGCGGATGCGTCGTCTTCCCGCTGATCCTCGGCGCCGCTGAATTCGGGTGGAACGTCGATCTGGAGTCCAGCCACGCGATCCTCGACACCTATGCGGAGCTGGGCGGCAATGCCGTCCACACCTCCGACAGCTACTCCAGCGGCCGGAGCGAGCACATCATCGGCCAGTGGCTGCACTCGCGCGGCCTGCGCGACGACATCGTGCTCGCGGTACGCATCGGCGGTCACGCCGACAACCCGGGGCTCGGGCCCGTCAACCTCGTTCGCGCGGTCGAGGCGTCCCTCAACCGCCTTCGCACCGACCGCATCGACGTGCTGTACCTCGATGCGACGACCGACCCGGAGGCGTCGCTCGAAGACACGCTCGCCACGGCGGAATGGCTGGTCGAGACGGGCAAGGTGCGAGCGCTGGGCGCGATCGGCTACAGCGCCGCGCAACTGGTCGAGGCGCGCATCTACGCCTCGGCGGGCTACCCGCGCATCACGGTGCTCGATGTGCCCTTCAACGTGCTGCGCCGCCACGAGTTCGACGCCGACCTCCGTCTCGTCGCCGGGGCCCAGAGCATGGCCGTCACTCCGTCGCACGCGCTCGAGCACGGGTACCTCGCCGGCCGCCAGCGTTCGAAGATCCGCGGTGCCCTCTCGGTGCGCGGCGCGCAGCTCGCCGCGAACATCAACCGCCGCGGCACCCGCACGCTCCGCGCGCTCGACGCGGTCGGCGCAGAGCTGGGCGTGCCCGATGCGGCCGTCGCCGTGGCCTGGCTGCTCGCGCAGAAGCTCGTGACCGCGCCGATCGTCAATGCCTACGCACCGCAGCACGTCGAGGAGCTCGTCCAGGGCGTCGGCGTCCGGCTCAGCCGGGCGCAGCTGGCCGACATCGGCCGCGCCTCCGTGTAGTTCGCGGCCGTCGTCGCGCGGGCCGTCGGCGCGTCAGGCGGCGTCCGCTCGGGCGGCATCCGCCTCGTGTCGTAGTGTGGAAGACGTGCCTCCACCGGCACGCGACCCAGACCCTACCTCGATGGCGAAGTGAGCTGCGTGACGCACTACATCTACCTCGTGCGGCACGGCGAGCACCAGGATGCCGAGCACGGACTCGTCGACGGACCGCTGTCGCCGCGCGGCCGCCGTCAGGCCGCCTTCCTGGCCGACCGGCTCTCGGGCGTCCCCTTCGACGCCGTGTGGCATTCTCCTCTCGAGCGGGCCAGCCAGACCGCCCGGGCGGTTGCCGAGCGGATGCCGTCGCTCTCGCCGGAGCCGTCGGCGCTCCTGTTCGACTGCGTGCCGACGGGGATGACCGACGAGACCCCCGCCGCGTTCGAGCCCTTCTTCGGATCGGTGACCGAAGCCGAGGTGGAGGCCGGCCGCGCCCAGATGTCGGACGCGGTCAGCGAGTTCCTCGTGCGCAAGCGCGGAGAGGTGCACGAGCTGCTGATCACGCACAACTTCGTGATCGCATGGTTCGTGCGCGAGGTGCTGCAGGCCCCCGACTGGCGCTGGATGACGCTCAACCAGGCGCACTGCGGGCTGTCCGTGATCGCCCAGAAGCAGGGCCGTCCGTGGACTCTTCTCTCGCACAACGACCTGGCCCACCTGCCGGTCGAACTGCGCACGGGTCTGCCCGAGGTCTACCCCGTCTGAGGGCGGGGCTTGCGCGTCAGAGCGCCTTGCCGTACCAGCGCGAGGCGTTCGGGTTGTCGTTGTAGGGCTCGATCGGCACGAACCCGGTGCGCGCGTAGAGCGCGCCGGCGGCCTCGAGCGAGTGGTGCGTGTCGAGCACGAGCTCGGCGGCACCGAACTCACGGGCCCGGCGCTCCAGATCTTCGACGAGCAGCCGCCCCCAGCCCCGGCCGCGCGTCACCGGCCGCAGATAGAGGTGCTTGAGCTCGTACCGCACGCCGAGCGGCCCGTCCGGGATGAGACGGATGCCGCCACAGCCCTGCGCAGCGCCTTCGTCGTCGTCAAGAACCACGAAGACACCGGCCGGCGGCTCGAATGCCGCGGGATCGGGAAAGGTCGTGCGGTACGCGACGTCGAGGAGCGTGAACCCCTCGGTGCGGGCGCGGAAGTACTCGGCGAGGAGCTCGTGCGCATCAGGTGCGTCGACGGGGGAGGGGCGCAGTGTCACCACCCCTCCAGCGTAGGCGGCCGAGCCGCGTGCTCGGCTTCGCCCGGGGGGCCCGCGTCGACGCCTGGCCCGGCGGTGCGCCCGGCCCGGCCTGCCCGTGCGCCCCGCCTAGGATGGGAGCCATGACGACACGCGTGGCCATCGTCGGCGGTACCGGAAAGCTCGGCGGCATCATCCGCGACGTCGTCGAGGCGGAGCCCGGGTTCGAGCTCGCGGCCGTGCTGTCCTCGCGGTCCGAGCTTTCCGAGCTCGAGGGCGCCGACCTCGTGGTTGACGCGTCGACCCCCGCCGTGTCGATAGACGTCGTGCGCGCCGCCATCGAGCGCGGCATCAACGTGCTCGTCGGCACCTCCGGCTGGTCGGCCGAGCGCATCGCCCTCGTGCGGCCGCTCGTCGAGGCGGCGGGCACGGGAGCCGTGTTCATCCCCAACTTCTCCGTCGGCTCGGTGCTGGGCTCGGCTCTCGCGGCCGCCGCGGCGCCGTTCTTCCCGTCCATCGAGATCATCGAGGCCCACCGCGAGACGAAGATCGACTCCCCGAGCGGAACCGCCGTCCGCACGGCCGAGCTGATCGCGTCCGCCCGTGAGGGCGTCGGCCCCGTCGAGTCGCCGTACGTCGATCAGCGTGCGCGCGGCCAGCAGGTCGCCAGCGTTCCCATCCACTCGCTGCGCCGCCCGGGCGTCGTCGCCCGCCAGGAGGTCATCCTGTCCGGGGCGGGTGAGTCCCTCACCGTCGTCCACGACACGGTGGAACCGGCGAAGGCCTACGGTCCCGGCATCCGTCTCGCCCTGGCAGCAGCGCGTGACGCGACGGGTGTCACCATCGGCCTCGACAGCCTCATCGACATCGGGATCGGCCGTCGCAGCACCCCTGCCGACGCCAGCCCCGTGGACGAGGGGGGCGTGCCCGGTCAGGTCGCGCGCACGACCGGCGCATGAGCGCGCGCATCGGAGTCGCCGTCATGGCGGCGCTGCTCGCGCTGTACATCGTGCTCGTCGGGCAGCGCGCGCGGCTGCTGCTCACGAGCGGCGACGGCATCGCGGTCGCAATGGGAGTCGTTCTCGTCGTGCTTCCCGCCATCGCGGCGTGGGCGCTGGGGCGTGAGCTGTGGTTCGGCGTGCGCGCACAGCAGGTCGGACGACGCCTGGAGGCCGAGGGCGGTCTGCCGCAGGACGAGGTCGCGGTACGGCCCAGCGGCCGCGTGCTGCGGGAGGACGGGGATGCCGTGTTCCCGAAATACCGGGCGGATGCCGAGGCGCATCCCGACGACTGGCGGGCGTGGTACCGCTTGGGCCTCGCGTACGACGCCGCCGGCGACCGGCGCCGCGCACGGGAGGCGGTCCGCACCGCGATCCGGCTCGAGAAGTCGGACCAGCCGGGCTGACACCGCCCGCGTTCGAGATCAGGCCGCCGCGGGCACGGCCGCGGCGACGGCATCCTCGACCGTCGGGTGCCGGAACTCGAACCCGGACTCCTCGAGCCGCTCGGGGATCACGTGGGCATCCGACGTGAGGATCGCCTCGGTGGCGTCGGCGCCGAGCACGAGCCTCATGCCCCACACCGGCGCCCGCAGCAGGAAGGGGCGGTTCATGCGCACGGCGAGGGCGAACCCGAGGTCGTTTGCGGTCGCCCGGGTCGGCCCCGAGAGGTTCACCGGCCCGGTCAGGCGGGTGTCGATGACGTGGCGGATGGCGCGCACCTCGTCGTTGAGCGAGATCCAGGGCCACGCCTGCGTGCCCCGCCCGATGGGACCGGATGCGCCCAGCTTGGTGAGTACCAGCAGCGGCTTCAGCACACCGTCCTCGTGCACGACGGGAGCGGTGCGCAGCAACGTCACAGCGGCCTGCTCTCCGGCACCGTGCGCCGCCGACTCCCACTCGGCGCACAGGTCCGCGAGGAACGACTCGCCCCGCGGCGCCGCTTCGGTGAGCCGGACGCCCGGCTGGGAGCCGTAGTAGCCCACGGCCGAGGCCGATACGAAGTGGGGAGCATCCGTCCCCCGTTCGCGAACTGCGCGGGCGATCGCGCGGGTCGGCGTGATGCGCGACCACAGCAGCGCGGCCTTGTACGACGGCGTCCAGGGGAAGCGCCCGATGCTGGCGCCGTTGAGGCCCACCACCGCGTCGGCGCCGTCGAGCACTGCCGGATCGAGGGGAGCGTCGGTCGTCAGCCATTCCACTTCGTGGTCGGCCTCGGGAGGTCTGCGCACGAGGGTCGTCACCTCGACGCCGTCGGCACGCAGGCTCTCGACCAGGGCACCTCCGATGAGGCCCGACGCGCCGGCGACGACGACTCTGCCGGCCGCCGGACGCGAGCCGGGGCCACGCGCCGAGCGGCTTTCAGGCAAGCGTCGCCTCGAGCGTGATCTCGACGCCCGCGAGGGCTTGCGAGACCGGGCATCCGGCCTTGGCGCTCTGCGCGAGACGCTCGAACTCCTCGGGGTCGAGGCCCGGCACGACCGCGTTGACGTTGAGGTGGCTGCCGGTGATTCCGGTGCCGGGCTTGAACGTGACAGACGCGGTGGTGTCGATCGACTCGGGCGGCGTGCCGTTCTCGGCCAGCGCGAGCGAGAACGCCATGCTGAAGCACGAGGCATGGGCTGCGGCGATGAGCTCCTCGGGGGTCGTGACCGACGTCGAGCCTTCGCTGCGCGCCTTCCAGTTGACCGGGAAGGTGCCGAGGCCCGATGACACGAAGGTGGTTTCACCGGCGCCGTCGAACAGGCCGCCCTTCCAGACGGTGGTTGCTTCGCTCGTGACGGTCATGTGAGGCTCCTCGCTCGCGGCGCGCCCGCTTCTGCGGGCGTCTCGCGTCAGCCTAACCGCGACGGATGCCGCGCCGCGACGGCCCGTGCGGCTTCGGCGTCAGACGACGTCAGGCTGCCGCGGAAGCGAACGCGGGGCGAACCTCACGCCGAGACGGGACGAGCGCGGCCGACGATGCCGGCGCGCTGCAGCACGAGGTAGAGCTGGCAGCCGAGGCACAGGCCGAACACCGCGTTGAGGAAGGCCGCGACGAAGGCTGCGGCTGCGGCGATCGTCAGTGCCCACGGCACGCCGGCAAGCTGCAGGAGCAGGCCGATTGCGGCCACGAAGAGTCCGACCCCCTGGGCGAAGCGCGGCGGACGCGGGTCTTCGAGCTCCTTCGGCGGCGAGAGGCGCGGGGCCACCAGCGCGCGATAGAGCGCGCCCCACGGGGCGGTGCGCGGCGAGAGCACGCCCCAGAGGAACAGCAGCGTGGCGACGAGAAGGAGGAGGAACGCGGGATCGAGGATCCGCTCGGTGATGCTGGCCGACGTGATCGCCCAGCCCTCTGCGGTGGACGCCGTCGACAGGCCGGTGAGACCCAGGAAGACGTCGATCAGCAGGAGCACGGCGGTGATTCCGGCCACGAAGCGGGGACCGCGCGGATCGATGCCGCGGGGTCCGGTGGCAGGCGCTCTCTCAGACATGGGCATCCTCCGCGGTCAGCCGATTGAGCTCCAGCTCGAGCACCTCGCGCCCCGGGATTCCGCCGAAGCGGGTCTGCACGACGCCGTGGCGATCGAGCACGAGCGTCGTGGGCGTCTGCAGCACGTGGAAATGCCGGGCGATGTCGGGACGGTGCGTGAGATCGACATCGAGGTGGCGGACGCCTTCGCGATCGTCGGCGATCCCCGCGAGCGTGCGGTGCACTCCGGGGCAGCGGGCGCACAGCTCCGTGCTGAACTGCAGGAGCGTGGCGACCTCGCCGAGGCCGTCGGCGCCGAGCCGGTGCGGTTCGATCACCTCGTGCGCGACGTCGCGACGCGCGCGGGATTGCCGCCAGTTGAGGAAGACGCCGAGTGCCACCGTCGCCGCGAGGAGCGCGGCGAGGGTGATGAGGGCGCCGAGGAGGTTCACAGCACATCAGGCTAACCCGTTTCAGCTGAATGGAGACGGCATTCGCCAATATGACGCCGACGGCGTAACACGGGACGGGCCACCGCGTGAACGGCGCGGCCCGGGTCCCGAGCCGCTGGGCGCGGGTATCGTGGCTGCCGTGACGACGCCGATTCCCACTCCGTACGAGGACCTGCTGCGCGACGTGCTGGAGAACGGCACGCACAAGGACGACCGCACCGGGACCGGCACCACCAGTGCGTTCGGGCGTCAGATCCGCTTCGACCTGTCTCAGGGGTTCCCGCTCATCACGACCAAGCGCGTGCATTTCAAGTCGATCGCCTACGAGCTGCTGTGGTTCCTGCGAGGCGATTCGAACGTCGCCTGGCTGCAGGAGAACGGCGTGACGATCTGGGACGAGTGGGCGGATGCCGAGGGTGAGCTGGGACCCGTCTACGGCGTGCAATGGCGCTCCTGGCCGACGCCGTCGGGGGAGCAGATCGACCAGATCTCGCTCGTGCTCGACCAGATCCGCGCCAACCCCGACTCGCGGCGGCTGATCGTGTCGGCCTGGAATCCGGCCGACATCCCCGACATGGCGCTCGCGCCGTGTCACGCGCTGTTCCAGTTCTACGTCGCCGACGGGCGCTTGTCGTGCCAGCTGTATCAGCGCAGCGCCGACCTCTTCCTCGGGGTGCCTTTCAACATCGCGTCGTACGCGCTGCTCACGCTCATGGTGGCGCAGCAGGCGGGGCTCGAGCCGGGGGACTTCGTGTGGACCGGCGGCGACTGCCACATCTACGACAACCATCTGGAGCAGGTCCGCGAGCAGCTGACCCGCGAGCCGTATGCGTATCCGACGCTCCGGATCGCGCGCCGGCCGGACTCGGTCTTCGACTACCGCTACGAGGACTTCGTCCTCGAGGACTATCAGCACCATCCCGCGATCCGCGGGGCCGTCGCGGTATGACGGCACCCACCGGCCCGGCCGGCGTGGGTCTGATCTGGGCCGAGGCGCGCGGCGGTGTGATCGGCGCCGGCGGCGGCATGCCGTGGCACGTTCCCGAGGACCTGGCCCACTTCAAGGCGCTCACGCTGGGCGCGCCCGTCGTGATGGGTCGCCGCACCTGGGAGTCGTTCCCGGCACGGTTCCGTCCGCTGCCCGGCCGGCGCAACATCGTCGTCACCCATCAGGAGGACTGGGCGGATGCCGGGGCCGAGCGTGCCGGCTCGCTCGAGGCCGGCCTCACCCTGGCGGGTGAAGACGTCCCCGACCGCATCTGGGTGATCGGTGGCGGACAGCTGTTCGAGGAGGCCATCGGCCTCGCCGACCTGTTGGAGGTCACCGAGCTGGACATCGCCGTCGACGGCGACACGCTGGCACCCGACCGCTCGGGGTGGCACACCGAGGCGACCGATCCCGAGGCGGGCTGGCACACGTCGGGCTCCGGCATCCGTTATCGCTTTCTGAGACTCGTCCGGCCGGAGACCCGCTGACGCGGCCCGGCGTAGGGTGGCGCACATGGCGAAGACGGCGCTCATCACGGGTGCGAGCTCGGGTCTCGGGGCCGAGTACGCGCGGCAGCTCGCGGCCAAGGGTGCCGATCTCGTGCTGGTCGCCCGCGACCGGCACGCGCTCGAAGAGCTGGCGACCCGGCTGCGGTCGACCCACGGCGTCGAGGTCGAGGTGCTCGCCGCCGACCTCGTGGAGCCCCGCGAGCGGGAGCGCGTGGAGGAGCGCGTGCGCGACGAGACCCGGCCGATCGAGATCCTCGTGAACAATGCCGGGTTCGGACTGCCGCTGGCGTTCGAGCGCAACGACATCGACGACGAGGTCCGGCACCTCGAGCTGCACGTGGAGGTGCCCATGCGGCTGACGCACGCGGCGCTCGGGCCGATGCTCGCGCTGCCACGGCCGCATCGTCAACGTCGCGTCGGTGGCGGCCTTCATCCCGCGTTCCACGTACGGCGCGTGCAAGGGGTGGCTCGTGAGCTTCAGCCGGTGGGCCAACCGCCGCTACGCGCCGCGCGGCGTGACGGTGACGGCGGTCTGCCCCGGCTATACGCACACGGGCTTCCACGAGCGGCTCGGGCTGCCTCCGGGGGAGGAGGGCGTGCCCGAGGTGCTCTGGCTCGGTGCGCCCGCGGTCGTGTCGGACTCCCTGCGCGACGTGGCGCGGGGCGCCGCGGTGTCGATCCCGTCGCTGCGCTACAAGCTGCTGGTGGCCCTGGCCCGCGTCGCGCCGCCCTCGCTCGCCACGCGCATCGCCGAACGCGGGCGGTAGTCCCCGGCGCCGGCCGCACGCGGCGGTCGCGGCATCCAGATAACCTGAAGGCATGACGCATCCGGGCAATCCCTTCGGACAGGTGCTCGTCGCGCTCGTCACCCCCATGACGGCCGACGGCGAGGTCGACTGGCCCGCTGTCGAGAAGCACATCGACGACGTCATCACGGCGGGCGCCGACGGCATCGTCGTCACCGGCACCACCGGCGAGACGTCGACCCTCACCGATGCGGAGAAGATCCGTCTCGTCGAGGTCGGAAAGGATGTCGCCGCGGGGCGCGCCGCCGTCATCACCGGCGGCGGATCGAACGAGACCGCGCACGCCATCGAGCTCTACAAAGCCAGCGAGAAGGTCGGCGCGGACGGCATCATGATCGTCACGCCGTATTACAACAAGCCCACGCAGGCGGGCATCCTGACGCATTTCCGGCTCGTCGCCGACGCCACCGATCTGCCCGTGATCCTCTACGACATCCCCGGCCGCACCGGCGTGCCGATCAAGTACGAGACGATCCTGCGCCTCGCCAAGCATCCGAACATCCTGGCGATCAAGGATGCCAAGGGCGACTTCAGCGAGGTGAGCCGCGTGCTCAACCAGACCGACCTGATGTACTTCTCGGGAGACGACGCGAACGTGCTGCCGCACCTCGCCATCGGTGCGACGGGCCTCATCGGGGTCACGGCCAATATCGCCGCGCAGCCGTACCGCGCGATCGTGGACGCCGTGAATGCGGGCGACCTGAAGACCGCGACCGCCGCGCACCGGCAGCTCGAGCCCCTCGTGCGCGCCGTGATGACGCACGTGCCCGGCACGGTGTCGGCGAAGTACATCCTCCACGGCCTCGGCCGCATCGGAAGCCCCCGCGTGCGACTGCCGCTGGTCGGCCCCGAGGAGTGGGAGGCGGCCAAGATCGAGGACGAGCTCGCCCTCGTGACCGGCGTCCCCGGTGCCGACTTCTCGAACTTCCGCCCCGACCGCAACGCCGCCGCCGGCGGCGCCCTGCCCAAGGTGTCGGGCACCACGAGATGACGGATCGCGCCGTCGCCGCGTCGGCGACCGCGCGCTGATGAACGGATGCCCGCGGGCATCATGAGGAGGCTTCACGATGCCCACCACTCCATACGATCCGCCCGAGCTCGCCGCAGGAACCCTCCGGGTCATCCCGCTCGGCGGCCTGGGCGAGGTCGGCCGAAACATGACCGTGTTCGAGTACGGGGGAAAGCTCCTCGTCGTCGACTGCGGCGTACTGTTCCCGGAGGAGCACCAGCCGGGTGTGGACTTGATCCTTCCCGACTTCGAGCCGATCAAGAGGCGCCTCGACGACATCGTCGGCGTCGTGCTCACGCACGGCCACGAGGACCACATCGGCGCCGTGCCGTATCTGCTCAAGCTCAAGAGCGACATCCCGATCATCGGATCGGGGCTGACCCTCGCGCTCACGGAGGCGAAGCTCAAGGAGCACCGCATCCGGCCGTACAGCCTCACCGTGGCGGAGGGGCAGCGCGAGAACCTCGGCCCGTTCGAGCTCGAGTTCGTCGCGGTCAACCACTCGATACCCGACGCCCTCGCGGTGGCGATCCGCACGCCCGCAGGCCTGGTGCTGGCCACCGGCGACTTCAAGATGGACCAGCTGCCGCTCGATGGCCGCCTCACCGACCTCCGCGCGTTCTCACGGCTGGGGGAGGAGGGCGTCGACCTCTTCCTCGTCGACTCCACCAACGCCGACGTGCCGGGCTTCACGCCGCTGGAGCGCTCGATCGGCCCCGTGCTCGACCAGGTCATCGGCAAGGCGCCGCGCCGGGTGATCGTGGCGAGCTTCTCCAGCCACGTCCACCGCGTGCAGCAGGTGCTCGATGCGGCCGCGGCTCACGGCCGGCGGGTGGCTCTTCTCGGACGCAGCATGCTGCGCAACATGACGATCGCCGAGGACCTCGGCTATCTCCACGTGCCGGAGGGCGTGCTGATCGACTACAAGAAGGCTCGCGACCTTCCCGACGACAGGATCGTCTACATGTCGACCGGGTCCCAGGGCGAGCCCATGGCGGTCCTGAGCCGCATGGCCAACCTGGACCACGCGATCGAGCCCGGCCCGGGCGACACCGTCATCCTCGCGTCGAGCCTCATCCCGGGCAACGAGAACGCCGTCTACCGCGTGATCGACGGGCTCACCAAGCTCGGCGCGAACGTCGTGCACAAGGGCAATGCCAAAGTGCACGTCTCGGGCCACGCCGCGGCCGGCGAGCTGCTCTACTGCTACAACATCCTGAAGCCGCGCAACGTGCTCCCGGTGCACGGCGAGTACCGCCACCTCATGGCCAACGCACGGCTCGCGCAGGACACCGGCATAGACCCCGAGCGCACGCTTCTCGCCGAGAACGGGACGGTCATCGACCTGAAGGACGGCGACGCGCGCATCGTCGGCCAGCTCGACCTCGGCTTCGTGTACGTCGACGGATCGACCGTCGGTGAGATCACGGATGCCGATCTCAAGGACCGCAGGATCCTGGGTGAGGAGGGCTTCATCTCGGTGATCGTCGTGGTCGACGCCTCGACGGGCAAAGTGATCTCGGGTCCCGAGATCCACGCGCGCGGCTTCGCGGAGGACGACTCGGTGTTCGAGGACGTGAAGCCCAAGATCGCCGCCGCCCTCGCGGAAGCCGCCAAGTCCGGCGTGCGCGACCAGCACGCCCTCTCGCAGGTCGTTCGGCGCACGATCGGGCGCTGGGTGAACCAGTCGCTCCGCCGCCGCCCCATGATCGTGCCGCTCGTGATCGAAGCGTAGCGAGATCACCATCGGCGGAGTATCGAAGCGTAGCGAGATCGCCATCGGGCGGAGTACCGAGGCGTAACACGCGGGCCGTACGATCGGCCTTGTGGCTATCTCGTTCCGGATCCGTCCCGCCGTCGCGGCGGACGGCGCGTTCCTCGGCGACATGGTCGTCGAAGCCGCGAACTGGCAGCAGGGGGGCGCGCGGCCGCGGCACGAGGTGATCGGGGGCACCGAGCATCGCCGCTACGTCGCCGGCTGGATGCGGCCGGGGGACGCGGGCTTCGTGGCAGAGGACGGCAACGGCGAGCCGGTGGGCGCCGCCTGGTACCGGATGCTGCCGCGCAGCGATCCCGGCTTCGGCTACGTCGGCACCGGCGTTCCGGAGCTCATCATCGGCGTGAAGCCGATCTGGCGAGCCCACGGCGTGGGGCGCGCGCTCCTGCAGCGCCTGTGCGAGCACGCCCGCGCGGAGGGATACGCGCGTATCAGCCTGAGCGTGGAGCGGGGCAACTTCGCCGCGACGCTCTACCGCAGCGAGGGCTTCGCCGTCACCCAGAGCGGGTCGGGACGCGACACCATGGTCAAGCGCCTGCGCTGAGGCATTCGTCTTCCTCGCGCCCCCGCCGGCGGCGTGGTTCACCGGAAATGTCGGGACACCGTCCTACCGTTGAGGGATGGCCAGGAGCTCAAGCCCGACCAAAGGGTCGCGCGCGTCTTCGAGCGCATCGACGAACGGGCGTGCGAACGCGTCGTCGACCGCGCGCAAGCCCGCGGCCGCGAAACCGGCACCCGCGCCCAAGCGTTACGTCGACCAACCCGATCGGCCCCCCGTCGTCGTGCGGGCATGGCTCGGACTCGCCCACGCCACCGGCGGACTCTTCCGGGCCTTCGGCCCGGAGTCGCTCGAGAAGGACCAGCGCCGCGACGGCTTCCCGTTCCTGCTCGTACTGCTGGCGATCGCCGGGGCCGTCAACGAGTGGTTCTTCATCGGCGGCGAGGTCGCGAAGACGATCAGCGCCTACACCGTCGGCGGCCTGATCGGCCGTGAGGCCTTCGTGCTGCCGGTGCTGCTGCTCATCCTCGCGGGGTGGATGTTCCGGCATCCGTCGTCCGTGCACGACAACGGCCGTGTGGGCATCGGCTTCGGCCTCCTCGTCCTCACGATCGCCGGCTTCTGCCACGTCGCCGGTGGGCGGCCCAAGCCCAGTGAGGGCCTGCCCGCGCTCAGCGAGGCGGGCGGTCTGTTCGGGTGGATGCTCGGCGAGCCGATCGCCCTGGTGCTCACGGATGTGGGCGCGTACATCGTGCTGTCACTGCTGGCGGTGCTCAGCGTCCTGATCATCACCAAGACGCCGCCGAACCGCATCGGCCGCCGTCTCGGCGAGCTGTACGCGTGGATGTTCGGGGCCGAGCCGCCGCACGAGAAGTCGGCGGATGCCTCGGCCGACGACTCCGCCGAGGACGACGGCGACCCGTCCCTGCCCTTCTGGCGTCGCAACAAGACGGGTCGCGAGAAGGACCCGGACGACGGCATCGGGTCCCAGGACCTCACGGAGCTGCTGGCCGCCGGATCGTCTCAGGGCGGTTTCGAGCAGGCGATCGCGGCGCCGGTCACGCCCCCTCCGGTGCCGACGGACGCCATGACCGAGGTGATCGACCCGGCCGTCCTGTCGGCGGCGAAGGCGGCGACGTCGTCGCGCACGTCGCTGCGCGACGACGCCGAGGTCATCGAGGACGACGGCACGCTGCCGGGGCTCGACGGCATCGGCTCGACGACGGCGGTGGACTCGCCGTCCGCCCCCTACCGGCTCCCGTCCGTCCACTCGCTCGCCGCGGGATCGCCGCACGTGGCCCGCTCACAGGCGAACGACGACACCGTGCGGGCGATCACCAGCGTGCTCGACCAGTTCTCGGTCGACGCACGCGTCACCGGCTTCTCGCGGGGCCCGACGGTGACCCAGTACGAGATCGAGCTCGGCCCCGGAGTGAAGGTGGAGCGCATCACGGCGCTCACGAACAACATCGCCTACGCCGTGGCGTCGAACGAGGTGCGCATCCTCGCGCCCATCCCCGGCAAGAGCGCGATCGGCGTCGAGATCCCGAACACCGATCGCGAGATCGTCACGCTGGGCGATGTGCTGCGCTCGACGACCGCGACGAACCAGACCCACCCGATGACGATCGGCGTCGGCAAGGACGTCGGCGGCGGTTACGTCGTCGCCAATCTCGCGAAGATGCCCCACCTCCTCGTCGCCGGTTCCACCGGCTCGGGCAAGTCGAGTTTCGTCAACTCCATGATCACGAGCCTGCTGATGCGGGCGAAGCCCGCCGACGTGCGGATGGTGCTCATCGACCCCAAGCGCGTGGAGCTCACCTCGTACGCCGGCGTGCCGCACCTGATCACGCCGATCATCACGAACCCCAAGAAGGCGGCCGAGGCGCTGCAGTGGGTCGTGAAGGAGATGGACATGAGGTACGACGACCTCGCGTCCTTCGGCTTCCGTCACATCGACGACTTCAACAAGGCCGTCGTGGCCGGTGAGATCACGCTGCCGCCGGGGAGCGAGCGCGTCCTCAAGCCCTACCCCTACCTCCTTGTGGTCGTCGACGAGCTCGCGGACCTCATGATGGTGGCGCCGCGCGACGTCGAGGACTCCATCGTCCGCATCACGCAGCTCGCGCGGGCCAGCGGCATCCATCTCGTGCTGGCGACGCAGCGGCCGTCCGTCGACGTCGTCACGGGTCTGATCAAGGCGAATGTGCCGTCTCGCCTCGCTTTCGCCGTGACGAGCGTCACCGACTCCCGGGTCATCCTCGACCAGCCGGGCGCCGATCGCCTGATCGGCCAGGGCGACGGCCTGTTCCTGCCGATGGGCGCATCGAAGGCGCTTCGCGTTCAGGGCGCGTGGGTGAGCGAGAAGGAGATCGAGGCGGTCGTCGCGCACGTGACGGCGCAGGCCCGCCCGGAGTACCGCCCCGACGTGGCCGCTGTGGCGGAGAAGAAAGAGATCGATGCCGACATCGGCGACGACCTCGAGCTGCTGCTCGCCGCCGCCGAGCTCGTGGTCTCGAGCCAGTTCGGCTCGACGTCGATGCTGCAGCGCAAGCTGCGCGTCGGCTTCGCCAAGGCCGGCCGGCTCATGGACCTCCTCGAGTCGCGCGAGATCGTGGGGCCCTCGGAAGGCTCCAAGGCACGTGACGTGCTGGTGACGGTCGAGCAGCTGCCGTCGGTCCTGGCGCGGATACGCGGCGAGGACGTGCCCGACGCGGCTCCCGCGGCAGTTGCTCCCGCACCGGACGCCGAAGACCGTTACGGGACGGATGCCGTCGACTCGCAGTACGACGGCTACCCGGTCGTCGACGGCGACACGGGCTCGGAGGACGCCTGGGGGCTCACGGGTCGGGAATGACTCGCTTCCGGCGGCCTGGCGGCACGGTGCTCCGCCGATAGGCTCGGGCCATGGCGATCCCCCGGCAGCTGCCCAACGCGATCACGATCGTGCGCATCCTGTGCGCGCCGGTCTTCCTGTGGATGCTGCTCGCCGACGGGGGAGCGGATGGTGCGCTGCGCTGGTGGGCGGCGGCCCTCTTCATCGTCGCGATCGCGACCGACGGGATCGACGGCTATCTGGCGCGGAAGCACCACATCGTCACGGATCTCGGCAAGCTGCTCGATCCGATCGCCGACAAGGTCCTGACGGGGTTCGCCTTCATCGGCCTGTCGATCCTGAGCGAGCTGCCGTGGTGGGTCACGATCGTCGTGCTCATCCGCGAGGTCGGCATCACGGTGTACCGTCTCATCGTCGTGAGCGATCACGTGCTCGCCGCGGCCTGGATGGGCAAGCTGAAGACGCTCGCGCAGGGCATCGCCCTCTCGCTCGCGCTGCTGCCCCTCTGGACGCTCGTCGGCGACGGGATCTTCTGGGTCAACAGCGTTCTCATGACGATCGCGGTGATCCTCACGATCCTGAGCGGGGTGGACTACGTCGTGACCGAGATGCGCGGCGCGCGCGCCAAGCGGAAAGACGCATGACGGCCGCGGCAGCGAGTCTGCTGCGCGCCCTCGCGACCCGCGACTGGTCCGTGGCCGCGGCGGAGTCGCTCACGGGCGGCCGCGTGACGGCGACGCTGGTGGACGTCCCCGGGGCGTCTGCGCACGTGCGAGGCGGGATCGTCGCGTACGCCACCGACCTCAAGTCGTCGGCGCTCGGCGTCGAGGCCGATCTGCTGGCAGCCCGCGGCGCCGTCGACCCCACGGTCGCCGAGCAGATGGCGCAGGGCGCCCGCCGGGTGCTGCGGGCGGACGTCGGGCTTGCGACGACCGGTGTGGCCGGGCCCGATCCGCAGGATGGGCATCCGGTGGGAACGGTCTACGTCGCGGTCGCCACGCCCGAGACGGTCGTCGTCTCAGCGCTCACGCTCACCGGGACGCGCGATGAGATCCGCACGCGCACGGTGGAGAGCGTGATCGAGCTGGCGCTCACGCTGGTCTGAGGCATCCGCCGCTGCACCCGGCAGCGGGAACAGACCGTGTTTCGTCTCGGTTACATTCGGTGATTCCCACCCATTGCCCAGTTCGCGGGATTAGATTGGCATCATCCGGTGCTGTACTGTTGGGCACCCGGAAGACGGTGGAATCAGAAGTGAGGAGGGGCCCTGATGATCCTGGTACGTCAAGAGATCGGCGAAGTGCTTCGTGATTTCCGCCAGCAGAAGGGTCGTACCCTCCGGCAGGTCGCGAGCCGCGCAAGCGTCGCGCTGGGTTACCTGAGCGAGGTGGAGCGCGGTCAGAAGGAGGCCTCGAGCGAGATCCTCGCGTCGGTGGCCGAGGCGCTCGACGTTCCCATCTCGACGATCATGCGCGAGGTCGGCGACCGCATCTCGGTGCTCGAGGGTCTGCAGACCTTCCCCGACGTCGTCCCCGACGACCTGGTGGCCTCGGTCGACGCCGAGCTGTCGCTTCGCTGAACCGCTTCTTCACGAAGGCTCTGGAATCTCGCCACGGGTATGCGTCGCAGTGAGTTCAACCGGGCTGTGGCCGAGGAGTTCGGCGCGCGCGCGAACGCCGTGGTGAACGACCTCGTACTGTCGAAGATCGGCGGACGAAGCGCGGCCGACGCCATCGATGCAGGCTTGGACCCGCGCGAGGTCTGGCTCGCGCTGTGCGAAGAGCTGGACGTTCCCGCTGACCGGCGCTACGGCGTCGGGCGGCTCGAACCGCGTCGCCGCTGAGCCATCGACTCGTGCCGCTTCGCGGCGTGTCATCGAAGAAGTGTTCGATGGCGGCGTAGGCTCCTGCACAGCAGGTGTCGAGGACGTGTTTTGCACGGACGCGGGAGGAGTGAAGGCCGATGTCGGAGCCCCTCCCTAACGTGATGAGCGTCGAACGACACCTCACGCCTTGTCGCAGCATCCGTCCCACCGGGTCGGAGCGCGACAGCCTACAGGCGACGGAACGCGAGCATAGAGGAGCACGTCATGCCATCACCCGTTGACCGCGAGAAGGCCCTGGAATCGGCCCTCGCCCAGATCGACCGGCAGTTCGGGAAGGGCTCGGTGATGCGCCTCGGCAGCGACGAGCGCGCGCCCGTCGAGGTCGTGCCCACCGGCTCGATCGCCCTGGACGTCGCCCTCGGCATCGGCGGGCTCCCGCGCGGTCGCATCATCGAGATCTACGGGCCGGAGTCGTCGGGTAAGACGACGCTCACCCTGCACGCGATCGCCAACGCGCAGCGCGCCGGCGGCATCGCGGCGTTCATCGACGCGGAGCACGCGCTCGACCCCGACTACGCGCAGAAGCTCGGCGTCGACATCGACGCGCTGCTCGTCTCGCAGCCCGACACCGGGGAGCAGGCGCTCGAGATCGCCGACATGCTCGTCCGATCCGGCGCGATCGACCTCATCGTGATCGACTCCGTCGCGGCCCTGGTGCCCAAGGCCGAGATCGAGGGCGAGATGGGCGATTCCCACGTCGGGCTGCAGGCGCGTCTCATGTCGCAGGCGCTGCGCAAGCTGACCGGTGGGCTCAACCAGACCAACACCACGATGATCTTCATCAACCAGCTCCGCGAGAAGATCGGCGTGTTCTTCGGCTCACCCGAGACCACGGCCGGTGGTAAGGCGCTGAAGTTCTATGCGTCGGTGCGTCTCGACATCCGCCGCATCGAGACCCTGAAAGACGGCGCCGAGGCGGTCGGCAACCGCACGCGCGTCAAGGTCGTCAAGAACAAGATGGCGCCGCCGTTCAAGCAGGCTGAGTTCGACATCCTGTACGGCGTCGGAATCTCGCGCGAGGGCAGCCTCATCGACTTCGGCGTGGAGCACGCCATCGTCAAGAAGTCGGGCGCCTGGTACACCTACGAGGGTGAGCAGCTCGGTCAGGGCAAGGAGAACGCGCGCAACTTCCTCATCAAGAACGCCGACGTCGCCGCCGAGATCGAGTCGAAGATCAAGACGAAGCTCGGCATCGGCGTACCGCGCGGTGCGGCCGACGGCGTCGAGGATGAGCTGGCGGCCCGGCGTCCGGCCTGATGGTCCGCTTCGTCGATAGCGGGGACGAGACCGACGTCGAAACCGGCGCCGGACTCGCCCGCGTGACCCCGCTTTTCGGTGATCGCGGCGGCACGGGCTTCCCGAAGACCGCTGCCGAGGTACGGCGGGCACTCGGGGGCCTGGGCATCGAGAGCGGACCGCCGCTGCCGGAGGAGCGCCCCTTCGACATCGCGTCCGTTCGATCGGATCGGACCGCTTCCCCCGGGCGAAGCCGCCCACGGGATCGCGTCGAGTCGGTGGCCGACGCGGGGGAGGCCGCCGAGCAGGGGCTGCTCAAGAAGCTGCGCGCGCGGCAGCTCTCGGTATCAGAGGCCAAGTCCTACCTCGGCACGCACGAACTCGACCCGGAGTCCGTCGATGCGATCCTCGGAGCGTTCCTTGCGCGCGGCTATCTCGACGACGCGCGGCTCGCCGAGCAGGTGGTGCATTCCGGAGCCGGCCGCAAGGGCCAGGGGCGTAAGGTCATCGCACAAAGCCTCGCCAAGCGCGGCGTGCCGCGGGACGTCGCCGACGCAGCACTGGCCGAGCTCCCCGACGACGACGCCGAACGTGCGCTCGAGTTCGCTCGCACGAAAGCCGGCTCGATGCGCTCGCTCGAACGCGATGTCGCACTCCGCCGCCTGGCCGGGCAGCTGGCCCGGCGAGGCTACGGCGGCTCCGTCGCCCTGAACGCCGCCCGGACGGCGCTGGATGAGGCCTCCCGTCCGTCGGGTGGCGTGCGGTTCCGGTAGCCGTCGGGGCGCGGACGCGGGGTGCAGCATCCCTCCCCGGCACTGCGGCGGCGGACGGCTCGTAGAATGGCCGAATCATGTCTTCCCCTTCCGCTTCCCCGACTCTCATCGCGCCGTCCCCGGCTGCGCACGATGTGGACGGGCGTGCGCGCACGTACGAGGTGCGCACGTTCGGCTGTCAGATGAACGTGCACGACTCCGAGCGTCTCTCCGGTTCGCTCGAGAGTGCCGGCTACGTCCGTGCCGAGGCGGGCGAAGAAGCCGACGTCGTCGTGATCAACACGTGCGCCGTCCGTGACAACGCCGCCGGCAAGCTGTACGGCACGCTGGGCCACCTGAAGTCCCGCAAAGACAGGCACGACGGCATGCAGATCGCCGTCGGCGGGTGCCTCGCCCAGATGGACAAGGACGCGGTGCAGCAGAAGGCGCCGTGGGTGGACGTCGTCTTCGGCACCCACAACATGGGATCGCTTCCGAGCCTGCTGGAGCGCGCGCGGCACAACGGGGAGGCCGAGCTCGAGATCCTCGAGTCGCTCGAGATCTTCCCCTCGACGCTGCCCACGAAGCGCGACAGCGTCTACAGCGGCTGGGTGTCCATCTCCGTCGGCTGCAACAACACCTGCACGTTCTGCATCGTGCCCAGTCTGCGTGGCAAGGAGAAGGACCGCCGGCCCGGCGACATCCTCAACGAGATCCGGCTGCTGGTCGACGACGGGGCCATGGAGGTCACCCTCCTCGGCCAGAACGTCAATTCCTACGGCGTGGAGTTCGGTGACCGCCAGGCATTCGGCAAGCTGCTGCGCGCCGCGGGTGAGATCGAGGGTCTCGAGCGCATCCGGTTCACCAGCCCGCACCCCGCGGCCTTCACCGACGACGTCATCGACGCGATGGCCGAGACGCCGGCGGTCATGCCGCAGCTGCACATGCCGCTGCAGTCGGGCAGCGACCGCATCCTCAAGGCGATGCGCCGGTCGTACCGCAGCGAGCGGTTCCTCGGCATCCTCGATCGCGTGCGGGCCAAGATGCCGGACGCCGCGATCTCGACCGACATCATCGTCGGGTTCCCGGGCGAGACCGACGAGGACTTCGAAGACACCATGCGCGTCGTCGAGCAGGCGCGGTTCGCGAGCGCGTTCACGTTCCAGTACTCGATCCGCGAAGGCACACCCGCCGCGACGATGGCCGATCAGGTCCCCAAGGCGGTCGTGCAGGAGCGCTACGAGCGCCTGGTCGCCCTGCAGGAGCGCATCTCGCTGGAAGAGAACCAGAAGCAGCTCGGCCGTGAGCTGCAGGTTCTCGTCTCGACCGGAGAGGGCAAGAAGGACGCGGAGACCCACCGCCTCACGGGGCGCGCAGAAGACAATCGCCTCGTCCACTTCGAGGTGCCCGCGGGTTCCGCGATCCCGCGGCCCGGCGATGTCGTGTCCGTCGTCGTGAGTCACGCCGCGCCCTTCCACTTGCTCGCGGACTCGATCGACGGTGCCCCGCTGCGCATCCGCCGCACCCGCTCCGGCGACGCGTGGGATCGCTCGCAGGCGGAGTCGTGCGGCATCCCGGCACCCGTCGGCAGCGCCTCGACCGGCGCTCCGCGCGCCGTGTCGCTCGGGCTGCCGACGCTGCGCGTCGGCGTGTGAGGCGTCCCACGATGCGGCGGCGCAATGTGTTTGCGCGGCCGATACCGGCATGCGCGGCCGAAAGCTGAGTGCGCGAGTGCAGGTTTCGATAGCGGGAGCTCCCCAGAGCGACGTCGCCTCGCCGCGTCTGTGGGCGGTCGTCGGCGCCACCGGCACAGGGAAGACCGCGCTGTCGCTCGACCTCGTCGAGGCGCTCGCGGCACGCGGTCGTCCGGCAGAGATCGTCAATGCCGACGCCATGCAGCTCTACCGCGGCATGGACATCGGCACGGCGAAACTGCCGGAGACCGCGAGGCGCGGCATCCGTCATCACCTGTTCGACGTCCTGGACGTCACCGACGAGGCCGCAGTGGCCTGGTACCAGAAGGCCGCCCGCGCCGCGATCGCGGGTATCCACGGCCGCGGTGCGGACGCCGTGCTGGTCGGCGGTTCGGGCCTCTACGTCTCGAGCGTGCTGTTCGACTTCCGGTTCCCGCCGCGCGACCCGGAGCTGCGGGAGCGTCTCGAGTCGGAGCTCGACGCGCACGGTCCCGGCGCGCTGTACGCGCGGCTGCGCGAGCGCGACGCCGCGACCGCCGAGAAGATCGATCCCCGCAACGGGCGCCGCATCGTGCGAGCGCTCGAGATCCTGGAACTGGGCGAGCGCACCCACGGGGCGGCGCTTCCCGCCGAGCCCGCGCTCTGGCACGACGACACCCGTATCATCGGCGTCTCGATGCCCCGCGCCGAGCTCGTCGCCCGGTTGGATGCCCGGGTCGAGGGGATGTGGCGCGACGGGCTCATCGACGAGGTGCGGGTGCTGCGCGAACGGGGGCTGGAGCGGGGGGTGACCGCCCGCCGGGCCATCGGCTATGCGCAGGCGCTCGCCCAGCTCGCCGGCGACCTGACGGAATCGGAGGCGATCGCCGAGACCCAGGCGCTCACGCGCCGCTACGCACGGCGCCAGGTCTCGTGGTTCAAGCGGTACGACCGGCTGCGCTGGATCGACCCGACGACGGATGCCTCGACCCTGGCAGACTCTTCGGCATGAGCATCGCGATCCGCGCCTTCGATCTCGCCGACACCGAGGCCGTGGTCTCGCTCTGGCAGCTGACCGGTCTCACCCGGCCGTGGAACAACCCGTATCAGGACATCCGCCGCAAGCTCTCGGTGCAGCCCGAGCTGTTCCTCGTCGCCGTCGATGAGCGGACGATCATCGGCTCCGTCATGGCCGGCTACGACGGGCACCGCGGCTGGCTGTACTACCTCGCCAGCGCGCCGGATCGCCGGGGGGAGGGAATCGGCCGCCGCCTGGTGGCAGAGGCAGAGGAGCGCCTGATCGAGATGGGATGCCCCAAGGTGCAGCTCATGGTGCGCCCCGAGAACGGCGTCGCCCGCGGCTTCTACGAGTCACTCGGCTACGAGGCCTTCGACACGTGGAACACCGGCAAGCGGCTGATCGCCGACTGAGCCGTCGGCCGCGCGGCCGACGGCCGACCCACCGCCCGTAGACTGGTGCGATGCCGCAGACGATCGCGTTCACCAAGGGCCACGGCACCGGCAATGACTTCGTGATCGTCCCCGATCCCGACGGCGCGCTCGACCTCACCGACGACCAGGTCGCGGTGCTCTGCGACCGCCGGTTCGGCATCGGCGGCGACGGCATCCTGCGGGTGGTGCGCGCCGACGCGATCGAAGAGGGCAGAGAACTCGCCGCCTCCACGTCGTCGGGCGCCTTCGAGTGGTTCATGGACTATCGCAACGCCGACGGTTCGAAGGCCGAGATGTGCGGCAACGGGGTCCGCGTGTTCGTGCGCTACCTCGTCGATGTCGGCTGGGCCGACGTCGACGGGGCGCCGCTCGCCATCGGCACCCGGGCGGGCGTCAAGACCGTCACCCGCAGCAACGGCATCCTCGGCGAGAAGGGCTTCGAGGTCGACCTCGGGGCGTTCACCGTCGACGAGTCCGAAGTGCTCGTACGCACCCGCGGAGGTGGCGCACCCCGCCCCGGCGTCGGCATCGACGTGGGGAACCCGCACGTCGTGGTGGCGCTTCCCGACGAGACCGAGCTCGAGGGGCTCGACCTCGCGGCGCAGCCGCTCCTGCAGCCCGAGCCGCCGCTCGGGGCCAACGTCGAGTTCGTGGTGCCGAGCGATCCGCTCGTGCGCGAGGGGGTGGGCTCCATCCGCATGCGCGTGTTCGAGCGCGGCGTGGGCGAGACGCTCAGCTGTGGGACAGGGGTCGCCGCGGCGGCCCTCGCGGTGCGGCACTGGGCCGGTCCCGCCGCACCCGACCACTGGGTCGTGGAGGTTCCCGGCGGCACCCTCGGCGTGCGCATGCCGCAGGTGGGCGACGAACGGCACGTGCTCCTCTCGGGGCCGGCGACCCTCGTCTACACCGGCGAGGTCACGCTCGCCTGACGCGCGCTCGCTGGTCGCGGGCTCGCGGGGCTCACCCCGCCGGCCGGCTCAGAGCGCGGGCAGGTCGATCGGCTCGCTGGGCGGAGAGCCGTGCCGGCGCACCTTCAGCACGCGGAATCCGCGGGCCGTGGCCGCGCGGTGGACGCTGAAACGCCGGTCGAGTGTCGCGGCCAGCCAGCGCTGGAGAGAGTCCGACCCGAGGTTCCGCTGCACCACGAGCCAAGCGTCCGCCCGCTCGTCCAGGCGCGGGATCCACCGCTCCAGCAGGCCGTGAAGCTCGTTCTTGCCCACCCGGATGGGCGGGTTCGAGCGGATCGTGCGAAAGACGACGTCGTCGGGAACATCGTCGGGCAGCACGGCGTTGATGTTGGTGAGGCCGAGATCGGCTGCGTTGCGACGCACGAGGTCGAGGGCGCGCTCATTCACGTCGACGGCCCACACCGTCGCGCGTGGCGACTGGAGCGCGAGGCTCAAGGCGATCGGCCCCCAGCCAGAGCCCAGGTCGAGGAAGTTTCCGCCCGCAGGTGGCGGGGGAGTGTTCGACAGCAGCACCGCCGTTCCCGAGTCCACGTGATCCGGACTGAACACCCCTCCGGCGGTCGTGACCTCGAGATCGCGTCCGGCGAGTCTCACGCGGATGCGGCGCAGATTCTCGGGGCTGGCGGGCGTCGCACTGAAGTAGTGGTCGCTCCCCATGGGGCACGAGCCTAGCGGAGGTGCTCGTCGGAGGGGGAAGCTAGAATTCACGGATGCCGTGAACCGGCCGATGAACGGCGGAAAACGGCATCCATCAACCAAGCGAAGGAACTTATGACGGATACGACGACCCCCCGGAGCACCGACGAGACGCCGGTGGACCCGGTGGATCGCGTGCTGGCGCGCGCCGAGGCGCGTTCCGGGGTGCACGTCTTCGGGGCCGCCCAGGCGCTCCAGGACGAGGCCACGATCGGCCAGGCCGACACCGACGGCGAGCAGTGGGATCGCGAGGAGCGCGCGGCTCTGCGTCGCGTTCCCGGCCTCTCGACCGAGCTCGAGGATGTCACCGAGGTCGAGTACCGGCAGCTCCGGCTCGAGAATGTCGTTCTCGTCGGCGTGCACGCACAGGGTGAGACCGAAGACGCCGAGAACTCGCTGCGCGAGCTCTCGGCCCTGGCGGAGACGGCCGGCGCCGTCGTGCTCGACGGCGTGCTGCAGCGTCGCCCGCACCCGGATCCGGCGACCTACGTCGGCCGCGGAAAGGCCGAGGAGCTGCGCGACATCGTGGCGGCGGTCGGCGCCGACACCGTGATCGCCGACACCGAGCTCGCCCCGAGCCAGCGCCGCGCACTCGAGGACGTCGTGAAGGTCAAGGTCATCGATCGCACGACCGTGATCCTCGACATCTTCAGCCAGCACGCCAAGAGCCGTGAAGGCAAGGCGCAGGTCGAGCTGGCGCAGCTCGAGTACCTCCTCCCGCGTCTGCGCGGCTGGGGTGACTCGATGAGCCGCCAGGCCGGTGGCCAGGTCGGCGCCGGCGGTGCGGGCATGGGTTCGCGTGGTCCCGGTGAGACGAAGATCGAACTCGACCGTCGCCGCATCCGCACGCGCATGGCGCAGCTGCGCCGCCAGATCCGCGACTTCGCCCCCGCGCGCGACGCCAAGCGCGCCGAACGCAAGCGCAACACGATCCCCTCGGTCGCCATCGCCGGGTACACGAACGCCGGCAAGTCGTCGCTCCTCAACCGGCTCACGAGCGCCGGCGTGCTCGTCGAGAACGCGCTGTTCGCGACGCTCGACGCCACCGTGCGACGCACCGAGACGGCGGACGGACGCGTCTACACGCTGACCGACACAGTGGGGTTCGTCCGCAACCTGCCGCATCAGCTCGTCGAGGCGTTCCGCTCGACGCTCGAGGAGGTCGGCGAGGCCGACGTCATCCTGCACGTCGTCGACGGCTCGCACCCCGACCCGGCCGCCCAGTTGGCGACGGTGCGAGACGTGATCGGAGATGTCGGCGCCCGCGACATCCCCGAGCTCGTGGTCTTCAACAAGGCCGACCTCATCGACGAAGATGCGCGCCTCGTGCTGCGCGGACTCGAGCCCAAAGCGGTGTTCGCCTCGTCGCGCACGGGCGAGGGCGTCGCGGACCTGCGTGCCGCCATCGAAGACGCGCTGCCGCTCCCGGCCGTCGAGGTGCGTGCGCTCGTACCTTACGACCGCGGCGATCTGGTGTCGGCGATCCACGAGCAGGGCATGATCCTGTCGCAGGACCACGAAGAGGGCGGCACGATCGTGCATGCCCGCGTCGGCGAGCATCTCGCCGCCCGGCTGGCGCCCTTCGCGGTCTGAGGCCCCGCGAACGGATGCCGCCCCCGCCCCGTCAGTCGAGGTCGAGGGGCGGCACTCCCGGGGTATCGAAGCCGAAGACCTGACCCAGGAAGGCCAGCTCGGCCTCCAGCGTTCGCACCTGGGTCTCCGCGCTGCGGAAGCCGTGTCCCTCGCCTTCGAATGCGAGGTATGCGTGCGGCACGCCGTTGCGGGCGAGAGCATCGCGCACGGCTTCGGACTGCGAGGGCGGCACGACGCGGTCGTCGAGCCCCTGCTCGATGAGCAGGGGTGTTCGCAGCCGGTCGAGGTGCGACAGCGGCGACCGCTCGGCGTAAAGGGCCTCTGCCGCGGGGAGGGGCCCCACCATGCCGTCGAGGTAACTCGCCTCGAAGTCGTGCGTGTCGGCGGCGAGCTTGCGGAGGTCCGCCACGCCGTAGCGGCTGATTCCCGCTCCGAACGCGTCCGAGTTCGTGAGGGCGCACAGCACCGTCCAGCCCCCTGCCGAGCCGCCCGCGATCGCGAGGCGGTCGCGATCCGCGGCGCCCGAATCCGCCAGGCCCCGAGCCGCGGCGACGACGTCGTCGACGTCGACCACTCCCCACTCGCCGAGCAGGCGCTCGCGATACGCCCGGCCGTAGCCGCTCGACCCGCCGTAGTTGACGTCGAGCACGCCGATGCCGCGGCTCGTGAAGTACGCGATCTTGCCGGATGCCGCGCCGCCGACATGATCGGTCGGGCCGCCGTGGACGAACACCACGTACGGCGGGCGCTCGTCCTCCGGCCCGATCGCGCCGGGATTGGTGGGCGGGTAGTCGAAGGCGTGCACGGGCCCGTGCGGACCGGGCACGGTCACGGCACGGGATCGCGGCATCCATTGCTCGCCCCATGGCGCTGCTCCGCCGACGATCAGCCGCGCCGCACCGGGCTCGTCGACATCGATCTCCCAGAGGCCGGCACCACCTGAGCCCGCGCCGGAGACCAGCACGCGGGTACCGCGGGCGCCTTCGATGGACAGACGCGTCACGGCATCGATGGACAGGGGGCGATCTTCGCCGCCGTCGAGCACGACGAGCTGGTCGGAGCCGTTCGTCCGCACCGCGACGATGCGCCCGTCGTCGAGCAGCGTGAACCATCGGGTGCCGAGCACCCAGAGCGGGCCGCCGGTGTCGGCATCGACGTCGGCGATCGGCTCGTGGCGCAGGTCGGCGGTGAGCCGGAGTCGCCAGAGGTTCCAGCGGCCCGACGGATCGTCGGCGTAGACGAGGTCGTCATCGTCTGCCCATTGGGGCTGCAGTGGCGACGACGTGCCCCCGGCGACGGACGTCCATTCGGCGACGACGCCGTCGTCGAGCCGCCCCACTCGCAGCTCCGCACGGTCCCAGGCCATATCCGGGTGGTCCCAGGCGATCCACGCCAGATGGGTCCCGTCGGGCGACAGTGCGGGGTGCGCCACGAAGTCACTGCTCCCGACGAGCGAGGCGGGGGGCGCAGCCTCCGTGCTTCCCGCGCGCTCGAGCGCGACCTCGACGATGTCGCGTACCGGCGTTCGGCCGCGCCTATGGTCTTCGCGTACGGCGAGGAGCCGGCCGTGCTGCAGCGAGAGCCCGCCGTAGCGGACGTCGCCCGCTTCCGGCGTCAGCGGGCGCGGGAGAGCGCCGGGCGCCTTTCGCCAGATGCGCTGGTCGGCCTTCTCGACGAAGTAGAGCACGCCGTCGTCGTCGGCCGTCCAGGATCCACCACCGTACTCGTGTACGCGGGATCGAGCGCTCCACGGCGCCGGGAGCACGTCGACGACCGCACCCGAGGGGGTTCTGCGCCGCACCGCCGACCGGCCGTCCTCGTGGGGCACCGACTCGCCCCACCACACCTCGCCGTCGGTGCCGACGAACGACGCGCCCTCCAGACGCGGAGACGCCGCCGACACCTCCCTCGCGGAGATCGGGGAGGGCCAGCTGCCGTAGGGGAGCACACCGGGTGTCGTCACGAGACAACGCTACGACGAAGCCGGGGTGCTCGCGGATGAAACAGAAGGTCGCAGGAGGCCGGGAGGTCATCCAGGGGTCGACGAGCCGGCCCTCCGCGAACTGCTGCCGCTGAAGCTCGCCGCCCTGGGCGTCGTCGCCTAGGGGCGCTTCTTCGTACCGGATGCCGCCGCCCCCGTGGTCGCGTCATCCGGCGTCTGCGATTCCGGCGCCTCCGGAATCACTTCCGTGGCGTTCTCATCGACGACCACGGTGTCGGCGTCGATGACGAGAGTGTCGGCGAAGTCCGCGTCGTCTGCATCCGCGGCACTCGCGGCCGCGACCGCGGCGGCCTCCTCCGGGCGCCGCTGGAGCAGTTCGAACACCCACCACACGACGAGCCACACGATCAGGACCAGGAACACCTCGCCGACCGAGAGCGGGCGCAGGAGCATCAGCCACAGGACGGCCAGGACGCCGAGCACGATCCGTACGAGCACACGCTGTGCGTAGAGCCACGAGCCGAAGCGTCCGGTGTCGACACCGCGCCGGAGGAGCGCACTGCGCACCCCCGTGTTCACCGATGCGACGCCACGGCGAGCCGCCTGCGCGCCCCGCCACCGCCCCGACATCCACGCGATGACCGCGATCACGATGCCGAGGAGCGTCAGCACCACCGCGGTGTCACGCATGGCGCCGGTGATCTGCTCGTATATCGATGCCAGCGCGCCGGCCGGCACGCCGAGGCCGGGGGCGCTGAGTGCGAGCACCGACCCGCCGACCCCCAGCGCGATCGCGAGGACGCCGGCGCCGACCGCGATGCCGACCCCTGTCCCGAGCACGGCGGTCGATCGCCTCCGGGCGATGAGGATGCCGGCGATAAAGAACACGAGCGCCAGGATGGGCGTCCACCAGCCCGCCGTCACGGCGAGGTTGTAGACCGTGCCGACGACCGTCAGGGCGTTGCTCTGGGCGACGACGATCGTCTTGTCGATGACCGGGATCTGCTCGGCGAAGCCGATGCCGCGGTCGACGAGCCGCTTCTTCACCTCCTCGATGATCGGGCCGAGCTGGATGCCGATCTCGCCCTCGGCACCGATCACGACCGCACCGCTCGACGTCCCGCCGGCCGCGACGGCCTCCAGCGAGCGATGGCTCGCGCGCAACGCCGCCTCCCACACGTCCGAGAACGCGGGCGACTGGACGAGCCGCGTGACGGTCGTGTCGACGAGGTTCTGCACCCCCTGGACCGTCGGTGCCCGCAGCAGATCGAGCGCCTGGAGCGCGCGCGGCGGCAGATCCAGCCCCTGGATGCCGTCGAACAGGTCGTTCACGAGCGTGCCGAGGTCGAGTGAATCCTCGATCGCCGTCGAGACCTGGTCTGCGACGAGCGCCTGCACCTGCGGGTCGTCGGCCAGGGGAGCGAAGGTCTCGACGAACCGCGTCTCGTCGACGAGCTCCACCCGTGCCCAGGCCGCGACGATGGAGACCGGCACGAGGATCGTCGCGATGACGATGCACAGCGCCGAGAGGAACGCGCGCCAGCGGTTGCCGCGGGCTCGCTCGGCGGGAGGCTCCGGCGGTGGCGAGCCGGCCCGAAGACGGGCGTTCTCGGCTTCGAGGGCATCCAGTCGCGCGCGGAGGGCAGCGGCGTCGTCGGCGAGGGTCACGTCGGTCATTCCCCCCTTATAGCGCCTGGTCCCGACCCGCGCCACCCATCACGCCGGAGGCGCGCCGGACGGCGCCGTGGGCCTGGGCCCGATCGGCGCCCGGCGCGCCACGTGGCGGCGGATCAGACCGCGCGCAGCACCGCCACGACCTTGCCCAGCACCGTCGCCTCGTCACCCAGGATCGGTTCGAACGCGGAGTTGCGGGGAAGCAGCCACGTGTGGCCGTCGCGTTGCCGGAACGTCTTGACGGTGGCTTCGCCGTCGAGCATGGCCGCGACGATGTCGCCGTTGTCGGCGGTAGCCTGCGAGCGCACGACGACCCAGTCGCCGTCGCAGATGGCGGCGTCGATCATCGACTCGCCCGAGACCTTCAGCATGAAGAGGTCGCCTTTGCCCACGAGCTGACGGGGGAGGGGGAAGATCTCCTCGACCTGCTGCTCGGCGGTGATGGGAACGCCGGCGGCGATCCGGCCCACCAGGGGCACCAGCGCCGCGTCGCCCACCGACGGCGCCATGTCGGCGGGGCTCTCGGTGGCTGTTCCGGGCAGGTCGATGAGCACCTCCATGGCGCGCGTCTTGCCGGCGTCGCGCCGGAGGTAGCCGCTCAGCTCCAGCTGATTGAGCTGGTGGGTGACGCTGGAGAGCGACTTCAGGCCGACCGCGTCGCCGATCTCGCGCATGCTGGGCGGGTAGCCGTGGCGGGCGATCGAGCGCTGGATGACCTCGAGGATCGCCAGCTGCTTGTCGCTCAGGCTCTTGCGCCGGCGGGTCTGGGGCTTCTCGCGCCCGGCCGTGTCGCTCATCTTCCGGCTCCGTCCTGCGCTCGGCCCTCGAGCGCTGTTTCTTCGAATGTCGGAGGCCCGTGGTGGGGTTCTCTTATCGAAACCGTATCCGGATCACACGGCCGAGAGGAACAACCTCGCCGCGTGTCGCGTTCGAGACAGAGCGATCCGAATCCGGTGTTGACATCGTACAAACTCGAAGATAGCTTCGGAAGAGAGGTTCGCATTCCTCACCCCCGGCCGGGCGGGGGATGCGAATCTCTCCCCATCAGGAGGAGACCAGCATGACCGCGATCGGCTACACGACGTCCGTTCCCTCGCCGGCACGCGCCGCGGGCGCGGCGGCCCAGCTGGCAGCACGCGCCGGTGCGTCGACGCGGCTGCGTCTCACCCTTCGCGGTCGCCGCGTCCTGGCGGCGCTTGCGGCTCTTCCCGCCGTCATCGCGCTCAGCGCGGCCGTCCTGGGCGGCGGGGCGGCGCTCGCCTCCCGCGACGCCGGCGCCCCTGCGGGCTCCTTCACCACGGTGACGGTGGCGGCCGGCGACTCGCTGTGGACGATCGCGGAGGAGATCGCGCCCGGTCACGATCCGCGCGACGTCGTGGATGAGATCGTCCGCCTCAACGCACTCGACACCGTGGTGGTCCAGACGGGGCAGAGCCTCTCGATCCCGGCGTCCTTCGACGGCGGGCGCTGACCGCTCCGGCAGGTCCCCGGCGTCACGCGGGGCGGCGGTGCTCCGCGCGCGCCTACCATGGGAGAGGTGAGTGCACGTCTCGAAGACCTCCCCATACGCGCCGATCTCCGCGGCCAGAAGCCCTACGGGGCTCCCCAGGCGCCTCTCCCGGTCGCCCTGAACGTCAACGAGAACACTCATCCGGTTCCCCCCGAAGTGGCCGACGACATCCTCGACTCGATCGCCCTGGCGCTGCGCGACGTGAACCGGTACCCCGACCGCGAGTTCACCTCCCTCCGGGAAGGCTTCGCCGACTACCTGGGCCACGGCCTCACGCGTGACGAGATCTGGGCCGCGAACGGTTCGAACGAGGTGCTCCAGCACATCCTCCAGGCCTTCGCCGGTCCCGGCCGCACGGCCTTCGGGTTCGGTCCGACCTACTCGATGTACCCCCTGCTCACCCGGGGGACGGGCGCGACCTGGATCGCCGGAGACCGATCGGACGACTACTCGATCGATGCGGACGACGCGGCGTCCCAGGTCTCCGCCGTCTCTCCCGACGTCGTCTTCCTCTGTTCGCCCAACAACCCGACCGGCACCCCGCTCGGCCTCGACGTCGTGCAGGCCGTGTACGAGGCCACCGACGGCATCGTGATCGTCGACGAGGCGTACTTCGAGTTCGCGCCCCGTGACGAGCGGTCAGCGCTCACCCTGCTGCCCGGTCGTGAGCGACTGGTCGTGTCACGCACCATGAGCAAGGCGTTCGCCTTCGCGGGCGCGCGCGTGGGATACCTCGCGGCCGATCCGGGCCTCATCGACGCGCTCCGGCTGGTGCGGCTGCCCTATCACCTGAGCGCTCTGACCCAGGCGGCGGCGACAGCCGCGCTGCGGCACGCACCGACGATGCTCGGCATGGTCGACGAGATCGTCGCGCAGCGCGACCGCATCACCGCCACCGTCGAGGCGCTCGGGTACACCCCGCACGACTCGTGGACGAACTTCGTCCTCTTCGGCGGCGTGGCAGACCCCGCAGCCACCTGGCACGCGCTGTACGACCAAGGGGTGCTGATCCGCGACGTCGGGATTCCGGCGCACCTGCGCGTCACCGCGGGCACCGAGGAGGAGACCACCGCGTTCCTCGACGCACTGGCCTCGGTAGGATCGGCGGCATGAGCGCTGCATCACGGACCGCCTCGCTGCGACGGGCGACGAGCGAGTCGACCGTCGAGCTGGAGCTCGATCTCGACGGCACGGGCCGCAGCCGGATCGACACGACCGTGCCGTTCTTCGACCACCTGCTGACCGCCTTCGCCAAGCACTCGCTCACCGACCTCACGGTTCGCGCCTCGGGCGACACCGACATCGACGCCCATCACACGGTGGAAGACATCTCGATCGTGCTCGGGCAGGCGATCCGAGAGGCGCTGGGCGACAAGGCCGGCATCTCGCGGTACGGAGACGCCCTCGTGCCGTTGGACGAGGCGCTCGCGCAGGCCGTGGTCGACATCAGCGGCCGGCCGTACCTGGTGCACACCGGCGAGCCCGCCGGCTACGAGCACCACCTCATCGGCGGCCACTTCACCGGCTCGCTCGTGCGCCACACCTTCGAGGCGATCTCCTACAACGGTGCCCTCACCGTGCACGTGCGCGTGCTCTCCGGGCGCGACCCCCACCACATCGCGGAGGCCGAGTACAAGGCCTTCGCGCGGGCGTTCCGACAGGCGAAGGCGCTCGATCCGCTCGTCGAGGGCGTTCCCAGCACGAAGGGGGCCCTGTGACCGGAAGCGCTCTCGCAGACCGCGAGAAGCCGCTCGTCGCGGTGCTGGACTACGGGTCCGGGAACGTCCACTCGGCCGTGAAGGCGCTGGTCGCCGCGGGTGCCGACGCGCGGCTCACGTCCGACCGCGGCCTCGTCATGGATGCCGACGGACTCCTCGTGCCCGGCGTCGGTGCTTTCCGCGCCGTGGCCGAGGCGCTGCGGGCGAGTCGCGGGGACGAGCTCATCGAACGGCGGCTCGCCGGCGGACGCCCGGTGCTGGGCGTGTGCGTCGGCATGCAGATCTTCTTCGAGCGCGGGGTCGAACGCGGCGTCGACACCGAGGGCCTCGGCGAATGGCCGGGAGTGGTGACCGAGCTCGACGCCCCGGTGCTGCCTCATATGGGGTGGAACACCGTCGAGGCGGGCCAGGGCACGAAGCTCTTCCGCGGCATCGAGCACGAGCGGTTCTACTTCGTCCACTCGTTCGGTGCGCAGAAGTGGCTGCTCGACGTGCAGCCGCCCTTCCCCGAGCCGGTCCTGACGTGGTGCGAGTACGGAACGCCGTTCCTCGCGGCCGTTGAGAACGGGCCGTTGTCGGCCACCCAGTTCCACCCGGAGAAGTCGGGGGATGCCGGCATCCGTCTGCTGACGAATTGGATCGACGGCCTCGGCGGCGCTACCCTCTGAGACCGTGCCGTCTGCGGGAACGCCTGCTCTCGACATCCTCCCCACGACTTTCGATGCCTGAGCCAGGAGCCATGAACGATTTCGCGTCCACACCCAAGCTCGTCCTTCTGCCCGCCGTCGACGTCGCCGACGGCAGAGCCGTCCGCCTGACGCAGGGCGAGGCCGGCACCGAGACGAACTACGGCGACCCCGTCGACGCCGCCCTCGACTTCGCTCGACAGGGCGCGCAGTGGATCCACCTCGTCGACCTCGACGCCGCCTTCGGCCGCGGCAGCAACGCGAGCGTGCTGCGCCGGGTCATCAAGCAGGTCAAGGGGGTGCAGGTCGAGCTGTCGGGCGGCATCCGCGACGACCGCACGCTGGAGGCAGCGCTCGAGAGCGGCGCCTCGCGCATCAACCTGGGCACTGCGGCGCTCGAGAACCCCGAGTGGGCCGCCGACGTCATCGGCCGCTACGGCGACGCCATCGCGGTCGGCCTCGACGTGCGCGGCACGACGCTCGCCGCACGCGGATGGACGCGCGAGGGCGGCGACCTGTGGACAGTCCTCGACCGTCTCGAATCGGCCGGCTGCAGCCGTTACGTGGTCACCGATGTCACCAAGGACGGCACACTGAAGGGCCCGAACCTCGACCTCCTGCGGGAGCTGACGACGCGCACGCCGAAGCCGGTCGTGGCCTCCGGTGGCGTCTCGAGCCTCGACGACATCGCCGCCCTCCGCGATCTGGTGCCCCTCGGCGTCGAAGGGGCGATCGTCGGCAAGGCGCTCTACGCGGGCGCCTTCACGCTCGCCGAGGCGCTGGATGTCGCCGGACACTGACCCGCACGCCGGCCACCACGGTCACGGCGGCGATTCGGCGGGCGTCCCCTGGGAGGGGCGCAGCTTCCAGGCCAACCCGCACTCCTCTGACGACGGCTCCGCCGATCCCGACCTGCTCGCCGCCCTCGGGGCGTTCCGCGCGGGTTCCGGCGGGCAACGCGAGGTGATCGACGCCTACCGTTCGGCGCGTCTGCTGATCCCACTCGTCGCCGAGAAGGGCGACCACGGCATCGGCCCCCACGGCGTCGAGGTCGATAAGACGCAGGAGCTCTCCATCGTCACGGTGGCCTCCCCGGACGGTCGCCGCGTGCTCCCCGTCTTCACCTCGGTCGACACGATGAGGCAATGGGATGCCTCGGCCCGGCCGGTCCCCGCCGACGGCGTGCGCACCGCGCTCTCGGCGGCAGCCGACGACACCGACCTGATCGTGGTCGATCCCGGCTCCGAGACCGAGTTCGTCATCCGCCGCCCCGCGGTCTGGGCGATCGGACAGGGCCAGCCCTGGGAGCCGAGCTTCCTGTCGCCCGAAGTGGTCGCGGGGCTGCATGAGAGCATCGGCGGCGAGCTGTCGGTGGTCGACCTGAGCGTCGAGCCCGGCGACCCCGACGCCCGGCTGCGCGGACCCGAGCTCGTGGTGCGGCTCCATCTCATCGACGGTCTCGAGAAGGCCGCGCTCGACGCGGTGCTCGGGCGCCTCGCGAAGCGCTGGTCGGCCGACGATCGGATCGCGGTGCTGGTCGACTCGCTGACGGTCAAGCTCGTCCGCGGCTGAGCGGCGTCCTCCCGGCAGGGATCACCACCACCGTCGCGCACGCCGTGCCCGCGCGCTTGCGAAGACGGGCCGTGGGGCGGAGGATCGGCTCGGCGAAGGGTTCCCATGAACGAAGGCGGCACGCAGGAGCAGCACCGGGAGGCGCTCGAGCATGCGCACCGGCACGCTCTGGCCTGGCTGGACTCGCTGGCTGATCGCGCGATCCGTCCCGAGACCGACGCCGACGGGGTCCTGGCACGTCTCGAGCGTGCGCTGCCGGACCGCGGGGCAGCACCGGCGGCCGTCGTCGACGAGCTGGCGGCGGCTGCGGCACCGGGGCTCATCGCGCTGGGGTCTCCGCGGTTCTACGGCCTCGTGATCGGGGGGACGTACCCGGCCGCGATGGCCGTGGACTGGCTGTTGTCGGCGTGGGATCAGAACTCCGGCGCCCGGCAGCTGACCCCCGCCACGGCCGCCGTCGAGGAGGTCGCCGCCGCCTGGCTCCTGGATCTGCTCGGGCTGCCGGCTCGCAGCGGGGTGGGCTTCGTGACCGGTGGGACGATGGCGAACTTCGCCTGCCTCGTGACGGGGCGCGACGCGGTGCTCCGCAGGGCGGGGGTGGATCCGGCCGCAGGAGTCGGGCAGGCGCCTCCGATCCGCTTCCTCGCCGGCGACGCCGTCCACACCTCGATGGTGCTGGCTGGGCGTCTCGCCGGCCTCGGAG
This sequence comes from Microbacterium sp. E-13, assembly GCF_049912955.1. GTDB lineage: Bacteria > Actinomycetota > Actinomycetes > Actinomycetales > Microbacteriaceae > Microbacterium. The sequence continues at coordinate 1,455,781 of NZ_CP183973.1, forward strand.
CGCCCCGCACCGTCGGCGCAGATGATCAGGGACGCATCGACGTCGGCGGTCTCGAGCGGGCACTGAGGGACGGCACCGGACCGGCCCTGGTCGCCCTGCAGGCGGGTGATGTGCACTCCGGCGCGTTCGACGACTTCGAGGCGGCCGTCGACGTCGCCCACCGCGCCGGCGCGTGGGTGCACGTCGACGGTGCCTTCGGACTCTGGGCGGCCGCCAGCCCCAGGTTCCGCCACCTCGTCCGGGGCCTCGCCGGCGCGGACTCCTGGGCGACGGATGCCCACAAGACCCTCAATGTGCCCTACGACTGCGGTGTCGCCGTCGTCGGCGACGAGGCGGCGATGACGGCTGCTCTCGGCGCGCACGCGGCGTATCTGCCCGAGATGACCGGTGTCGCGGACCCCTACGACCTCGTGCCCGAGATGTCGCGCCGGGCGCGCGGGGTGCCGGTGTGGGCCGCGCTGCGCTCGCTCGGCCGTGAGGGTGTCATCGGCCTGATCGACGGTCTGGCGGATGCCGCGGCCGGCCTGGCTGCCGGATTCCGCGGCATTCCGGGGCTGGAGGTGCGCAACGACGTCGTCTTCACGCAGGTGTGCCTGACGGCGCGTGATGACGCCGAGACGGCGGCGCTGGGGGAGTGGTTACGCGCGGAGGGCACGATCTGGGCGTCGTCCTCCACGTGGCAGGGCCGAACGGTGGTGCGCTTCGCCGTGAGCAACCGCGGCACCGACGAGGAGGCCGTCCGCCGCACGGTCGACGCGGTCGCGCGCGGCGCGGCAGCCCTCGGCATCGGCGCGTGACCCGGGGATCAGGTGACCGGGCCCGTCCACTTCTCGCCGGGACCCTTGCCGATCGGGTCGGGGATGACGGATGCCTCGCGGAACGCCAGCTGCACCGATCTCAGGCCGTCGCGGAGCGACCGGGCGTGCATGTCGCTGATCTCCGGAGCGCCGGCGGTGATGAGCCCCGCGAGGGCGTTGATGAGCTTGCGAGCCTCGTCGAGGTCGGTCTGCGTCGCGGGGTCGTCGGCGAGTCCCACCTTCACGGCAGCGGCGCTCAGCAGGTGCACCGCAGCCGTGGTGATCACCTCGACGGCCGGCACGTCGGCGATATCGCGGGAGGCCTCGGCCGCCGCGCGCTCCTGTTCCTCCCAGCGGGCCTGACGCTCGGCATCCACCGCCGCTGCGCTCGTCGGATCGCCGTCCTGGTCTCGAATCGTGTCCACGCCGTTCTCTCTGATAGACTGCTGCGGTCTCCGGTGCGTCCTGCATCGGATCGGAAAGTGGATCACATCCCACCCGCGCTTGCCGTTCCAGGCTACCGGGTCATGCACTCCGCCCCGACCGTCCTGCGGCCGGGGTAGCCGCCAGGGCGACCGGCGGGAACTCCGTCACAGGAGAGGGTGCAAGAAGTCGGCGCTCGAAGCGTCCTGACGGGTGGAGTGGCTCCTCTTCCACCCGCGACACGACCATGTGTCGCGGTGGTCCAGCCCATATACCCAAGGAGTTCCGCATCAGCGATCCCCGCACCAACGACCGCATCCGCGTCCCCGAGGTCCGCCTCGTCGGACCCGCGGGTGAGCAGGTCGGCGTCGTCCGCATCGAGGTGGCGCTGCGCCTGGCCCAGGAGGCCGACCTCGATCTCGTCGAGGTGGCCCCGAACTCGAAGCCGCCCGTGGTCAAGATCATGGACTACGGCAAGTTCAAGTACGAGGCTGCGCAGAAGGCCAAGGAAGCGCGTCGCAATCAGGCGAACACCGTCCTCAAGGAGGTCCGGTTCCGTCTGAAGATCGAGGCCCACGACTACATCACCAAGCTCAAGCGCGCCGAGGGCTTCCTCCAGTCCGGCGACAAGGTCAAGGCGATGATCCTGTTCCGCGGTCGCGAGCAGTCGCGTCCCGAGCAGGGCGTGCGTCTGCTCCGCAAGTTCGCCGAAGACGTCGCCGAGTTCGGCACGGTCGAGTCGAATCCGACCATCGACGGCCGCAACATGGTGATGGTCATCGCGCCGCACAAGAACAAGTCCGAGGTGAAGACCGAGCAGAACGCTCAGCGCGCCGCGAACAAGGAGGCCGCCCGGTCCGCCCGCAGCGGCGGCGCCGAAGCCCCGGAGAGCCCGGCCGCCGAGGCCGAGGCCGCCCCGGCCGAATAGGCCCCACGAACTCCCGCACCGCGGGATACCGACTCCCGCCTGGGCGGGAAGTGAAACGAAGGAAGAAGAGATGCCGAAGCAGAAGACCCACTCGGGGGCCAAGAAGCGCTTCAAGGTCACCGGCAGCGGGAAGCTCATGAAGCAGCAGGCGAACCTCCGCCACAACTTCGAGGGCAAGCCCAGCCGCCGTACCCGCCGCCTGTCGCAGGAGCAGGTGCTCGCCCCGGGCGACGCCAAGGTCGCGAAGAAGCTCCTCGGCCGCTGACGCGCGCCGACGCAAGTTAGGAACATCAAGAAATGGCTAGAGTCAAGCGGGCGGTCAACGCCCACAAGAAGCGTCGCGTCATCCTCGAGCGCGCCTCCGGTTACCGGGGCCAGCGTTCGCGTCTGTACCGCAAGGCGAAGGAGCAGGTCACCCACTCGCTCGTCTACGCGTACCGCGACCGCCGCAAGCGCAAGGGCGACTTCCGCCGTCTGTGGATCCAGCGCATCAACGCCGCTGCCCGCCAGAACGGCATCACGTACAACCGCTTCATCCAGGGCCTCGGCCTCGCGGGCGTGCAGGTCGACCGCCGCATGCTCGCCGAGCTCGCGGTGAACGAGCCCAAGACCTTCGCGTCGCTCGTCCAGACCGCCAAGAAGGCGCTGCCCGAGAACGTCAACGCTCCGAAGAGCGCCTGATAACACCGGCCGACGGTCCGAGTCAGGCGCGAAGCGCGCGTATCGAGATCATCCCTCCACGAAGGGCGTCCTCCGCGCGGAGGGCGCCCTTCGCCGTTCGGTTGGCAGGGCGGTGCCTCTGACACGGCTCGTTCCTCGTCCGCTGGGGAGGGCGAGACGAAACGCGGATGCCGCGACCCTAGACTGATGCCGTGCTCGAGAACCCTCGCTCTCCGCGTGTCCGCGCCGTCGCGAAGCTGACGAAGCGCAGCGCTCGTCAGGAGACGGGACTGTTCCTCCTCGAGGGTCCCCAGGCGGCGCGCGAGGCCTTGGCCTACCGGCCTGACACGCTCGTGGAGATCTTCGCGACACCGACCGCGCTCGAGAAGCACACCGACGTGAGGAACGCAGCCGAGGAGGCGGGCCTCGAGGTCGTGTACACCACCGAGGCGGTGCTCGACGCGATGGCCGACACGGTCACGCCGCAGGGCATCGTCGCCGTGGCGCGGCAGTCGCCGACCTCCGTGAGAGAGGTGTTCGCGGCATCCCCCCGGCTCGTGGCCATCTGCGAGGAGGTCCGCGACCCCGGCAACCTGGGCACGATCATCCGCGCGGCCGACGCGGCAGGAGCGGACGCGGTGATCCTCACGGGCCGCACCGTTGACCCCTACAACCCCAAAGTCGTCCGCGCGACGACGGGGTCGCTCTTCCACGTTCCGGTCGCGGTCGGCGTGGATCTCGCCGCCGCCGTCGAGAAGGCCCGTGCCGCCGGGGTGCGGATCATCGCCGCCGACGTGGGGGGAGCGGACTTCCTGGCCTCGCGCGACCTGCTCGCCGAGCCGACCGCCTGGCTGTTCGGCAACGAGGCGCGCGGCCTCGACGAGGAAGCCCTCGCCCTCGCCGACCTCTCGCTGCGGCTGCCCATCTATGGTGCCGCGGAGTCGCTGAACCTCGCCACCGCCGCCAGCGTCTGCCTCTACGAGACGGCGTTCGCGCAGCGCGCCGCGGGCTGAGCGTTCCGTCGCTGTTACAACACGGTAAAGACGCGGGCAAGGGCTGGCACCCCGTCGGAGCCCCGCTCTAGGGTGAGGCTATGACGCCTGACGACAGTGCGCCGCGAACGAGCAACATCTCCGTTCGCCGCGGCGACCCGCTGGTCCAGATCACCAACGTCCAGAAGCACTATGGCGACTTCCAGGCGCTGAAAGACATCGATCTCACCGTCAATCGCGGTGAAGTGGTCGTCGTCATCGGGCCCTCCGGCTCGGGCAAGTCGACGCTCTGCCGGACGATCAACCGCCTCGAGACGATCACGAGCGGCACGATCACGATCGACGGCAAGGAACTGCCGAAGGAGGGCAAGGCGCTCGCGGCGCTGCGAGCCGACGTCGGCATGGTCTTCCAGTCGTTCAACCTGTTCGCGCATCTCACGATCCTCGACAACGTCACTCTCGGCCCGATGAAGGTGAAGGGCATGAAGAAGGCTGAGGCCGAGGCATTGGCCAAGCGACTGCTGGACCGCGTGGGCGTCGGCCATCAAGCGGGCAAGCTGCCCGCTCAGCTGTCGGGCGGTCAGCAGCAGCGGGTCGCCATCGCGCGGGCCCTCGCCATGGAGCCGAAGGTCATGCTCTTCGACGAGCCGACCAGTGCGCTCGACCCCGAGATGATCAACGAGGTGCTCGACGTCATGGTCGGCCTCGCGCAGGACGGCATGACGATGATCGTCGTCACCCACGAGATGGGGTTCGCCCGCAAGGCCGCCGACCGCGTGGTCTTCATGGCCGACGGGCAGATCGTCGAGGAGGCGACGCCGGAGGAGTTCTTCACCAACGCGCGCTCGGATCGCGCGAAGGACTTCCTGTCGAAGCTCCTCACCCACTGACGTCCGCGCCCGCACCGGTGCGGCGAACGAAGAAACACACGGAACGGACCTGGAGGATCACATGCGAAAGCTCAGGATGGGCGGCGCGCTCGCGGGAATCGCGATCGCAGCGCTCGCGCTGACGGCGTGCAACAGCGGCACGCCCGGCACGACGTCGACGGACGAGGGCGATGCCGGCGATGAGGAGACCTCGAGCACGCCCTGGGAGGTGGCCACCGATGTCAGCATCGACGGCAGCCCCACATTCGACGCGATCTCCGAGCGCGGCTCGGTCAAGATCGGCGTGAAGGAAGACCAGCCGGGCCTCGGCTACCTCGACCCCACGACCGGGGAGCGCACCGGCTTCGACGTCGACATCGCGCGCTGGATCGCCGCGTCGCTCGGCTACGACGAAGACAAGATCGAGTTCACGGCGATTCCGTCGGCCAACCGTGAGCAGGCGATCGTGAACGGCGACATCGACTACTACGTCGGCACCTACTCGATCACCGACAAGCGCAAGGAGCAGATCTCCTTCGCCGGGCCCTACTTCGTCACCGGGCAGGGTCTGCTCGTCGCCGCTGACAACGACGACATCGAGGGGCCGGACGACCTCGCGGGCAAGAACGTCTGCTCGGCGACCGGATCGACATCGATCCAGCGGATCAAGGACGAATACCCGGAAGCCACCACCACCGAGTTCGACACGTACTCGCAGTGCGTCGAGCAGCTCAAGAGCGGGCAGGTGGATGCCGTGACGACGGACGAGGCGATCCTCATCGGCTATGCCGCGCAGGATCCTGACAACCTCAAGGTCGTGGGCGACGTGTTCAGCGAGGAGCGCTACGGCGTCGGCATCCAGAAGGGCGACACGGCGTTCGTCGAGTTCGTGAACGAACTGTTCACCGACGGCGGCGACACGTGGGAGGCGATCTTCGAGAACAACCTCGGCGCCGCCGGCGTCGAGCCCGACCAGCCGGCCGTCGACCCGGTCGACTGACAACCGACGGTGGCGGCATCCGGCGTGATCCGGGTGCCGCCACCTCATCCGAGGAGGAGGACGCGCCGGTGAACATCCTCACCGACTATCCCGACGTCTGGCGGGACGCGCTGGTCGGCACACTGGTGCTGTTCTTCGGCGGCGGCGTGATCGCAATCGTGCTGGGCGTCATCGTCGGCGCCATGCGCGTGTCGCCCATTCCGGTGGCCCGCGCCATCGGAACCGTGTACGTGAACTGGATCCGCAACACCCCGCTCACGCTGGTGATGTTCTTCTTCGCGTTCTGCGTGCCGCTCCTCGTGCCCGGTCGAGCGAACTTCCTGGTGCTCGCGGTGTGCGCGCTCGGGATCTACACGGCCACCTACGTGGCCGAGACGATCCGCTCCGGCATCAACACCGTCCCGGTGGGCCAGGCCGAGGCTGCCCGCGCTCTGGGCTTGACGTTCGGGCAGGTCATGTCGCTCGTGGTGCTCCCGCAGGCGGCGCGCTCGGTCATCCCGCCGATGATGAGCGTCTTCATCGCACTGCTGAAGAACACGACGGTGGCCGCCGGATTCTCGGTCGTGAACCTCGGAAACATCCGCGCGGAGATGAGCGAGAACGGCGAGAACCAGCTCCTCACCATCGTGTGGGTCATGGTCTTCTTCGTCGTGATGGTGCTGCTGCTGGCCTGGCTGCAGCGAGTACTCGAGAACCGATGGAGGGTGGCGCGATGAGTTCGGTCCTGTACGACGTCCCGGGTCCCCGGGCGATCGTCCGCAACCGCATCCTCGGTGCGGTCACCGTGCTGATCGTCCTCGCCGTCCTGGGCTGGGTGCTGTGGCGCTTCTGGGTCACCGGGCAGTTCACCCCCGAGAAGTGGTACGCGTTCACCTTCACGCGCATCTGGGAGCAGTTCGGTCTGGCGACCCTGCGCACCCTCGCGGCCTTCGCCGTGGCATCCGTGGGCGCACTGATCCTGGGTTTCGTGCTCGCGATCGGCCGGCTGTCGGATCACGCGTGGGTGCGGATGCCGATCACCGGCGTGACCGAGGTGTTCCGGGCGATCCCGGTGCTGATCTTCATGATCCTGCTGTACTACGGCCTGCCCGTGATCGGCATCAAGATGAGCTCTTACTGGGCGGTCGTCATCGCACTCATCGCCTACAACGGCTCCGTGCTGGCGGAGGTCATCCGCGCCGGCGTCGAATCGCTGCCGAGCGGGCAGAGGGAGGCGGGGTACGCCATCGGCCTCCGCAAGGCCGGCGTCATGCGCCTGATCCTGATGCCGCAGGCGATCCGTGCCATGATGCCCGTGATCATCGCCCAGCTCGTCGTGACGCTCAAGGACACCGCACTCGGCTTCATCATCACGTACCCCGAGCTGCTCTACTTCGCACGTCTGCTCGGGTCGAACGCCGTGCTCGGGTCGCCGCTGATCCCGGCGGCGCTCGTCGCGGGCACGATCTACGTCATGCTCTGCCTCGCGCTGTCGTACGTGGCGTACACCGTGGAGAAGCGACTGCGCCGCTCCCCGAAGACCAGCGGTGTGGCCGGGGCGGGCATGGGTCCGGGCCAGGGGAATGCGCCGACGACCGACACGGAGCTGATCGCCGCGCAGAAGGGCATCGGCAAGTTCGATCCCGGCAGCACTGCGTAGCATCTGCGGGGCGGAGCAGGGCATCGCCCGTCGGTAGACTCGTCTCTCGTGTCTGACGTTGCCCCGAACACTCCGGCAGAGATCACGCCCGAGGCGGTGAACGCCGCCGTCGACGCCGCCCTCGAGGCCATCGCCGGCGCTGCCGACACCGCGGCGCTCAAAGCCGTCCGGTCCGCCCACTCCGCCGAGGGCTCGCCGCTGGCGAAGCTCAACGCGCGGCTGCGCGACGTGCCCAGCGACAAGAAGGCCGAGTTCGGCAAGCTCGTCGGCCAGGCGCGCGCTCGCGTGAACCAGGCGTTCGCCGCCCGCGAGCAGCAGCTCGCTGCGGCCGAGACGGCCGCCCGGCTGGAGTCCGAGCGCATCGATATCACCGCCGTCGCGGCTCGCGCGCGCGTGGGGGCGCGGCATCCGATCTCCCTTCTGCAGGAACAGATCGCCGACATCTTCGTCGGCATGGGGTGGGAGATCGCGGAGGGTCCGGAACTCGAGCACGAGTGGTTCAACTTCGACGCGCTGAACTTCGACGTCGACCACCCTGCGCGTCAGATGCAGGACACCTTCTTCGTCGACCCGGTGGAGCGTCATCTCGTCATGCGCACGCACACGAGCCCGGTGCAGGTGCGCTCGATGCTCGAGCGGGATCTGCCGCTGTACGCACTGTGCCCCGGGCGGGTCTACCGCACCGACGAGTTCGACGCGACGCATCTTCCCGTCTTCACGCAGTTCGAGGGCATCGTCGTCGACAAGGGCATCACGATGGCCCACCTCAAGGGCACGCTCGACCACGCCGCGCGCGTGCTCTTCGGACCGGAGGCCAAGACCCGGTTCCGCGCCAACTACTTCCCGTTCACCGAGCCGTCGGCGGAGCTCGACCTGTGGCACCCGACCTTCAAGGGCGGAGCGCGATGGATCGAGTGGGGAGGCTGCGGGATGATCAACCCGAACGTGCTGCGCGCGGCGGGGATCGACCCGGAGGAGTACTCGGGCTTCGCGTTCGGCATGGGCATCGAGCGCACGCTCATGTTCCGCAGCGACGTCCAGGACATGCGGGACATGGCCGAGGGCGATGTCCGCTTCAGCGAGCAGTTCGGAATGGTGGTCTGATGCGCGTCCCGCTTTCGTGGTTGCGTGAGTACGTCGACGTCCCGGCGGGCACGACGCCCGAGGACGTCCTGGCGGCGCTCGTGCGCGTCGGGTTCGAAGAGGAGGACGTGCACCGCTTCGAGCTGCAGGGCCCGATCGTGGTCGGCGAGGTGCTCGACTTCGTCGAGGAGCCGCAGTCCAACGGCAAGACGATCCGCTGGTGTCAGGTGCGCGTGGCCCCCGAGGGCGAGACGGCCGCCGACGGCGGTGACGCCGTGCACGGCATCGTGTGCGGTGCCCGGAACTTCTTCGCCGGCGACAAGGTCGTGGTCACGCTTCCCGGCGCGGTGCTGCCCGGGCCGTTCCCCATCGCGGCGCGCAAGACGTACGGCCACGTGTCCGACGGCATGATCGCGTCAGCCCGTGAACTCGGCCTGGGCGAGGAGCACAGCGGCATCCTGCGCCTCATCGAGCTCGGCCTCGACGCGCCCGTCGGCACCGATGCCATCGAGCTCCTCGGCCTCGACGACGTGGCTGTCGAGATCAACGTCACGCCCGACCGCGGGTACGCGCTGTCGATCCGCGGCGTGGCCCGCGAGTACTCCCACTCGACCGGCGCCCCGTTCCGGGACCCGGCCGACCGCCCCTGGGAGGAAATCGCTCCCGGCTCCGGCTTCCCCGTGAGCGCGGGCGACCTCGAACCCATCAGGGGCCGCGCCGGCGTCACCGAGTTCGTGGCCCGCGTGGTGCGCGACGTCGATCCGACCAAGCCGACGCCGGCCTGGATGATCGCGCGCCTGGCGCTCGCCGGCATCCGCTCGCTGGGCATCCTGATCGACGTCACGAACTACGTGATGCTCGAGCTCGGCCAGCCGATCCACGGCTACGACCTCGACCGGCTCCAGGGGGGCATCACGGTGCGGCGGGCGACGCCCGGAGAGAAGCTTCAGACGCTCGACGGCAAGGTGCGCACCCTCGACCCCGAGGACCTCCTCATCACCGACGAGTCCGGCCCCATCGGTCTCGCCGGCGTGATGGGAGGCGGCACCACCGAGATGAGCGACACGACGCGCAACGTGCTGATCGAGGCCGCGATCTTCGACACCGTGTCGATCGCGCGCACCGCCCGGCGGCACAAGCTGCCGAGCGAGGCATCCCGTCGTTTCGAACGGGGCGTCGACCCGCTCATCCCGTTCGTCGCGGCGCGCCGCGTCGCCGACCTCATGGTCGAGTACGCCGGGGGCACGAGCGACGACGAGTACGGCGCGGCGCTCTTCGCCGAGGTCGACATCCCGGGCATCGAGCTTCCGCCGACCTTCGTGCAGCACCTGATCGGCGTCGACTACACGCCCGGGCAGATCGAGGCGGCGCTGCGCCTCATCGGCTGCGAGGTCGTCGAGGCCGAGGACGACGCCGCCGGGTGGCAGGTCATCCCGCCGTCGTGGCGTCCCGACCTCACCGACAAGTGGACCCTCGCCGAGGAGGTCGCCCGCATCGAGGGCTACGACCGCATTCCGTCGGTGCTCCCGCTGCCGCCATCGGGGCGCGGCCTCACCGCAGCCCAGCAGGGCCGGCGCCGAGTGGCCAACGCCCTCGCGGCCGCCGGCTACGTCGAGACGCCCTCGTTCGGCTTCACCACCGAGGAGCAGAACGACCTGCACGGCTCGCCGTCGGGCGAGCACCTCCCGAGCGTGAAGCTGGCCAACCCTCTCGACGGCCAGTCGCCCTTCCTGCGGCGCTCGCTCGTGCCCGGTCTGCTGCAGGTCGCGCACCGCAATGTCGCGCGCGGTCTCACCGACCTGTCGCTGTTCGAGGTCGGCGTGGTGTTCCTTCCGAAGCCGGGCGTGCGGTACGGCACGTCGTTCGTGCCCCCGCTGGCGGTGCGGCCGGATGCGGCGACGCTCGCCGAGCTGAACGAATCGATCCCGCCGCAGCACCGCTACGTGGCGATCCTCCTGACCGGGAGCATCGTCGCCAAGCAGCCCGGTGTGGCACCGGTGACGGCGGACGTGGCGGACGCCCTGGACGCCATCCGCACCATCGCGGCGGCCGCCGGAGTCTCGATCGATGTGACCCAGGGTGAGCGCGCCGCGCTGCACCCGGGTCGCACGGGCGTGCTCGCCGTCGGGGGGACGGAGGTCGGCTACGTCGGCGAGCTGCTGCCTGCCGTGGCCGAGGCTTCCGACCTCCCGGGTCACGTGATCGTCGCCGAGCTCGATCTCGACCTCACCCTCTCCCTCGCCGGTGAGAAGGTCGTCGCCGCGTCGCTCTCGGGCTTCCCGGCGGCGACCCAGGACGTCTCGCTCGTCCTGGCCGCGGACGTGCCCGCCGCCGAGGTGCGAGCGGCGCTGGTCGAAGGATCGGGTGAGCTGCTCGAGTCGCTGCGCCTCGTCGACGACTATCGCGGCCCGGGCGTGCCCGAGGGGCGCAAGAGCCTCACGTTCGCGCTGCGCTTCCGTGCCCCTGACCGCACGCTCACGGCCGCCGAGGCGACCGAGGCGAAGCTCGCAGGCGTCACCGTGGCGGCCGAGCGGTTCGGCGCGATCCTGCGGGAGTAGGTCGCGTCGTCTCGGCGGCGATGCTTCGCGCTGCGGCGCGGAGCGGGCACCACGGCCGCAGTGTCTGGTTGGGTGTGATCATGACCGACGTGCTGGTGCTGGGCGGAACGGGATGGCTGAGCGGTCGGATCGCGACGCGGTGGGCGGATGCCGGAGCGGCCGTCACCTGCCTCGCCCGAGGCGGTCGCGAAGCGCCGTACGGGACGACGCTCGTCGTCGGCGACCGCGAGCGGGAGGATGCCTACGACCAGGTCGCTCGCCGCGACTGGGACGAGGTCGTCGACGTGTCGTCGAGTCCCGCGCACGTCGAGGCGGCGCTGGAGGCGCTGGGCGAGCGCGCCCGGCACTGGACGTACATCTCCACCGTGTCGGTCTACGCGTCGAGCGACGACACGGGCGCCGACGAATCGGCGGAGCTGCTCGCACCCGCCCCGCCCGGCGAGGAGGAGGACTATGGCCGCGCGAAGGCGCGGGCCGAGGCATCCGTCCGCTCCGCGCTCGGATTCCGGGCGGCCGTCGTGCGTCCGGGGCTCATCGTCGGGCCCGGCGACCCCACGGACCGGTTCGGGTACTGGGTCGGGCGGTTCGCGCTCGCAGCCGGTGCCGAGGTGCTGACGCCGGATGGGCGGGGGCGCGGCGCACAGGTGATCGACGTCGACGACCTGGCCGATTTCGTCCAGGCGATCGGGCAGGAGCGGTGGACGGGTGTGGCGAACGCCGTGGGGGACCCGATCGACCTCGACGCGCTGCTCGCCGAAGCCCGGCGCGTGGCCGGTCACACCGGCTCGGTGGTGCCGGCGGCCGACGCCTGGCTCGAGGAGCACGACGTCGCCTACTGGATGGGTCCGCGGTCCCTGCCGCTGTGGCTGCCGGTGGGCATGCCGGGATTCTGGACGCGCGCGAACGCCGCCTACCGTCTTCTGGGCGGCCGCTTCCGCCCACTGCGCGACACGCTCGAACGCACCCTGGCCGACGAGCGTGAGCGCGGCCTCGAACGCGAGCGTCGCGCCGGTCTCGCGCGCGAGGACGAGCTGGCGCTGCTGCACGAGCTCCAGTCCTGACCGGCCCCGACGACTTCCCGTGTTCTCGCCGAGAGCACACGATGAAGGCGCATATGACATGTGGTCTCGGCGAGATCACATGATGCGGGCACGAGAAGGCGGGCGGGAGACGGCCGGAATCACGGATGCCGCGACCCGGCCGATTTGGCAATGCTTCGCGGCAGCGGCTATCGTCGGCGCATGGCTTCGGCGACGCTCCCGCACTTCCCGCGGTTGCTGAGCGTGCCGACCCACCTGGCGAGCGTCGCTCCCGCGCGCCGACGCCGTCTGGACCAGCGCCGATTCTAGGCGACCCCGCACGCCGTCCTGTCATGGACGTCTGCGAGCGGGCGTCGCCGTCTCCGGCTCCCAGCCCCAGACTCTAAGGTGGAATCCATGACATATTCGGTCGCCGTCTCCGGCGCATCCGGCTATGCGGGCGGCGAGATCCTGCGGATCCTCGCCGCGCATCCCGACGTCGAGATCCGCACCGTGACCGCGCATTCCAACGCGGGACAGCCGCTCATCCAGCACCAGCCGCACCTGCGCTCACTCGCGCATCTGACCCTGGAGCAGACCACCCCGGAGGTGCTCGCCGGCCACGACATCGTCTTCCTGGCGCTGCCGCACGGGCAGTCGGGCCAGTACACCGACGCCCTCGGCGACGTGCCGCTGGTCATCGACGCCGGTGCCGACCACCGCCTCACCACGCAGGCGGACTGGGACCGCTTCTACGGGGGCGAGTTCCACGACCCGTGGGCGTACGGCGTCCCCGAGCTCACCGTAGAGGGCGGCAAGCAGCGCGAGCGCCTGGTCGCGACATCCCGCATCGCCGCTCCCGGCTGCAACGCCTCGACCGTCTCGCTCTCGCTCGCACCGGGCGTCTCGGCGGGCGTGATCGACCCGTCCGACATCGTGACGGTGCTGGCCGTCGGCCCGTCGGGCGCCGGCAAGAGCCTCAAGACGAACCTGCTCGCCGCCGAGATCCTCGGCACGGCCAACCCCTACGCGGTGGGCGGTACGCACCGTCACATCCCCGAGATCGCGCAGGCGCTCCGCGGCGCCGGTGCTCAGGGACGGATCGGGATCTCCTTCACTCCCGTGCTCGTACCGATGTCGCGGGGAATCCTGGCCACCTCGACCGCGCCCATCGCGCCCGGCGCGACCGACGACCAGGTCCGCGCGGCGTGGGAGGCGGCCTACGACGGCGAGACCTTCGTGCAGCTCCTGCCGGCCGGGCAGTTCCCGCGCACCGCCGACGTGCTGGGTGCGAACACGGCGCTGATGGGCCTCGCGATCGACCGCGACGCCAACCGCGTGGTCGTCGTCACCGCCGTCGACAACCTCGTCAAGGGCACTGCCGGTGCGGCCGTGCAGTCCATGAACATCGCGCTGGGCCTCCCCGAGGGCACCGCGCTCACCGTGAACGGAGTAGCCCCGTGAGCGTCACCGCGCCCCAGGGATTCGAGGCAGCGGGCGTCGCCGTCGGTCTCAAGTCGACCGGAAAGCCCGATGTCGCCGTCGTCGTGAACCGCGGCCCGCTCAAGGTCGGCGCCGCCGTCTTCACGAGCAACCGTGCCAAGGCGAACCCGATCCTCTGGTCTCAGGAGGTCATCCGCGACGGCGTCGTCGAGGCGGTCGTGCTGAATTCGGGGGGCGCCAACTGCTTCACCGGGTCGTTCGGCTTCCAGACCACCCACCAGACCGCTGAGAAGGCCGCCGAGCTCCTGGATGTGAGCGCGGGCGACATCCTGGTGTGCTCGACCGGCCTCATCGGTTCCGGCGACGAGGTGTTCCGCGGCAAGGTGCTCGAAGGCACCGAGCAGGCGATCGCCGCACTGTCCGCCGACGGCGGGGAGGCGGCATCCCTCGCCATCATGACCACCGACTCCCGGCCGAAGCGCGCAGTCGCGACGGGGGACGGCTGGTCGATCGGGGGCATGGCCAAGGGAGCCGGGATGCTGGCCCCCGGCCTCGCCACGATGCTCGTGGTGATCACCACCGATGCCGTGCTCGACGCGGCCCGGGCCGACGCGGCGCTGCGCGCGGCCACCGCCCGTACGTTCGACCGGCTGGACTCCGACGGCTGCATGTCGACGAACGACCAGGTCACGCTCCTGGTGAGCGGCGCCTCCGGCGTCACGCCCGACCCGGAGGCGTTCGATGCCGCGCTGGCCGGCGTCTGTCTGGACCTCGCGCAGCAGCTGCAGGGGGATGCCGAGGGCGCGAGCCACGACATCACCATCCGTGTGACGAATGCCGCGTCGGAGGAGGACGCCGTCGAGGTCGGCCGCTCGGTCGCCCGCAACAACCTCTTCAAGGCCGCGATCTTCGGCAACGACCCCAACTGGGGGCGGGTGCTCGCCGCGATCGGCACCACGCGGGCCGCGTTCGACCCCTACGACGTGGACGTGTGGATGAACGGCGTGCGCGTGTGCTCGCAGGGCGGCCCCGACGCACCGCGGGAGGCCGTCGACCTGACGCCGCGGGCGACGGACCTCATCATCGACCTCAAGGTGGGCGCGGCGTCGGCGACGATCCTCACCAACGACCTCACCCACGACTACGTCCACGAGAACAGCGCGTACTCCTCATGATCAAGCAGGCCTCATGACCGATCTGCAAGAGACCGATCCCGGCGAAGCGAGCGCCCGGGCGGTGACCCTCATCGAGTCGCTGCCGTGGCTCAGGCGGTTCCGCGACCAGGTCGTCGTGGTGAAGTACGGCGGCAACGCGATGGTGAGCGAAGAGCTGCAGGATGCCTTCGCCGCCGACATCGCCTACCTCCGCTACGTCGGGGTCAAGCCCGTCGTGGTGCACGGCGGCGGCCCGCAGATCTCGTCGATGCTCGACCGCCTCGCGATCCCGAGCGAGTTCAAGGGCGGCTACCGCGTCACCTCGACCGAGGCGATCTCGGTGGTGCGAATGGTGCTCACCGGTCAGATCAACCCGCAGCTGGTCTCCAAGATCAACGCCCACGGACCCGTGGCGACGGGTCTCAGCGGCGAGGACGCCGGACTCTTCGGCGGCCGTCGTCGCGGCGTGGTCATCGAGGGCGTCGAGCACGATCTCGGGCGCGTCGGCGATGTCGTGCAGGTCGATCCGCAGCCCGTGCTCGACCAGATCGAGGCGGGCCGCATCCCTGTGGTGTCGAGCATCGCTCCCGACCTCGATCACCCGGGACACTCGCTGAACGTCAACGCGGATGCCGCAGCATCCGCCCTCGCGGTCGCCCTCGGGGCCGCGAAGCTCGTGGTGCTCACCGACGTCGCCGGTCTCTACGCCGACTGGCCCAACCGCGACTCGCTCGTGTCGCACCTGAACTCCACCGAGCTGCGCGCGATGCTGCCGAAGCTCGAGTCGGGCATGATCCCCAAGATGACGGCGTGCCTGGAAGCCGTCGAGGGCGGCGTGGAGACCGCCGCCATCATCGACGGGCGGGTGCCGCACTCGGTGCTCGTGGAGATCTTCACCAGCAAGGGAATCGGAACAGAGGTGGTGCTCGGATGACGTGGCAGGACGATGCGGGGCGCGACCTCGTCAAGAGCTTCGGCCCGCGCATGCAGATGTTCGTGCGGGGCGAGGGCTCGTACCTGTGGGACGACGGCGGCAAGCGCTACCTGGACTTCCTCGCCGGGATCGCGGTGGACTCCCTCGGCCACGCGCACCCGGTGTTCGTCGACGCGATCGCGAGTCAGGCGGCGACGCTCGCGCACGTGTCGAACTACTTCGCCACGCCGCCCCAGCTCGCGCTCGCGGCGACGCTCAAGCGCCTCGCCGGC
Organism: Microbacterium sp. E-13; assembly: GCF_049912955.1. GTDB lineage: Bacteria > Actinomycetota > Actinomycetes > Actinomycetales > Microbacteriaceae > Microbacterium. Next base: position 1,471,552 of record NZ_CP183973.1, read on the forward strand.
ACGGGCGACGAGGGGCGGGTGTACTTCGGCAACTCCGGCGCCGAGGCCAACGAGGCCGCGTTCAAGCTGGCGCGCCTGCACGGCGGTGCCGACCGCCCGCGCATTCTCGCGCTCACCGACGCCTTCCACGGCCGCACCATGGGCACGCTCGCGCTCACCGGCAAGCCGTACATGCAGGAGCCCTTCCTCCCGATGACGCCGGGCGTCGAGTTCATCGACTCGACCGTGGAGGCGCTCGAGGCCGCCATCGACGACCGCGTCGCCGCGCTCTTCGTCGAGCCGGTGAAGGGCGAGGCCGGAGTCCTGCCGCTTCCGGAGGGATACCTGAGGGCCGCGCGCGAGATCACCGCGCGTCACGGCGCGCTGCTGATCGTCGACGAGATCCAGACGGGCGCCGGCCGCACGGGGGAGTGGTTCGCCTTCCAGCACGAGGGCATCACCCCCGACGCCATCACGGTCGCCAAGGGCGTCGGCGGCGGCTTCCCGATCGGCGCGCTCATCACGTACGGCCCGGCGAGCGAGCTCTTCTACCCCGGAACCCACGGCTCGACGTTCGGCGGCAACGCGCTCGGCACCGCGGTCTCGGGCGCAGTGCTCAGCGAGATCGAGCGGGCCGACCTGGTCCGGAACGCGGCCGAGCGCGGCGAGCAGCTGCGCGCGGCGATCGAGGGGATCGACTCACCGCTGATCGCCGGATGCCGCGGCCTCGGGCTGCTGATCGGCGTGGGTCTGAAGCATCCGGTGTCCAAGGCTCTCGTGGCGGCCGCCCAGGAGCACGGCCTCGTCATCAACGCGCCCAACGACGAGACGATCCGGCTCGTGCCGGCCCTCACGATCGGCGATGTCGAGATCGACGAGTTCATCGAGCTGTTCACCGCGGCGCTGCGGACCGTCGAGGACGCACTCGTGATCGATGCCTCGACGGCGTCCGGCACGAGCACGGAGGTCTCCGCATGACCCGCCACCTGCTCCGCGACGACGACCTGACCCAGAGCGAGCAGAACGAGATCCTCGAGCTCGCGGTCGCTCTCAAGAAGGACCGCTGGAAACTCAAGCCGCTCGAGGGCCCGCAGACCGTCGCGGTGATCTTCGACAAGTCCTCGACGCGCACCCGCGTGTCGTTCGCGGTGGGCATCGCCGACCTCGGCGGCTCGCCGCTCATCATCTCGACCGCCAACAGCCAGCTCGGCGGCAAGGAGACCCCTGCCGACACGGCGCGCGTGCTCGAGCGGCAGGTCGCCGCGATCGTGTGGCGCACGTATGCGCAGGCGGGCCTGGAGCAGATGGCGCAGGGAACGCGCGTGCCGGTCGTCAACGCGCTGAGCGACGACTTCCACCCGTGCCAGCTGCTCGCCGATCTGCTCACGATCAAGGAGCACAAGGGCGAGCTCGAAGGGCTCACCCTGGCGTTCTTCGGCGACGGCAAGTCGAACATGGCGCACTCGTACGTGCTGGCCGGCGTCACCGCGGGCATGCACGTGCGCGTGGCGTCGCCCGAGGCCTATGCACCGCGCGACGACGTGATCGCCGACGCCGATCGCCGTGCCGCCGAGACCGGGGGCTCGGTCACGCTCTACACCGACCCGAACGAGGCGGCAGCGGGTGCCGATGTCATCGTCACCGACACCTGGGTGTCGATGGGCAAGGAGGAGGAGAAGCTCGAGCGCCTGCGCGACCTCGGCGCGTACAAGGTGACGCAGGAGCTGATGGGCCTCGCGAAGAGCGACGCCGTCTTCATCCACTGCCTGCCCGCCGACCGCGGCTACGAGGTCGATGCCGAGGTGATCGACGGGCCGCAGAGCGTCGTGTGGGACGAGGCGGAGAACCGTCTGCACGCTCAGAAGGCGCTCCTCGTCTGGCTCCTCCGCCAGGACTGAGCAGAGGCCGCGAGAGGCCCCGGGGCGTTGAGCGAGCGCAGCGAGCGGCAACGCCTCGCGTCGGCTGATGCGGGTCGGCTCGCGTCGCGGCTGGAGCGACTCAACGGTGGCGCGCGTCTCGCCGGCGTCGACCTGGCGCGCGGCCTGGCGGTGCTCGGCATGTTCGCGGCGCATCTGCTCTGGATCACGGACCCCTTCGACTGGGGAACGCCGGGCACCTGGATCGCCCTCGTGGACGGCCGGTCCTCCATCCTCTTCGCCACGCTCGCCGGCGTGTCGATCGGCCTGGTGACCGGGGGACGGGTGCCGCTTCCCCCCGCCGCCATGATGACTGCGCGGGGGCGGCTCGCCGTAAGAGCGGGACTCCTTTGGGTCCTCGGCATCCTGCTCATCCTCACCGGCGTACCGGTGTTCGTGATCCTGCCCGCGTACGCGCTGATGTTCCTGCTGGCGCTGCCCTTGACGTCGTTGCCCGCGCGTGTGCTGCTGCCGCTGGCAGGTGCGCTCGCCATCGTCATGCCGTTCGCGCAGGTGGTCCTGGACGCGCCGCCCTTCTGGAGCACGCCTCTCGGCGATGCCCTGTCGAAGACCATCGGCTGGCACTACCCGTTCACAACGTGGGTCGCGTTCGTCGTCGCGGGTCTCGGCGTCGCGAGGGCGGGCCTCAGCCGGCTCCGCGTGCAGCTGTGGCTCCTCGGTGCCGGCGCGGCCCTCGCGGCCTTCGCATATGCGGCGGATGCGGGCGCCGGCGGCGACCCCGAGGCTGAGACCGCGACGTACCTGGGGGCACTGTGGACCGCCCGAGCGCACTCCACGGGTCTGCTCGAGGTGGTCGGGTCCGGCGGGTTCGCGCTCGCCGTGCTGGGGGTGTGCCTGCTGCTGTGCCGCACGCCGGTGACCTGGGTCGTGCTTCCGCTGCGGGCGGTAGGCGCCATGCCGCTCACGGCGTACACGCTCCAGCTGGTCGTGTGGGCCGTCGTTGCGGGCGCGACGCTGGATCGCGTCGGCGACCTGGCGGGGTTCCGCGACCTCGACCCGTTCTGGCCGCTGACGATCGCGACGATCGTGCTGTGCACGGCGTGGGCGCTCCTGATCGGCCGAGGGCCCCTCGAGACGGTCGTCGACGTGGCGTCCCGTTTCGCCGTCCCGGCCGGCCGCCACTGACGCGCGCCCCGCTGACGCGCGGCAGGGTGCGCTGGTCCTGGGTTGGCCCGTGCGGTCGCTTGCGGCGCGGGTTGCGGCACTTGGGGCCTGTGGAGAAGCCGTCGCCGCCTGCCCGAGTCGGCCCACACGGTCGGTTGTGGCGCAGGTAGCGGCGCGAAGGGCCGACCGGACACACGGGAGAAGCGGATGCTGCCGCCTCCCTCCGGCGGGTGAGCCACGGCAGTGGGGCGCGCGACGCGTCGGTAGGCTGGTCGAGTGAGTGAATCGAAGGGCGACGGAACCAACGAAGGCGCGCTGTGGGGGGCCCGTTTCGCGACGGGGCCGTCGCCGGAACTGGCGGAGCTGAGCCGCTCGACCCACTTCGACTGGGATCTCGCGCTCTACGACATCGCGGGATCGCACGCGCACGCGAAGGCGCTCGCGGCGGCGGGCTACCTCACCGCCGCAGAGGAGCAGGCCATGCACGACGGCCTGGATGTGCTGGCCCAGGCCGTGACCGACGGAAGGCTGCGGCCGTCGGCGGCGGATGAAGACGTCCACGGCGCGCTCGAGCAGGCGCTCATCGCCACCGTCGGGCCGGAACTCGGCGGGAAGCTGCGCGCGGGCCGCAGCCGCAACGACCAGATCGCGACTCTCGTGCGCATGTATCTGCTCGACCACTCGCGCACCATCGCGCGCGAGATCCTCCGCCTCGTCGACGCGCTCGTCGCTCAGGCCGAAGCCCACCCCGACGCGATCATGCCGGGACGCACGCATCTGCAGCATGCGCAGCCCGTGCTGCTCGCCCACCATCTGCAGGCGCACGCCTGGCCACTGGTGCGCGACCTCGAGCGTCTGCGGGATTGGTCGGTTCGCGCCGCGGTGTCTCCCTATGGCGGCGGCGCGCTCGCCGGATCCACGCTCGGCCTCGACCCGCAGCTGGTCGCGCGGGAGCTCGGTCTCGACCGTCCGGCAGAGAACTCCCTCGACGGTACGGCCGCGCGCGATGTCGTCGCCGAGTTCGCCTTCGTCACTGCCCTCATCGGCATCGACCTGTCGCGGTTCGCGGAGGAGATCATCCTCTGGAACACCCGGGAGTTCGGCTTCGTCACCCTCGACGACGGCTACTCGACGGGGTCGAGCATCATGCCGCAGAAGAAGAACCCCGACATCGCCGAGCTGGCGCGCGGCAAGGCCGGGCGCCTCATCGGCAATCTGACCGGACTGCTCGCGACGCTCAAGGCGCTGCCGCTCGCCTACAATCGCGATCTGCAGGAAGACAAGGAGCCGGTGTTCGACTCGGTCCGCACCCTGGAGACGGTGCTGCCTGCGTTCGCGGGGATGGTCGCCACGCTGCGGTTCGATACCGATCGCATGGCGGCGCTGGCGCCGCAGGGCTTCTCGCTCGCCACCGACGTCGCCGAGTGGCTCGTCAAGCGCGGAGTGCCGTTCCGCGACGCCCACGAGATCTCGGGCCAGCTGGTGCGCGTCTGCGAGGAGAACGGCATCGAGCTGCACGAGGTCACCGACGAGCAGCTCGAGACGGTCTCGGCGCACCTCACCCCGGAGGTGCGGGAGGTGCTGAGCGTCGAGGGTTCGGTCGCCAGCCGCACGGGCGCCGGAGGCACTGCTCCCGTGCGGGTCTCGGAGCAGCGCGCCGAGCTGATCGAGCGCGTGCAGGCCGCCGCCCACAGCCTCGGTCTGTGACTCGGGGGGGGGCCCGAGGGTCACCAGATCGCGAGCCGCACGAGCGCCGCCACGGTGCACGCCCAGACGAGGCTCGCCAGCGTGCCGATGATGAACCGTTCGCGGGTCTCGGCGGTGGCCAGCTCCGAGAAGCGCCCGATGCCCTTGAGTGCCACGACGACCGCGATCGCCTCGGGGAATCCGGCGATGATGCCGAGGGCCACCGCGACGCGCTCGAGATAGCCGATCGTGGTGCCACCGCGCATCACCTCCCGCACCGGGGCTTCGGCGAGGTCACCTGGCGCCGACGGCGCACGCAGCAGGATGCCGCCGTTGTCGCCCTCTTCGACGCGCCCGTGGGTGGCGATCTCGAGTACCCGACGGGTGATCGGGTTGCCGCCGAGCACGGCGAGAGCGGTGCCGAGGAGCGCGATCCCGAGGCCGGCGAGCAGTGGCACGTTGAACGGCGACACGGTGACGGCCAGCAGCGACAGGACGACGAGCGCGCCTGCGACGATGAGAGGGATGTCGGTCGGCTTGCGCAGGCTGATCACCACGACCACGAGCGCCCCGCACAGTGCGAGGAACAGGAAGATCGTGAGCGCGGTGATCAGCAGCACGTCGGCGGAGACCATGCCGTCAGTCTGGCATGGAGGGCGGATCCAGCCGGGCGAGCACGCGGGTGAGCGCCGGCACGGCGGCCTCCTCCGTTCGCAGCCCGGCGGCCTTCACCCGCAGGCTCACTGCGCCCTCCGAGATGCCGAGGCGCACGGCGGCGTCCCGCTGCGTGAGTCCCTCGGCGAGGAGGTCGTACACCTCCCATCCTTCCGTCGTGCGCCGGTCCCGGAGGTCCACCAGGAGGCGGACGAGGGCCTCCGCGTCGTCGTCGTCCCCCGGGCCGGTGATGGCCAGTCGCGTGGTGGCCTTCTTGGCGCGATCGACGGCGTCGCGGGCGTTGACGAAGGCGTCGCCGCGGGCGGCGCGGACGCTATCGGGCAGCGGCGACTCGACCGTGCCGATGCCGAGACCGACGCTCCACTGGCCCGTGCGGGTGAGTTCGAGCACGATCGTGAGAGCCGCCTCCGGGTCGGCGACGGCCACCTGCACCTCGTCGCCCGCCGTTCGCTCGGGTGCGAGTGCCAGACCCCGGCCGGTGTGTGCCCCGAGGGCGACGAGTGTTGCCGGGACGAGGTCATCCGTCCTGCGGCTGTCGCGCTGGTCGCTGGTGATCACGAACACGGAGCGCTCCTTATGCGTGGGACCTAAAGTCACACGAAGTTTAGCCTCCAGCCTTTTCAACCGAAAGCCTACAGGCTCAAGATAACCGAGCTTAAGTCTACGGGCATAAGCGCACCATCCAGAGGCAGGAGGCAGCATCCGTCGCTGATAGCCTGGCGGGCGTGTCTGAAACCGTCGTGAGCGCACAGGACCCTTCTGTGCGCGCGCTGGCGCCCGCGAACGACCCGGCGTTCGAGAACGTGTGGGACGAGATCGTGTGGCGTGGGCTCGTGCATGTGTCCACCGATCAGGAGGCGCTGCGCGCCCTTCTCGCCGGAGACCCGATCACGTATTACTGCGGCTTCGACCCGACCGCCCCGAGCCTGCACCTCGGCAACCTCGTGCAGCTGCTGCTCATGCGCCGCCTGCAGCTCGCCGGTCACAAGCCGCTCGGTCTCGTCGGCGGCTCGACCGGCCTCATCGGCGACCCGCGTCCCTCGGCGGAGCGCACGCTCAACACCAAGGAGACCGTGAGCGAGTGGGTCGGCTACCTGCAGTCGCAGGTCGAGCGGTTCCTGAGCTTCGAGGGCGAGGACGCCGCTCGCATCGTCAACAACCTCGACTGGACGGCGCCGTTGAGCGCCATCGACTTCCTGCGCGACATCGGCAAGCACTACCGCGTGGGCACGATGCTCAAGAAGGACGCGGTCGCGGCCCGCCTGAACTCCGAGGCCGGCATCAGCTATACCGAGTTCAGCTACCAGATCCTGCAGGGGATGGACTACCTCGAGCTGTACCGCCAGTACGGCTGTGTGCTGCAGACCGGCGGCAGCGACCAGTGGGGAAATCTCACGAGCGGCACGGACCTCATCCACCGGGTGGAGGGCGCGCACGTTCACGCCATCGGCACGCCCCTGATCACCAACAGCGACGGCACGAAGTTCGGCAAGAGCGAGGGCAACGCGATCTGGCTCGATCCCGCGATGTGCAGCCCGTACCGCATGTACCAGTTCTGGCTGAACACCGACGACGCCGACGTGATCCAGCGTCTCAAGATCTTCACCTTCCTCACGCGCGCCGAGATCGAGGAGTACGAGCGCCTCGTCGCCGAGGAGCCCTTCCGCCGCGCCGCGCAGAAGCGCCTGGCTGTCGAGGTCACGACTTTCGTGCATGGGACGGACGCGGCGGCCGCCGCGATCGCGGCGTCCGAGGCCCTCTTCGGCCAGGGTGACCTCGCCGCCCTCGATGCGACGACGCTCCGGCACGCTCTCGAGGAACTGCCGAATGCGGCGGTCGGGCGGGGGACCCCCGTCGTGCAGGCGCTCGTCGACACCGGGTTGGTGTCGAGCCTGTCGGAGGCTCGTCGTGCCATCGCGCAGGGCGGTGTGTCGCTCGACGGCGCGAAGGTCGAGGACGACTCGGCCGTCGTCTCGGGGACACTCCCCGGCGGGGTCTCGGTGCTGCGCCGCGGCAAGAAGACGCTCGCCGGTCTGTTCGTCGGCTGACCCGGCATGAGGGCCGCAACCGCATCGGCAGGGGAATAGCGGGTGCCGTTCACGCCGAGCCACGCGGTCGTCGCACTGCCGTTCATGCGCACGCGGCTTCTTTCGGCGGCGATCGCGATCGGCGCGATGACGCCGGACCTGCCGCTCTTCGTGCGGGGGCTTCCGCTGCACTACGGCGTCACGCACTCCTTCGCCTGGGTGCCGGCGACCGTCGCGCTCGCCTTCGGGCTGTTGCTCATCTGGCGCTGCGTGGTGCGGCCGGCCGCGCGTGAGCTCTCGCCGCGATGGCTCGCGGCGCGGCTGCCGGGGGAGTGGGACGCCGGCGCCGTGCCGGCGCTTCGTGAGACGGTCGGCGTGGCTCCCGGTTCTGCGTCCCGCGCTGCGGGGGGGCGGATGCTGCTCCTCGCCGCATCGCTCGCCATCGGGGTGGTGAGCCACATCGTCTGGGATCTGTTCACTCACGAGGGACGGTGGGGCACCACCGCGATCGGGGCCCTCGACGCGGAGTGGGGCCCGCTGCCGGGGTACAAATGGCTGCAGCACGGGTCGAGCGTGATCGGACTGGCGATCATCGGGATGTGGATGCTGGTGTGGCTCGTCCGGCGGAAGGGCGAGCCATCCCTGTCCCGCGTCTTGCAGCCCTGGGTGCGGGGCACCTGGTGGGTTTCGCTGCCGGTGTCCCTCGCGGTGGGATGGGTGTGGGGGCTGACGGTGCTCGGCCCTCTCGACGCCGAGTTCACTCCCGCGCACCTCGCCTACCTCGTGCTTCCGCCGGCGTGTGCCCTCTGGGGCGCCGTGACGCTTGCACTCTGCGTCCTGGTGCAGGTGCTCCGGCGACGGGCGGCTGGCACGGTCGACCCGACGCTGGCCCGTGGGGCGAAATCCCCGTGATTTCGCGGTGCCGCGCACGCGACACGCCCGGGGTGCGGGCTCGATTCGACGGGGGCCCGGATGCCGCGTAATGTTCTTGTTGTTCGCCCCAAAGGGTAGAGCGGAAGGCCGGAAGGTCTGGCTCCCCTCAAGCAGCGAACCACCTCCATCACCTCACGATCCACACATGGATTGCCCCGCTTGCGGGATGATGGGGACCTTGTTCGGAGAGCTCCGGTCGATTTGACGGGATCGCTTCGGCAGGATAAGATAGTGAAGTTGCCCAGCCGGGGCAGCGGGTCGTGAGATCCGGTGCTGGTTGGTGCGTCCGATCTTTGAGAACTCAACAGCGTGCACTTGTCAAATGCCAATTTATTTCTCTGTCGACCATTTTTTGGTTGGTGGGGGTCTTTTTTGGATCAATTCATGGATGTCAGTTTGATATTCGTTTTTGGTCATGGTTGAACTCGTTGCTTTCGGTCTTATTCCGACTGTTTGCAGCATCATTTTTTTATGGAGAGTTTGATCCTGGCTCAGGATGAACGCTGGCGGCGTGCTTAACACATGCAAGTCGAACGGTGAACACGGAGCTTGCTTCGTGGGATCAGTGGCGAACGGGTGAGTAACACGTGAGCAACCTGCCCTGGACTCTGGGATAAGCGCTGGAAACGGCGTCTAATACTGGATATGAGCCTCTATCGCATGGTGGGGGTTGGAAAGATTTTTCGGTCTGGGATGGGCTCGCGGCCTATCAGCTTGTTGGTGAGGTAATGGCTCACCAAGGCGTCGACGGGTAGCCGGCCTGAGAGGGTGACCGGCCACACTGGGACTGAGACACGGCCCAGACTCCTACGGGAGGCAGCAGTGGGGAATATTGCACAATGGGCGGAAGCCTGATGCAGCAACGCCGCGTGAGGGATGACGGCCTTCGGGTTGTAAACCTCTTTTAGCAAGGAAGAAGCGAAAGTGACGGTACTTGCAGAAAAAGCGCCGGCTAACTACGTGCCAGCAGCCGCGGTAATACGTAGGGCGCAAGCGTTATCCGGAATTATTGGGCGTAAAGAGCTCGTAGGCGGTTTGTCGCGTCTGCTGTGAAATCCCGAGGCTCAACCTCGGGCCTGCAGTGGGTACGGGCAGACTAGAGTGCGGTAGGGGAGATTGGAATTCCTGGTGTAGCGGTGGAATGCGCAGATATCAGGAGGAACACCGATGGCGAAGGCAGATCTCTGGGCCGTAACTGACGCTGAGGAGCGAAAGGGTGGGGAGCAAACAGGCTTAGATACCCTGGTAGTCCACCCCGTAAACGTTGGGAACTAGTTGTGGGGTCCTTTCCACGGATTCCGTGACGCAGCTAACGCATTAAGTTCCCCGCCTGGGGAGTACGGCCGCAAGGCTAAAACTCAAAGGAATTGACGGGGACCCGCACAAGCGGCGGAGCATGCGGATTAATTCGATGCAACGCGAAGAACCTTACCAAGGCTTGACATACACGAGAACACCCTAGAAATAGGAGACTCTTTGGACACTCGTGAACAGGTGGTGCATGGTTGTCGTCAGCTCGTGTCGTGAGATGTTGGGTTAAGTCCCGCAACGAGCGCAACCCTCGTTCTATGTTGCCAGCACGTAATGGTGGGAACTCATGGGATACTGCCGGGGTCAACTCGGAGGAAGGTGGGGATGACGTCAAATCATCATGCCCCTTATGTCTTGGGCTTCACGCATGCTACAATGGCCGGTACAAAGGGCTGCAATACCGTGAGGTGGAGCGAATCCCAAAAAGCCGGTCCCAGTTCGGATTGAGGTCTGCAACTCGACCTCATGAAGTCGGAGTCGCTAGTAATCGCAGATCAGCAACGCTGCGGTGAATACGTTCCCGGGTCTTGTACACACCGCCCGTCAAGTCATGAAAGTCGGTAACACCTGAAGCCGGTGGCCTAACCCTTGTGGGGGGAGCCGTCGAAGGTGGGATCGGTAATTAGGACTAAGTCGTAACAAGGTAGCCGTACCGGAAGGTGCGGCTGGATCACCTCCTTTCTAAGGAGCACCTCAACCTTCGGGTTGGAGGACCCAGCTCAGGGCGAATGTTCCTGGGTGGGGCTCGTGGGTGGAACATTTGACATGGCATCAGCGCGACTGATTCTCACTAGTACGCCGGTTCTTCGGGGCCGGTTGGAGGGTGGGGGTTTGTGAGCGGGGTGCCTGCACGCTGTTGGGTCCTGAGGGACCGGACGTCTGCCTTTCGGGGTGGGGTTTGACTCTCTGGGCTCGTCTTGCTGCCGGCTTTTGTTGGTGGGTGGGGCGGGTGCCGCCCGTACTTTGAGAACTACACAGTGGACGCGAGCATCTTTGAGATGATCCCTTCGGGGGTTGTCTTTATTGATGATCTTAAAGATCATTAGTCAATTTCTCGTCAGGGTTTCGGCTCTGGCGCGATTCTTGATGAGAACTCATGTGATTTCAAGTCTTTAAGAGCAAACGGTGGATGCCTTGGCATCTGGAGCCGAAGAAGGACGTAGCAATCTGCGATAAGCCTCGGGGAACTGATAAGCAAGTTTTGATCCGAGGGTGTCCGAATGGGGAAACCCCGCTGGGCGGCGTGCCGACCCAGTGACTCCCGCCTGAATATATAGGGCGGGTAGAGGGAACGTGGGGAAGTGAAACATCTCAGTACCCACAGGAAGAGAAAACAACCGTGATTCCGTGAGTAGTGGCGAGCGAAATCGGATCAGGCTAAACCTCATGTGTGTGAGAGCCGGCAGGCGTTGCATGTGGGGGGTTGCGGGACTTTCCTGACCATTCTGCCGAGTGGTCGACGTGACAGAAGCGTATAGACGAACCGTCTTGAAAGGCGGGCCAGAGTGGGTGCCAGCCCCGTAGTCGAAATGCGTGTTCTGACGTGGAGAGTATCCCAAGTAGCACGGGGCCCGAGAAATCCCGTGTGAATCTGTCAGGACCACCTGATAAGCCTAAATACTCCCAGATGACCGATAGCGGACAAGTACCGTGAGGGAAAGGTGAAAAGTACCCCGGGAGGGGAGTGAAATAGTACCTGAAACCGTTTGCTTACAAACCGTTGGAGCACCCCTGGTAGGTGTGACAGCGTGCCTTTTGAAGAATGAGCCTGCGAGTTAGCGATATGTGGCGAGGTTAACCCGGGTGGGGTAGCCGTAGCGAAAGCGAGTCTGAATAGGGCGATTCAGTCGCATGTCCTAGACCCGAAGCGAAGTGATCTATCCATGGCCAGGCTGAAGCGACGGTAAGACGTCGTGGAGGGCCGAACCCACTTAGGTTGAAAACTGAGGGGATGAGCTGTGGATAGGGGTGAAAGGCCAATCAAACTTCGTGATAGCTGGTTCTCTCCGAAATGCATTTAGGTGCAGCGTTGCGTGTTTCTTGCCGGAGGTAGAGCTACTGGATGGCCGATGGGCCCTACAAGGTTACTGACGTCAGCCAAACTCCGAATGCCGGTAAGTGAGAGCGCAGCAGTGAGACTGTGGGGGATAAGCTTCATAGTCGAGAGGGAAACAACCCAGACCACCATCTAAGGTCCCTAAGCGCGTGCTAAGTGGGAAAGGATGTGGAGTTGCTTAGACAACCAGGAGGTTGGCTTAGAAGCAGCCACCCTTGAAAGAGTGCGTAATAGCTCACTGGTCAAGTGATTCCGCGCCGACAATGTAACGGGGCTCAAGCACGCCACCGAAGTTGTGGCATTGACATTATTGGTAGGCCTTCGTGGTCCAGCCGTGTTGATGGGTAGGAGAGCGTCGTGTGGCGAGTGAAGCGGCGGGGTGACCCAGCCGTGGACGCTACACGAGTGAGAATGCAGGCATGAGTAGCGAAAGACGTGTGAGAAACACGTCCTCCGAAAGACCAAGGGTTCCAGGGTCAAGCTAATCTTCCCTGGGTAAGTCGGGACCTAAGGCGAGGCCGACAGGCGTAGTCGATGGACAACGGGTTGATATTCCCGTACCGGCGAAGAACCGCCCCAACCAATCCAGTAGTGCTAAGTGTCTGAATCCCACTGACGGATCCCTTCGGGGTGATGCTGTGGGCCTAGCGCACGACCCCATGCTGAGGCGGTTAGCGTATTAACAGGTGTGACGCAGGAAGGTAGCCCAACCCGGGCGATGGTTGTCCCGGGGCAAGTGCGTAGGCCGAGTCATAGGCAAATCCGTGACTCATACAGGCTGAGACACGATGCGGATGAAAAGTGGGTGATCCTATGCTGCCAAGAAAAGCATCGACGCGAGGTTCTAGCCGCCCGTACCCCAAACCGACTCAGGTGGTCAGGTAGAGAATACCAAGGAGATCGAGAGAATCGTGGTTAAGGAACTCGGCAAAATGCCCCCGTAACTTCGGGAGAAGGGGGGCCATCCACTTATACCAGCTTGCCTGGAAAAGGGTGTGGTGGCCGCAGAGACTAGTGGGTAGCGACTGTTTACTAAAAACACAGGTCCGTGCCAAGTCGCAAGACGATGTATACGGACTGACGCCTGCCCGGTGCTGGAAGGTTAAGAGGACGGGTCAGCCGCAAGGCGAAGCTCAGAATTTAAGCCCCAGTAAACGGCGGTGGTAACTATAACCATCCTAAGGTAGCGAAATTCCTTGTCGGGTAAGTTCCGACCTGCACGAATGGCGTAACGACTTCCCAACTGTCTCAACCGCGAACTCGGCGAAATTGCATTACGAGTAAAGATGCTCGTTACGCGCAGCAGGACGGAAAGACCCCGTGACCTTTACTACAGCTTGGTATTGGTGTTCGGTGTGGCTTGTGTAGGATAGGTGGGAGACTGTGAAGCGGATACGCCAGTATTCGTGGAGTCGTTGTTGAAATACCACTCTGGTCACTCTGGATGTCTAACTTCGAACCGTAATCCGGTTCAGGGACAGTGCCTGGTGGGTAGTTTAACTGGGGCGGTTGCCTCCCAAAAAGTAACGGAGGCGCCCAAAGGTTCCCTCAACCTGGTTGGCAATCAGGTGGCGAGTGTAAGTGCACAAGGGAGCTTGACTGTGAGACTGACAGGTCGAGCAGGGACGAAAGTCGGGACTAGTGATCCGGCAGTGGCTTGTGGAAGCGCTGTCGCTCAACGGATAAAAGGTACCTCGGGGATAACAGGCTGATCTTGCCCAAGAGTCCATATCGACGGCATGGTTTGGCACCTCGATGTCGGCTCGTCGCATCCTGGGGCTGGAGTAGGTCCCAAGGGTTGGGCTGTTCGCCCATTAAAGCGGTACGCGAGCTGGGTTTAGAACGTCGTGAGACAGTTCGGTCCCTATCCGCTGCGCGCGTAGGAAGTTTGAGAGGATCTGACCCTAGTACGAGAGGACCGGGTTGGACGAACCTCTGGTGTGCCAGTTGTACTGCCAAGTGCACCGCTGGTTAGCTACGTTCGGGATGGATAACCGCTGAAAGCATCTAAGCGGGAAGCCGGCCTCAAGATGAGACTTCCATACCTTCGGGTGAGAGGCTCCCAGCCAGACTACTGGGTTGATAGGCCAGATGTGGAAGCGCAGCAATGCGTGCAGCTGACTGGTACTAATAAGCCGATGACTTGATAACACACCTTCCTGGTGCTTGCGTCCACTGAGTGGTTCCCGATGTACGGTCGGGAACACAACGACAAAGAGAACTTTCACGTTGTGAACACTGAAACATCGAAAGAGTTTCGGCGGCCATAGCGAGAGGGAAACGCCCGGTCCCATTCCGAACCCGGAAGCTAAGCCTCTCAGCGCCGATGGTACTGCAGGGGGGACCCTGTGGGAGAGTAGGACACCGCCGGACACCCATTCACGGAATGGCCACCCACACCCTGGGTGGCCATTCCGCGTTAACAGGGTGGATTGCCGACGTAGAACGCATCCGGGAGGATCGAAGAATGGCAGATCAGGAGCCGCGCGAAGATCGACGCGCGTCGCGCGAACGATCCAGCAGCCCCGGGCGCTCGTCGGCAGGCGCCGACCGGAAGCCGCACGCGAAGCGGGATGGCGAGAAGAAGCCGTACGCGAAGCGTGACGGTGACCGCCCGTACGCGAAGCGCGAGGGTGACCGCCCGTACGCCAAGCGCGAGGGTGACCGCCCGTACGCGAAGCGTGACGGTGATCGCCCGTACGCGAAGCGTGACGGCGACCACAAGCCGTACGCCAAGCGCGAGGGTGACCGCCCGTACGCGAAGCGCGAGGGCGACCACAAGCCGTACGCCAAGCGCGAGGGTGACCGCCCGTACGCCAAGCGTGACGGCGACCACAAGCCGTACGCCAAGCGCGAGGGTGACCACAAGCCGTACGCCAAGCGCGAGGGTGACCACAAGCCGTACGCCAAGCGCGAGGGTGACCGTCCGTACGCGAAGCGCGAGGGTGACCGCCCGTACGCGAAGCGCGAGGGTGATCGCCCGTACGCGAAGCGCGAGGGTGATCGCCCGTACGCGAAGCGCGACGGTGACCGCCCGTACGCCAAGCGCGACGGTGACCGCCCGTACGCGAAGCGTGACGGCGACCACAAGCCGTACGCGAAGCGCGAGGGTGATCGCCCGTACGCCAAGCGCGAGGACGCCCGTCCGTATGAGAAGCGTGACGGCGACCGCCCGTACGCCAAGCGCGAGGGTGACCGTCCGTACGCGAAGCGCGAGGACGCCCGTCCGTATGAGAAGCGCGACGGCGACCGCCCTTACGCGAAGCGCGAGGGCGACCGTCCCTCCGCGCACCGCGATGGTGACCGGAAGCCGTACGAGCGCGGCGCGCGCCCGACGCGAGGCGGCGCGAATCGCCCCGATCGAGCGGTGCGCGAAGGCGAGATCCGCCCCATCCGCGAGCGCCACGACGACCCGGTCATTCCCGCCGACGTCACTGCGCGCGACCTTCCGCCCGCGGCCCGCAACGAGCTGAAGACGCTGAGCAAGGAGAACGCCGACCAGGTCGCGCGTCATCTCGCGATGGCCTCGCAGCTCATCGACGAAGACCCGGCTCTGGCGCACCAGCATGCGATCTCGGCATCTCGTCGCGCCGGCCGGATCGCCGTCGTACGCGAGACGCTCGCGATCACCGCCTACGCGACCGGTGACTTCGCTCTGGCGTTGCGCGAACTGCGGACCTACCGCCGCATCTCCGGCCGCGACGACCAGATCGCCCTGATGGTCGACAGTGAGCGCGGCGTCGGTCGCGCCGACCGTGCGCTCGAAGTGGGTCGTTCGGTCGACCGCTCCACGCTCGAGACGCCCGTGCGGGTGGAGCTCGCGATCGCCATGTCCGGCGCCCGGCTCGACCTCGGCGAGCCCGAGCGTGCTCTCCAGGAGCTCGACATTCCGGAGCTCGACCCCGACCGCGCCTTCGAGTGGAGCCCCGCGCTGTTCGCCGCGCGGGCGACGGTGCTCGAGGAGCTCGGTCGCGACGACGAGGCAGCCCAGTGGCACCGCCGTGCGGTCATCGCCGCGGAGGCCATCGACGCGGCATCCGGTGGCGGCGATCTCGAGACCGTGTTCGTCGAGGAGGTCCTCGAGGAGGACGACGAAGACGCCGACGCCGATGCGGCGAACGAAAGCGAAGGTTTCTCGGAGCCGGAGATCGCCGCGAACGACGGAGAGATCGAGCCCGGCGTCGAGCCCGAGTCCGATGCCGGGGCGGAGTCCGGCGCCGGATCGGGCGCCGCGCCGGACAGCGAGCCGGAAGCTGCCGGCGACGGGCGGGACGACGAAGAGTTCTCGGTTGCCGACGAGGTTGCCGAACTGCTCGTCGATGCCGGCATCGACGAACCGGAGGATGACCGCGACAACGGCGAGGCCGATCGCTGATGGCGCTGTTCGGACGGCGGGCCGCGACGCCCGCCCCTCTGGACGGCGTCGACGTTCTGCTGGCGGACCTCGACGGCGTCGTCTATGCCGGTTCGGGTGCTCTGCCCCACGCGGTCGAGAGCCTCAACCGGGCGAGGCAGGGGCGGTCTCTCGCGTACATCACCAACAACGCGGCGCGCACGGATGCCTCGGTCGCGGCGCATCTGAGCGAACTCGGGCTGGCGACGGCGCCTGGTGACGTCGTGACCAGTCCGCAGGCCGCCATGCGCCTGCTGGCCGCGAAGATCGCGCCCGGTTCCACCGTGCTGGTCGTCGGAGGCGATGGACTCGTCGTCGAAGTCGAGAAGGCCGGCTTCGTCGTGACCCGCAGCGCCGACGACGCACCGGCAGCGGTGGTGCAGGGCTTCGCCCCCGAGGTGGGGTGGACGCAGCTGGCCGAGGCCGCCTTCGCGCTGAAGACGCCCGAGGAAGAGGGCGGCATCCCATGGATCGCGACGAACACCGACTGGACGATCCCGCAGTCCCGCGGCATCGCCCCCGGTAACGGCACGCTGGTCTCCGCGGTGCACACGGCGGTCGGCCGGCTGGCGACGGTCGCCGGCAAGCCCGAGGTGCCGATCTTCCACGAGGCCGTCGCGCGGTTCGAGGCGCAGCATCCGCTGTTCCTCGGCGACCGTCTCGACACCGACATCCTCGGGGCCAACCGTGCCGGCATAGCGTCGGCTCTCGTGCTCACGGGGGTCGACCGTCCCAAGCACGTGCTGGCCGCGCCGGAAGGCTCACGACCCACCTACATCCTCAGCGACCTCCGGGAGCTGCACGAGCCGTACCCCGAGGTGCACGTGAAAGACGCGGTCGCGACGGCCGGCGGCGCTCGGGTGGCCATCGACGGAGCCGACATCCGCATCCTGAGCGCGGGCGATCGTCCGATCGACCTCGTGCGCGCGGGCGCCGCGGCGATCTGGTCGACCGGTCGCGCGATCTTCGGATTCCGCGTGCCCGAGGCGCTGTACGCCGACCCGTTCCACCGGCCCTGACCCGCACGGTCACCGAGCTCGTCGAAGTCCCCGCGGCAGGCTCAGCGACCGGTGTCCCCGGCTTCGACGTACGCAGCGAGCCGGCGACGCGCGGCGGGTCGCGGGGCTGCCGGGGTGCCGCCGTATCCTTGGGGCATGGACCGGATGAGCGCGCGTGAGGACGAGGACGGCGATCTGCTGTCGACCCTCGAGGTGATCGAAGCGCAGCCGCTCGCCACGCGGGCCGACGCGTACGAGGCGCTGCACGACACGCTCGCGCGTCGCCTCGAGGCGACGCCCGGCACGCCGTCATGACGACCCGCCTCGATGCCGCTCTGGCCGCACGGGGTCTCGCGCGCTCCCGCACGCACGCCGCGACGCTCATCGCCGAAGGCCTCGTGACGGTCGACGGCAGACCCGTCGTGAAGGCGTCGACACCGGTCGCCGACGAGTCGGTCCTCGGCGTCGCCGGCGGTGACCACTATGTCAGTCGCGCTGCGCACAAGCTGATCGCCGGACTCGACGCGTTCGAAGTGGCGGTCCGCGGTCGCGTGGCACTCGACATGGGCGCGTCCACCGGCGGTTTCACGCAGGTGCTGCGCGAGCGCGGCGCGGAGCCGGTGATCGCCGTGGATGTCGGTCACGGGCAGCTCGCTGCATCCGTCGCCGAAGATCCCGGCGTGGTGTCGATCGAGGGCTTCAACGTCCGGTACATGACAGCCGGATCACTCGCCGCGGCGAGCGGCGTCGCGCAGGCACCGTCATTGATCACCGGCGACCTGTCGTTCATCTCGCTCTCGCACGTGCTGCCCGCCGCGCGCGCGGTCGCCGCATCCGATGCCGACCTCGTGCTGCTGATCAAGCCGCAGTTCGAGGTCGGACGCACGGCCGTCAAGGGCGGGCTCGTGACCAACCCCGTGATCCGGGCCGACGCCGTGGCGGGCGTGCTGTGGGCCGCGTGGGACACCGGCCTCGGAACGTGCGGGATCGTCGCATCGCCGATCGCGGGCACGCACGGCAATTCCGAGTACATCGCCCACCTCGCGCCGGGGCGGGGGAGCAATCCGACAGAATGGTTGAGCACTGTGAACCGACTGGCGGGGAGCCGATGAACAACGCCGACGCGCAGCACCGCTTGCACGCCGACGCGCAGCCCGAGCGCAGCATCCTGGTGGTGGCGCACGCCCACCGCGCCGAAACCGTCGCCGCGGCCGAGCGCGTCGTCGCATCGCTGCGCGCCGCCGGGGCACGCCCGGTGCTCGCGCCCGACGACCGGGATGAGCTGGTCGCCGCCGGTGCGTCGCTGTCCGACGTCGCACGGCTGGGCATCGACGTGCCGGTCCCGCACATCGAACTCGCGATCGTCCTCGGGGGCGACGGCACCATCCTGCGCGCGGCCGAGCTCGTCCGCGACGGCAGCGCTCCCGTGCTCGGGATCAACATGGGCCACGTCGGCTTCCTCGCCGAGACCGAGCGCGACGACATGGACGAGGCCGTCCGTCGCGTGATCGCGCGCGAGTACGAGGTCGAGGAGCGCATGGCGCTGCAGATCCGCGTCAAAGACACGGGGGACTCGGTGGTCTACGAGACCTGGGCGCTCAACGAGGCGACCGTCGAGAAGGCCAGTCGCGAACGGATGCTGGAAGTCGTCGTCGAGATCGACGGACGGCCCCTGTCGACCTTCGGCTGCGACGGGATGGTCGTGTCGACGCCGACGGGGTCCACCGCCTACAACTTCTCCGCGGGCGGCCCGGTCATCTGGCCGACGGTCGAAGCGATCGCGGTGGTGCCGCTGTCGGCCCACGCGCTCTTCGCGAAGCCACTCGTCGTCGGACCGGAGCACGCGGTGGCGATCGAGGTGCTCGAACGGACGAATGCGGCGGCGATCCTCTGGTGCGACGGCCGGCGCTCGCACGATCTGCCGCCCGGTGCGCGCGTCGTAGTGCGACGGTCCGACCGTCCCGTGCGCCTTGCGCGCCTGCATCCCGCCCAGTTCACCGACCGGCTCGTGCGCAAGTTCCGCCTGCCGGTCGAAGGCTGGCGAGGCCCCGCGGCGATCACCGGCGTCATGCCGGTGAGCTCCGCCGACACGCGGGACACTCCGGTGACCGGCGTCGAGATGGCAGTGGATGACGGTGGGGAGGCGTCGTGATCGAGGAGATGCGACTGCGCGACCTGGGCGTGATCGCCGAGGCGACGCTTCCGATCGGTCCCGGGTTCACCGCCATCACGGGTGAGACCGGCGCCGGCAAGACGATGGTCGTGACGGGCCTCGGACTGCTTCTCGGTCAGCGTGCCGACTCCGGCGCGGTGCGCGCCGGGGCTGCGCAGGCGACCGTCGACGGCGTCTGGATCGTGCCCGAGGACGGACCCGTGGCCGCGCGCGTTCGCGAGGCGGGCGGCGACGTCGAGCCCATCGGCCAGGGCCGCGCGGAGCTGTACATCGGCAGATCCATCTCGAGCGAGGGACGCGGACGCGCGTCGGTCGGCGGCCGGGCCGCGCCGGCGGGCGTGCTCGCCGACCTCGCCGACGAGCTGGTGGTCGTGCACGGGCAGTCCGACCAGTTGCGGCTGCGATCCGCGGCCGCCCAGCGCGATGCCCTCGACCGCTTCGGCGGGGCGCGCGTGCAGAACGCCCGCGACGCCTACCGGCGTGCCTTCGAGCACTGGCGTGCCGTCGACCGTGAACTCTCCCAACTCTCCGACGACCGCGACACGCGGGCCCGGGAGGCCGAAGAGCTCCGGGCACAGCTCGCCGAGATCGAGCAGGCGGCACCCGAGCCGGGAGAGGATGCCGAGCTCGCGACCCGCGCCGAGCGGCTTGCGAACGCCGAAGAGCTGCGCATCGCCGCGGCCACCGCCCATGACGGACTGTCGGGCGAGGGCGACGAACCCGACGCCGGCGCGTTGATCGCCGAAGCGCGTCGCACCCTGGAGCGGGTGCACGACCCGGTGCTCGCCGAACTGTCGGGTCAGCTCGCCGACGTCGGCTATCGCGTCGCCGACATCGCCGCCGCTCTCGCCGGTTACCTCGCCGACCTCGACGAGTCGGGTCCCCACGAGCTGGCCGCCGTCGAGGAGCGCCGTGCGGTACTGGCGGGCCTCGTTCGCGCCCACGGCACGCTCGACGCGGCGATCGAGCTCCTCGACACCGGCTCGTCGCGGCTCGCGGAGCTCGACGACGACTCCGGCCGCATCGAGCGGCTGACCGAGGAGCGGGATGCCGCAGCATCCGTCCTCGACGAGACAGCCGCCGCACTGACCGCGGCCCGCACCGAAGCCGCCGCGCGGCTGGGCGCCGCGGTCACGACCGAACTGCGGGCGCTGGCCATGCCGGACGCGCGGCTGGAGGTGTCGGTCACCCCCGGACCGGAGTCAACGTCCGGGCGCGACGACGTCGGGATCCTGCTCGCCCCCCACCCGGGCGCCGAGCCGCGCCCGGTGTCTCGGGGTGCGAGCGGGGGAGAGCTCAGCCGCGTCATGCTGGCCATCGAGGTGGTCATCGCGGCGGTGGATCCCGTGCCGACCTTCGTGTTCGACGAGGTGGACGCCGGCATCGGCGGAGCCGCGGCGATCGAGGTGGGTCGTCGCCTCGCCCGGCTCTCGGAGTCGTCTCAGGTGATCGCCGTCACCCACCTGGCCCAAGTGGCCGCTTTCGCCGCCAACCACCTCACCGTCGTGAAGGCGAACGACGGCTCCGTCACCGCATCCGACGTGCGCCGCCTGGACGGCGCCGACCGCGAGGCCGAGATGGCGCGGCTGCTGTCGGGCATGCCCGATTCCGACGCGGCGCTCACCCACGCACGTGAGTTGCTCAGCCTTCGCACCGAAGCCGACTGATAGGATAAAAGCCCGTGATGCAGACTTCTGATTCTTCCCGCGGCGGCTCTTCGAACGACACCACCAAGCACATCTTCGTGACCGGTGGTGTCGTTTCCTCGTTGGGCAAGGGACTCACCGCGGCCAGCCTCGGAAACCTGCTCACCGCACGTGGCCTGCACGTCGTGATGCAGAAGCTCGACCCCTACCTCAACGTCGACCCGGGAACGATGAACCCGTTCCAGCACGGCGAGGTGTTCGTCACCGACGACGGCGCCGAGACCGACCTCGACATCGGCCACTACGAGCGCTTCCTCGACATCGAGCTGAGCCAGGCCGCGAACGTCACCACGGGCCAGATCTACTCGCAGGTCATCGCCAGGGAGCGGCGCGGCGAGTACCTGGGCGACACCGTTCAGGTGATCCCGCACATCACCGACGAGATCAAGCGCCGCATGCGCCTGCAGGCCGACCAGACGCCCAAGCCCGACGTCATCATCACGGAGATCGGCGGAACCGTCGGCGACATCGAGTCGCAGCCGTTCATCGAGTCGGCACGGCAGATCCGCCACGAGCTCGGCCGTGGCAACGTGTTCTTCGTCCACGTGTCGCTCGTGCCGTTCATGGGCGCCTCGGGCGAGCAGAAGACCAAGCCGACCCAGCACTCCGTCGCGACGCTCCGCTCGATCGGCATCCAGCCCGACGCGCTCGTGCTGCGCAGCGACCGCCCCGTCACCGAGTCGAACAAGCGCAAGATCGCGCTCATGTGCGACGTCGACGAGGACGCGGTCGTCAACGCCGTCGACGTGCCGAGCATCTACGACATCCCCACGATGCTCAACGAGCAGGGGCTCGACGCGTACATCGTGCAGACGCTCGGGCTGTCGAAGGCGGACGACGTCGACTGGTCGCGCTGGCAGCGTGTGCTGAACGCGGTGCACAACCCGAAGCACGAGGTCACCATCGGCCTCGTCGGCAAGTACATCGACCTGCCCGACGCCTACCTCTCGGTGACGGAGGCGCTCAAGGCCGGCGGCTTCGCGCAGGAGACGCACGTCAACATCCGCTGGATCCCGTCGGACGAGTGCGAGACCCCTGAGGGGGCCGCGAAGGCGCTCGGCGCGCTCGACGGCATCGTGATCCCGGGCGGTTTCGGCATCCGCGGCATCGAGGGCAAGATCGGGGCCCTGAAGTTCGCGCGCGAGCAGGGCATCCCGACGCTCGGCATCTGCCTCGGGCTGCAATGCATCGTCATCGAGTACGCGCGCCACGTCGCCGGCATCGAGGATGCCTCGTCGAGCGAGTTCGACCCCGACACGCAGCATCCGGTCATCGCCACGATGGAGGAGCAGATCGACATCCTCGAGCACGGCGACCTGGGCGGCACCATGCGCCTCGGCATCTACCCGGCCGACCTCGCGGAGGGTTCCATCGCCGCCGAGGTCTACGGCTCGAACCGTGCGTCGGAGCGCCACCGCCACCGCTACGAGGTGAACAACCGCTACCGAGACCGGATCGCGGAAGCCGGCCTCGTCTTCTCGGGCATCAACCCCGACCTGAACCTGGTCGAGTACGTCGAGCTGCCGCGCGACGTGCACCCGTACTACATCGCGACGCAGGCGCACCCCGAGCTGCGCTCGCGCCCGACAGACGCGAACCCGCTGTTCCGCGGACTCGTCGGAGCCGCGCTCGAGCGTCACCGTTCGAGCGAGCTGTTCGAGGTGGAATCCGACGAGCTGACGGTCGCCTGACATGACGGAGGAACGGATGCCGGCGGCCGGCGTGCCCGCCGGGCGTGGGCAGTCCGCTCCCGCGCAGGTCGCGCCCCTCGCCGATGAGCCGGTCGATGCGCCGGTCGTCGACAGCGAGGTCGTGTACGAGGGTCGGGTGTGGGACGTGCGCAGCGACACCGTCGCGTACGGCGACGGCCGGATCGTGCGCCAGTACGTCGATCACCCCGGTGCGGCAGCCGTCGTCGCGGTCGACGACGAGGGCCGGGTGCTGCTCATCCAGCAGTATCGGCATCCCATCCGGCACCGTGACTGGGAGATCCCCGCGGGACTTCTCGACAAGCCGGGGGAGTCGCCGCTGGAGACGGCGCGGCGCGAGCTCGCCGAGGAGGCCGACCTCGTCGCCTCGTCGTGGGAGCCGCTCGTCAGCATCTTCACCACGCCCGGCGGCAACGACGAGATCGTCCACCTGTTCCTGGCACGCGGGCTGTCAGCCGCGGGCGAGGTGCATGCCCGGGAGGACGAAGAGGCCGACATCCGCCTGGAGTGGGTCTCGCTCGACGACGCGATCGACGGGATCTTCGCCGGTCGCTTGCGCAACGGCATCCTGACCACTGGTGTGTTCGCGGCCGCCGAGCGGCTGCGCTCCACGGAGGCCACGCCCGCGGGCTGACGCGCCGCGCCCGGGGTGCGGACACGGCCCGCCCGACGTGAGACGCTCGACAGATGCAGATCGCTCGGGCGGTGGACTCCTACCTGCGCCACGTCGCGATCGAGCGCGGCCTGTCGGAGAACACCGTCGCCGCGTACCGGCGCGACCTGGCCGGCTACGCCGAATGGCTGGGTGAGCAGGGGATCCACGACACCTCCGCGGTCACCGCCACGACGCTCGCGAGCTTCATCGCCGACCGCGCCGCGGCTCGGCCGCCGATCGCCGCGTCGTCGCTGGCGCGACTGCAGTCATCGGTGCGCGGCCTGCACCGGTTCCTCGCCCGCGAGGGCATCGAGCCGGCCGACCCGTCGTCGAACCTGCGCCCGCCGAAGCAGCCGAGACGGCTGCCCAAGGCCCTGACGATCGACCAGGTGGAGCAGCTGCTGGACGCCTCGGGCCCGGCGCCGTCGATGGCGACCGACGTGCCGGGCGGTTCCCGCGGCGCGGGAGCGGCGCCCGGTGACCTGGTGGGGATGCGCGACCGCGCGCTGCTGGAGCTGCTGTACGCGACCGGTGCGCGCGTGTCGGAGATCGTGCAGCTCGACGTCGACGACGCCGCGCACGGCGACGTGCTGCGCGTGCGCGGCAAGGGCTCGAAGGAACGGATCGTGCCGGTCGGCTCGTATGCACGCGCGGCGGTGGATGCGTACCTGACGCGCGCACGCCCCGAGCTCTCCCGGCGGGGCCGCTCGACGCCGAAGCTCTTCCTGGGGGCCCGCGGGGCGCCGCTCTCGCGGCAGAGCGCCTGGCTGATCATCCAATCCGCCGCCGAGCGCGCCCACCTCACCGCGCACGTCTCGCCGCACACCCTGCGGCACTCGTTCGCCACCCACCTCCTGCAGGGCGGGGCCGACGTGCGCGTCGTGCAGGAGCTGCTCGGTCACGCGTCCGTCGCGACTACCCAGATCTACACGTACGTCTCGGTCGACGCGCTGCGCGACGTCTACGCCACCTCGCACCCCCGCGCCCGCTGAACCGGGTGCCGGCCCTCCCGGCGCTTCCGCTGAACGATTCCCCTACGGGCCACTAGGATCGAGCGAGCACGAGCGAAACGGGAGCACGGTGGCTGACAGCACGGCGAAGACCAGATCGGGGAAGGCCTCGGAGTCCGAGGTCCCCATCGGGCCCACCGGGCGTCCCTACCAGGGCTTCCCGACGCCGCCGAAGCTCGCGGGCCACGGTCCCGCTCGCATCATCGCCCTGTGCAACCAGAAGGGCGGCGTCGGAAAGACGACCACCACCATCAACCTGGCCGCGGCTCTCGCCGGCTACGGCCGCAAGGTGCTCGCCGTCGACTTCGACCCGCAGGGTGCGCTGTCGGCCGGTCTCGGCATCCAGACCCACGACATCCCGACCATCTACGACCTCCTCCTCGACGGCAAGCGCGATCCGCACGAGGTCATCGTGCACACGCGCGTCCCGGGACTCGACGTCATCCCGGCGAACATCGACCTCTCGGCCGCCGAGGTGCACCTCGTCAACGAGGTGGCGCGCGAACAGACGCTGTCACGGGCGCTGCGCAAGCTCGCGCCCGAGTACGACGTCATTCTCATCGACTGCCAGCCTTCGCTGGGCCTCCTCACGGTGAACGCCCTCACCGCGAGCCACGGCGTCGTGATCCCGCTCGAGTGCGAGTTCTTCGCCCTGCGGGGGGTCGCCATGCTCATCGAGACGATCGACAAGGTGCGCGACCGCCTCAACCCGACCATCACGCTCGACGGCGTGCTCGCCACGATGTACGACGCACGCACCCTGCACTCGCGCGAGGTGCTGGAGCGGGTCGTCGACGCGTTCGGCGACGACGTGCTCGAGACCGTGATCGGCCGCACCGTGAAGTTCCCGGACGCCTCGGTCTCGGGGATGCCGATCACCGAGTTCGCGCCGGAGCACGCCGCCGCGCAGGCCTACCTGCGACTGGCGCGGGAGCTGGTCGCCCGTGGCGCTGTCGCCTGACGCTCCGACAGGCTCAGCGACCCCGGGGGGAGGCCCGGCGAGCGGGGAGGGGTTCAGGGTCGCCCTGTCGAACTTCGACGGGCCGTTCGACCTCCTGCTGACGCTCATCTCCAAGCACGAGCTCGACATCACCGAGGTCTCGCTGTCGCTGGTCACCAACGACTTCATCGCCTACCTGCGAGAGCTCGGTCCCGACGAGGAGCTGGACGAAGCATCCGAGTTCCTGGTCGTCGCCGCCACGCTGCTCGACATGAAGGTCGCCGGTCTCCTGCCGCAGGGCGAGCTCGTCGATGCGGAGTCGGTCGCGCTCCTCGAGGCGCGCGATCTGCTGTTCGCCCGGCTTCTGCAGTACCGGGCCTTCAAGGAGGTCTCGGCGTGGTTCGAGCGGTGCCTGCGCCGCGAGAGCGTGCGGCACACGCGCTCGGTGCGTCTCGACGAGAAGTTCCGCAACGCGGTGCCCGAGCTCGTCTGGTCGCTGAGTGCCGACGACTTCGCGGCGCTGGCCCTGCTGGCCATGACTCCCAAGGAGATTCCGCGCATCGGCTTCGACCACCTGCACGCACCGCTGGTGAGCATCCGCGAGCAGGCGGCGATCGTGGTGACGCTGCTGCGGGATGCCGGTTCCCTGACGTTCCGCGAACTGATCGCGGGTGTGGCGCAGCCGGGCGTGGTGGTCGCACGCTTCCTCTCCGTGCTGGAGCTGTACCGCCATGCCGCCCTGTCGTTCGAACAGCTCGAGCCGCTGGGAGAGCTGACCCTTCGCTGGAGCGCGCAGCGCTGGAGCGACGAGAACCTCGCCACCTTGGGAGCCGACTATGACCGATGACGCTTCGACACGCTCCGCGACCGGGGACGGGAGCCCGGCGACGGGGGACGGCCCTCCGGTGCTGGCGGCGACCGACGTGGCGCGGCGGCTGGAGGCGATCCTCCTGATCGTCGAGGAGCCGCAGAGCCTCGTGAGCCTTGCGGCGGCCGTCGGTGCCCCGGTGCCGGCTGTTCGCCAGGCGATCGAGTCGCTCGTCGAGGATTACGACGGCAAGACGGGCGGTCCGGTGCGCGGCTTCGAGCTGCGTGAGATCGGCGGCGGCTGGCGGCTCTATGTCCGCGAGGAGCTCGACGACCTCGTGAGCGAGTTCGTCGGCGGCCAGGCACCGTCCAGGCTGTCGCAGGCGGCGCTCGAGACGCTCGCCGTGATCGCCTACAAGCAGCCGATCACCCGCGGTCAGGTCGCTTCGATCCGTGCGGTGAACGTGGACTCCGTCGTGCGCACCCTGCTGGCTCGCGGCCTCATCACCGAGCTGTTCGCGGATGCCGAGACCGGTGCCATCAACTACGGCACGACCGATGCGCTCCTGGTGCACCTCGGTATCAACTCGCTGGACGAGCTGCCGCACATCTCACCGCTCCTGGACGACGGCGCCGACGGTTTCGAGGAGGTCGCCCGATGACGAAGAACAGGAACGAAGAACAGGAAGGGGTGCGCCGATGACCGGCGGACCGGAAGCGGAGGGCGTGCGCCTGCAGAAGGTGCTCGCGAACGCCGGCGTCGCATCGCGCCGCGTCGCCGAGAATCTCATCGTCGAGGGCCGCGTGCGCGTGAACGGCAAGGTCGTGACCGAACTCGGTTCGCGCATCGATCCCGAGAGCGACCTGGTCGACGTGGACGGCACGGCGGTGCAGCTCGACCAGTCGAAGCGCTACGTCATGCTCAACAAGCCGACCGGCGTCGTCAGCTCGATGAAGGACGACCGGGGTCGTCCCGACCTGCGCCGCTTCACGAGGGAATGGCCCGAGCGACTCTACAACGTGGGGAGATTGGATGCCGACACCAGCGGCCTCCTCGTGCTCACCAACGACGGCGAGCTCGCGCACGTGCTCGCGCATCCGTCCTTCGGCGTCACCAAGGTCTACATCGCCAAGGTCGAAGGGCGCGTGACTCCGCAGACCATCCAGCGACTGACACGGGGCGTCGAGCTGGAGGACGGGCCCATCGCCGCCGACAAGGCGAGGCTGCTCTCGTCGTCCGCCGAGGGCGGGGGCTCGCTCGTGGAGCTGACCCTCCACTCCGGACGCAACCGCATCGTGCGCCGCATGATGGCCGAGGTGGGGCATCCCGTCGTAGAACTCGTCCGGCGCCAGTTCGGCCCGCTCCACCTGGGAACGCTGCCAGCGGGCGGTGCGCGGGAACTGACTAAAGTGGAGCGGGGCGCTCTGCTGACTCTCTCGCGCCAGGCGACCTCCTCCACGCCGGAGGAGGGCGCACCCGACACCCGCGACGGCGATCCGCCCGCAGACTGAGATTTCCGCCGTGCAGGCGAAGGAGACGCAAGTGACCGACACGAGGCCGCCCGCATCGCGCGACCGCGCCGATGAGCCGGCGCTCGCCCCCCGCATCCGGGGCACGGTGCGGATCGTGGGCGCCGGGCTGCTCGGAGCGAGCATCGGTCACGCGCTCACCGCGCGCGGCGTCGACGTCGTGCTCGACGACACGTCGCCCTCGCAGCTGCGACTCGCGGTCGACTACGGGGCCGGCCGCCACGCCGCCGACGACGATGAGCCCTCGCTCGTCGTCGTCGCCGTGCCGCCGGATGTGACGGCCGACGTGATCCAGCGCGAGCTCGCGCGGTTCCCGCACGCCGTCGTGACCGATGTCGCGAGCGTCAAGCTCGAACCGCTGCGCGCGCTGCGCGAGCGTGGCATCGACCTCACGCACTACATCGGCTCGCACCCCCTCGCCGGACGCGAGCGCGGGGGAGCCATCTCGGCGCGCGCTGACATCTTCGTCGGACGGCCCTGGGTGGTCTGCCGTGACGGAGACACGCCGTCTGCCGACCTCGCGATCGTGGAGGCTCTGGCGCTCGAGCTGGGCGCGACCCCGATCGAGATGACTCCCGAAGATCACGACCGCGGCGTCGCCCTCGTCTCCCACGTTCCCCAGCTGGTCGCGAGCCTCCTCGCCGGTCGCTTCGTCGACGCGCCGGACGGCTCCCTGCGGCTGGCCGGCCAGGGCGTGCGCGACACGACGCGGATCGCGGCATCCGCCCCCGAGCTGTGGGTGCAGATCCTCGGCGCCAACGCCGCACCCGTCGTCGACGTGCTCGACCTGCTCGCCGCCGATCTCACGACCGTCGCCGACGCGTTGCGAGCTCCCGACGCCCCCGGGTCGCGCCGGGCCGTCGCCGACACCATCCGGCGCGGCAACGACGGGGTCGAGCGTCTGCCGGGCAAGCACGGGCAGAACCGCCGGTTCGAGCAGGTCGTCGTCATGGTCGACGACACGCCCGGTCAGCTCGGCCGTCTTTTCGGCGAGCTCGGCGACCTCGACGTGAACGTGGAGGACCTGCGCCTCGAGCACTCGCCGGGCGCCCAATTCGGCCTCGCCGAGATCAGCGTCGTTCCGAGCGCTGTGCGCCGGGCGATCGACGGCCTCCAGTCGCGCGGCTGGAAGATTGCGAGCACCACCAATGACTGATCCTTCCACCCCTTCGACCGGCTCAGCGGCCGCAGCGGCGGGCGGCGCCGCCCTCACGAAGCCCGGCCCCGTCCCGGTCGTCGTGGCGATCGACGGCCCTGCCGGGAGCGGCAAGTCGAGCGTGTCGAAGCAGGCCGCACGCCGACTCGGCTACGGCTACCTCGACACCGGCGCCGCCTACCGGGCGCTGGCGTGGCACGCCCTCGAACGCGGCGTCGACACGTCGGACGCGGCATCCGTCCTCGACGCGTCGGGCGATTTCGACTACGCGATCTCGCTCGATCCCGACGCGTACTGGGTTCGGGTCTCGGAGACCGACGTGACGGACGCGATCCGCGAGCCCCGTGTCTCGGATGCGGTCAGCGGCGTCGCGCGGGTGCCGGCCGTGCGCGAGTCGGTCAACGCGCTGTTCCGGTCGCTCGTGGCGAACTCGGGGCGACCGGGCGTCGTCGTCGAGGGCCGCGACATCACGACCGTCGTCGCCCCCGACGCGCCTGTGCGCATCCTGCTCACGGCCGCGCCCGAGGTGCGTGCCGCCCGCCGCAGCGCCGAACTCACCACGCAGGACGCCGCGGCGGTCGCGGCGGCGCTCCACCGGCGCGACGCCTCCGACTCCGCCGTGGTCGACTTCCTCACCGCCGCACCCGGCGTGGAGGTCGTCGACTCGACCCACCTCGACTTCGATCAGACCGTCGACGCCGTGCTCGGCGTCATCCACGCCGCGCAGTCCCGTTCGGCCGGCGCGCCGGCGGTCGACCCGCTTCAGACAGGAGGCCGAGATGGCCGCTGACAACCACGCCGACTTCGACGAGTTCGAGGACACCGGCGAAGACCATCTGGCAGAGAACCTCGCCGCGCTCGACGACGACCTCGCCGAGCAGCGCGCCGCGGCTCTGCGCGTCGGCCTCGAGGACTACGACCTCGACGAGGAGGACGCTGAACTCCTCGAGGGGTTCGTGCGCGGTGAGGACGGGATCGAGTTCCTCCCCGCGCTGCCCGTCGTGGCGATCGTGGGTCGCCCGAACGTCGGCAAGTCCGCGCTGGTCAACCGCATCCTCGGTCGCCGTGAAGCCGTCGTCGAGGACACCCCCGGCGTCACGCGCGACCGCGTGACGTACAAGGCCGAGTGGATGGATCGCCGGTTCACGCTGGTCGACACCGGCGGCTGGGAACCCGACGCCCGAGGCATCGACCGGTCGGTCGCCCTTCAGGCCGAGGTCGCGATCGACCTCTCGGACGTCGTGCTGTTCGTCGTCGATGCGATGGTCGGCGCCACATCGACCGACGAGCACGTCGTGCGACTGCTGCGCAAGGCAGGCAAGCCCGTCTTCCTCGTCGCCAACAAGATCGACGACGCCCGCCAGGAGCCCGAGGCCGCGGCCCTGTGGAACCTCGGCCTCGGCGAGCCCTACCCGGTGTCGGCGATCCACGGCCGGGGCGTCGCCGACCTGCTCGACGAGATCATGAAGGTGCTGCCCGACGTCTCGGCGGTCGCCAAGCACGAGATCGGCGGCCCGCGGCGCGTCGCGATCCTCGGCCGCCCGAACGTCGGCAAGTCCTCACTGCTCAACAAGGCGGCAGGCGAGGAGCGCGTCGTCGTGAACGAACTCGCGGGCACGACCCGCGACCCCGTCGACGAGATCGTCGAGGTCGGCGGAAAGCTGTGGCGCTTCGTCGACACGGCCGGCATCCGTCGCCGCGTGCACCTGCAGCAGGGCGCCGACTTCTACGCGTCGCTGCGCACGTCGGCAGCGCTCGAGAAGGCAGAGGTCGCCGTGGTCGTCCTCGACGTCACGCAGCCCCTCAGTGAGCAGGACGTGCGCATCATCGACCTCGTGCTCGAATCGGGCCGAGCACTCGTGCTGGCGTTCAACAAGTGGGACCGCCTGAACGACGACGACATGGACGGTCAGGACCGGCGCCGTTATCTCGAGCGCGAGATCGAGCAGGACCTCGCGCACGTCGCCTGGGCCCCCCGCGTCAACATCTCGGCCCGCACCGGGCGTCACCTCGACAAGCTCGTGCCGGCGCTCGAGACCGCCCTGGAATCGTGGGATCAGCGCATCCCGACCGGTAAGTTCAACGCCTTCCTCACCGAGCTCATCGCCGAGCACCCGCACCCGCTGCGCGGCGGCAAGCAGCCGCGCATCCTGTTCGGCACCCAGGCGTCGACGCGCCCGCCGACCTTCGTCCTGTTCACGACGGGATTCCTCGACCCGGGTTACCGCCGCTTCATCCAGCGCCGCCTCCGCGAGCTCTACGGCTTCGAGGGCACGCCGATCGTCATCAACATGCGCGTGCGGGAGCGCCGCCAGCGCTGACGACGGAGATGACGGATGCCCCGCCCCGAGGCATCCGTCGTCCGCGACTCAGTGGCGGAGCCGGGCGTGCTGCTCCCGCTCGGCGATCTCGATCTCGGCCGCCAGGGTGTCGAGCGTCGCCTGCTGGCGCGGGGAGCTGGTGCCGCCGGCCGCGGCGAGCAGCTCGAGCTGGGCGGTGCGCAGCTCGCCGATGCGCTGCTCCTCGGTGAGGGCGTGCCACAGCGTGCGGTCGTCGATGGGTTCGCCGGGCGGACCATACGTGTCGAACAGCGCGTCGGGGGAGCGCACCAGGTCGGGGTTGGTGCGCACCCGCCTCCAGCGGGCCTCGGACGCGCGCCACAGGAGCAGCATGGTCGCGCCCCCGCACAGCAGTCCGGCCACGACGAGCGCGATGCCCGTCCGCAGATCGAGTGTGAGACCGGTCAGTGTGGTGAGCCGGGGGGCGAACACGGCGAACAGGACCGCGACCACCGCAGCGATCACCACGAGACCGGCGACGACGGCGATGACCCCGCGGGTGCGATACCTCTCGTACTCGTGGGCGACGCGGCGCTCGTGGTCGGCGTTGACCACGCCTCCGTCGACCCTCACGTCCGCGTCCGATCGATCGCCACGCCTCGACGATAGGGCCTCGTCGCCCCGGTGCGCTGTCCGTATCGTGACGCCCCGTTGCACTGTCGCACGGCGCGAGCCTCTGCACGAGGTCGGTGTGACAGGGTGGGAGGGTGACGATCGAGCCTCCCGCCCCCGGTGAGCCCCGCCGTCCTCACGGACCGCGCGATCCCGGCGACGCGTGGGTCGTCGCGCCGACGGGGGAGAAGTACTGGGGCCGGTTCGGTGCCGCGGGCCTGCTTGCGGTCGACGCCGAGCGGGGGGTGCTGCTGCAGCATCGGGTGTCGTGGAGCCATTTCGGAGACACGTGGGCGCTGCCGGGCGGCGCGCGGCATGAGGGCGAGTCGGCGGGCGACGGCGCGTTGCGGGAGGCTGCCGAGGAAGCGGGGGTTCCGGATGCTGCGGTGCAGCCGCGCGTGCTGAGCGTGCTGGATCTCGGCTACTGGAGTTACACCACCGTCGTCGGCGACGTGGTCTCACCGTTCGAGCCCACCATCAGCGACCCCGAGAGCCGGGAACTCGCGTGGGTGCCGGTCGACGCCGTATCCGGGTATCCGCTCCACCCGGGTTTCGCGGCATCGTGGGAGCGGCTGCGTGGGCTGCTCGCCGTGCGGCCGGCGGTCGTCGTCGATGTCGCCAACGTCGTAGGATCCGTGCCCGACGGATGGTGGCGCGACCGCGCCGGCGCGGCGACACGGCTGCTGGCGCGCATCGCCCGCCTCGCCGGGACCGGCGTGCCGGCGGAACAGCTCGAACTGCCCGAGCACACCTGGTACCCGGAGTGGACGGGCGTCGTCGAGGGTCGGGCGCGATCGGCGGACGAGGCTCCGGGCATCGAGATCGTGCGGGCCGAGGCATCCGGTGACGACGCGATCGCCGAGGCCGCCGAGCGCCTCGTGGGCGAAGGCCGCCAGGTGACCGTCGTCACGAGCGACCGAGGCCTCGCCGAGCGCGTGACCGACGCCGGCGCGGGCGTGCGCGGCACGCGCTGGCTGCTCGACCTGCTCGAGGCCTGACCGCGGAAGGGTCGTTCGCCGGGGCTATTCCGACGATCGCCGAACAGCGGTAGCGTCTGGGCATCGGGTCGTCCTCTCACTCCGATGGGGAAGGGAGCGGGAGATGGATGCGGATGGGCTGGCAGTGCCCCTGTCGGATGCGATCGAGAACGTGCGCGCCGAGCTGGAGGACGCGATCCGTCGTGGCGCCGGCTCGGACGTCGCCTTCGAAGCGGGTCCGGTCGAGATGGAGTTCGAGGTCGCCTTCTCGGCCGAAGGGGGAGGCGGCGCTTCGTTCAAGGTGTGGGTCGTCGACGTCTCGGCGCGGGGCGATGTCAGCCGCACCTCGACAAACCGACTGAAAGTCACGCTGCAGCCGGTCGATCGCGCGACGGGCGAGAAGGCGCTCATCGGAGCTCTCGGCAACAGATAGAAGCGGCCGGCGATGGATGAGTCCCGCGTCGTGCGCACCCGGCGCCCCCCTCCGACGCGTGAGGGGCCGCCGTACCGCTTCGGGTCGGGCTACGTCCTGCGGGAAGGGCAGGTGCTGACTGCCGCGCATGTTCTCATCGCGGCCGATCCCGCCGTGCCCGAGACGGCTGTGGAGACGGTGCGAGTAGGCGACCGCTGCTCCGTAGCGACCTGGGCCTCGCTGCAGGCGGCTGAACGCGACGATGCGATCCACTGGGAGGAGGGGGTGGTCGCTGCCGTCGACCCCGAGTCCGACGTCGCCGTCATCGCGGTCCCGGGCGTCGGGTCCGGGCTGCCGCCGGCTCGATTGGGGGTGATGGTGGGGAGCGATGCCGTGGCGTGGTCCGCCGTGGGGTTCCCCAATGCCGGGATCACCGACCGGGGCCGCGAGGCCGAGCAGGCGCGCGGTGAGACCGACCCGATCACGGAGTCGTTCGACAAGCGGCTCGGCCTCACCATCTCATCGAGAGAGGCCTCGGCGCCGGCAGCGAAGGGCTCCGGGTGGTCGGGTCTCTCGGGCGCCGGCATCTTCGCAGGGGAGTGTCTGATCGGCGTCGTGACGGCAGACCCTCGCGGGTGGGAACGGAGCCTGTCGGGCGTGAGGATCGTTCGTGCGCTCGCTCATCCGGAGGTGGGCGCCGCACTGGACGGCTTGGCCGTCGAGCACCTGGCTCCCCAGGCCGGCGGGAACGACGCGGATGCCGACGAGGTCAGAGTGGTCGGGGACCGCGTTTCGGCCGCCGTGATCAAATGGCGGGACCGCGACGAGCTGCGGGAGTGGCTGCGGGGCATGCTCATCGCCGGTCAGCCGATCACGTGCATCTACGGCCGACCGGGCATCGGCAAGAGCGCCGTCGTCGCGAAGGTGCTCACGGAGTTCGAACGCGCCGATCCGGCGCGCAGTCCGATGGAAGACCTGGACGGGCTCGTGTACCTGTCGACCCGGACGGGTGCCATTCCCCTCACAGCGGCGCTCGTGTTCGAAAGAGTCGCCGAACTCGCGTCGGACGATGACGCGCACGAACTCTCGCTGAAGTGGACCAACCTGGATGTGCAAGCGTTCTCGTCGCTGTGGAATACCCTGCGGCGTCGACGCGTCGTCGTGGTGCTCGACCACCTGGACGACGTGCAGGACGCTCAGACCCTCCAGCTCACCGACGAGCGGCTCGTGGAGACGCTCAGGTCGGCGGTGCTGGCGCCGAGTTCGCCGCGCATCGTCACGACATCCCGCGAACGCCTGAGTCTTCCCCCCGACCTCCTCGCGAGCGTCGAGATGCGCGAGCTGCGGGATGGTCTGACCTCGGCCGACGGGGTTGCGCTTCTTCGGTCATTCCCTGACCCGAACGGTTCGATCGGCGTCGAGAGCGACGACCGGCTGGCACAGATCGTAGGTCTCGTGGAGGGCGTGCCGCACGGGCTGGAACTGGTGGCCAGCAACGCCAGCAACGACCGGTCGTTCATCGGCAAGCTGCTCGCGGTGACCGAAGCTCCGGAGGCGATCCTCGAGCGGCTCGTCTCCCGCAACTATGAGAACCTCGACGACCCGTCGCATCACATCGTGGGGCTGCTGGCCATGGCTCGGGTGCCGTTGCCCGAGTCCGCGGTGCCGGAGCTGCTCGCAGGCATGGTCGATCCGGAACTCGCCGTTGCGACCCTCGGGCGCCTGATCGACGCGCGGACGATCGCGTACGAGCCGAAACCCTCACCTGCACCGGGCATCGTTCGTCTCCACCCGCTCGACGCCGACTTCGTGCGGCAGACCCTCCTGGAGGATGAGAGGTCCCTGCAGAAGCAGCTCGACGGGCAGCTCGCCGACTGGTACAGAGCCCAACGGACTCCGCCGGCGTCGTGGCGTTCAGCGAGCGACGTGGGACCCAACGTGCGAGAGTTCGAGCACCGTTGGCGGGCCGCACGTGACCCCCATGAGCGAACAGCGGCTCTCGCCCCGCTCGCCGAGGCGGCCGTCCAGATCTCGCGCAAGGGGGAAGGGCGACAGCTGCTCACGGCGATCACCCGCGTAGAGAAGGAGATCACCGACCCCCTCGGCCTGCTGTACCTGGATAAGTGCCGGTTCGCGGTCGAATTCTTCAACGGATCGCTGAAGAACGCCGAAGAGATCGCGCGCAGCGCGATCGGGCGGCCGACGGATGGCGAAGGTGCCGCGCTCAGAGCCGAGATGCGCCAGTCGCTGGGGGCCGTTCTCCGCCACCGCGGCAGAACAAGGGAGTCGAGCGAGGTGCTTCAGCAGCTTCTGGACGAGCATGATGACGCAGTCGAGCGGAGCACCTTGGTCCTGGCGCTTCTGGAACTGGGCCTGAGCCTCTGCTACCTCGGCGAGTGGGATCGAGCACGATCGGTCGCAGACACGCTGGAAGCGTTGGCCGGCGAGGACGCTGACGCGGAGTCGCGGGCACGAGTCTTCGACCTGCGGTCGCTCGCCTGTCTGGGCGATGGCGACTACGCGGGAGCCATTGCGGCGGCGACCGAGGGCATCGCCGAGTACGCCAGCACGACGTCGGATGACAACATCGGCTACCTGCAGAATGTGCGCGGCCTGGCCCACCTCTATCGCGGAGAGGTGGAAGCGGCGGTCGCCGAGTTCACGGAGGGGATGTCGGTTGCGGAACGCTACGGTCAGCGACGTCTGGAGGGCTTCTGTGCGCTGAATCTCGCCTGGTGCGCCCTCGCACGCGCGAGTTGGTCCGAAGCCGAGACCATCGCCCTGCAGGCGGCCGACTGCCTGACGATGGCGGACACGAGCGACTCCTCGATCGCAGCGCATCTGGTCTCCGCGTTGCGGGACCAGTCGCGCGATCACACGACCCTGACCACGATCCTCGGCGCGGCAGCGCGGATGTCTCGCCAGAACGCGGACGTCTACAACCCGGGTGACGAGGAGGTGTCGCGACTCGCTGCGGCGCTGGCCGGGCGTTAGGAGAGCCTCCGCCTCAGGACTCCTCGCGTGCGCGCAGGCGGTCGATCTCGCGGCGCTCGCGCTTGGTGGGCCGCCCGGCGCCGCGATCGCGCTGAGCGATCACCGGGGTCGGGTCCCGCGGCGGGGTGCGGTCGTCGACCGCCTCGGCGGCCGGGACGGCGCCGACGCGCTTGGAGATCGGCTGCTTCACGACGAGGATGCGGTCGAACCCG
Source organism: Microbacterium sp. E-13 (assembly GCF_049912955.1). Lineage (GTDB taxonomy): Bacteria > Actinomycetota > Actinomycetes > Actinomycetales > Microbacteriaceae > Microbacterium. The sequence goes on from NZ_CP183973.1 coordinate 1,507,883, forward strand.
TTGATGCGCACCCGCAGCTCGTCGCCGGGGCGCACCGGCTGCGCAGCCTTGGCGCGGTCGCCGTTCACGCGCACGTGCCCGGCCCTGCAGGCCGTCGTCGCCGCCGAGCGCGTCTTGTAGACGCGAACAGCCCAGAGCCAGGCGTCCACCCGCACGGCCTTTCCCGCCGCCGAGGCATCTGTCATCGCGCGACCGCCGGTACCTGTGCCGCGCGCCGCGCACGGACGCTGAGCAGCACGCCGGCGGCGATGAGACCCTGGCCCAGGCAATAGGTCACCATGACCAGCGGGCTGGTCCAGTCGGGCATCGCGTCGGGGAGGAACAGGCGGAACGCCAGTACGGAGTCAGAGGTGAGGAAGAACACGCTGCCCCACACGATGAGCGGATGGCACCGGGATGCCGCCACCGCCGTGCCGCCGAGCACCAGGCCGTAGGCGGCGACAGCGATGGCGAGTCCGCCGAGATGAGGCCAGAGGACAGCGAGGAGCACGACCCACCACACGGCGTACACGGCAGCCCAGAGCGGGACCCGGCGCACCGCGAGGACCCTCCCGAAGAGGGCGATGTAGCAGAGGTGCGCGAGACCGAAGAAGAGCAGCATCATGGGCACGGTGGGCAGCCACGGCACGAACGTCGCGGCGCCGTCGCCGAGCCACGACAGCCCCAAGGCGACGAGGAGCAGCGTGTACGCGCCCGACCAGCCTGAGCCGCGAGCGCCCCACACGACCGCGAGTGCGAGAAGGGGCATCAGGGCGAGCTTGGTCGGCGCGGCGACGGCGTCGGAGCCCACGGCGAGAGCCGTGACATGCACGATCGTCACTGCGATGTACGGCACGAAGCCGATCCATAACCGACGCATGATCCTCCTCGACGGACGGGTCCCGACAATCGTCCCACGCCGCTCGCGTGGCTCGCGGCGGGCGCGGGCGCCGTCAGCCGGTGAGGTCGAGCGACACGATCGCCAGGTACGGCTTGGGCCGCGCCACCTCGCGGAAGCCGGCGTCTTGGAACGTCGACAGCACCCCGTGGTAGAGGTCGTTGACCGGGATCTTCTTGCCCGCGTTCGGGTCGAGCGGATACGCCTCGATGACGCGGGCGCCGCTCTCACGGGCGTAGTCGACCGCCGCCTCCAGCAGGCGCGCGTTGAGTCCCTTGCCGCGGTGCTCCTTGCGCACCACGAAGCAGCTGACCGTCCACACGGATTCGTCGTCCCACGGCTCCTCCGAATGTTCGCTGAAGCTGCGGGTGCGACGCAGCCGCACCTGCGGTGGGCGCGGACCGACGCGCACCCAGCCTGCCGCCTCGCCGTCGACATAGGCGATGAGCGCGGGCGGTGGGCCGGCGTCGACCTCGGCGCGCAGCATCCGTTCCCGCTGCTCTCTCGTGGTCTTCTGCCACTCCGCGTTCGTGATCATCCACCACTGGCACTGACAGCTGGCTCCGTCGCCGCCGCCCGTGAGAGCGTGCTCAGCGTCGTCGAAGCGTTCGGCAGTGGCCGGTGCGATGGTGATGTTCGGCATGCCGCGACGCTAGTGGGCCCCACCGACAGCGGCAAGGACGACGGATGCCACGCCCGGGCGCGCCTCGGTTCGCGAGGCCTCCGCGAAGCGGGTAGGATGGGGGAGTTGTCCGCGCGCGAGCGGGGGCATCGGGATGTGGCGCAGCTTGGTAGCGCACTTGACTGGGGGTCAAGGGGTCGCAGGTTCAAATCCTGTCATCCCGACAGAGCAGCTGTCGGCAGAACGGATAGCTCGAAGAAGTCGAAAGACGAAGATCCCCTGCAATTCGCAGGGGTCTTCGTCTTTTCGACGTGAGAAGGGCGATTCGTCAGGTTCCTGAGCCCTCCGAGCTCGGCTCATGTCCCGCTCCCGGGTCGTTCTTGGGCGTTCGCCGGACCGGTTCGTGCGCTCGACAGGTGCCCTGATCTACGGCTGGATATATTACGGCTTCAGTTCGTGCTGGGGGACGGTGATATCTCGAACTCTCTCGGTGAGCTGGGCTGGGTCGAGTGACAGGGGAGGCTTCCCGCACAATAGCGGGATGTTCGCGACAAGTTACTACAAGGAATCGACTTCCAAGTGGATGGGGCCGGGGTGGGTCACCGCGGTCCTGTCGGGAGGCGTCACCGTGTTCTGGGGAGCAACGTGCACCATTCCGCCCCTGGTCTACACAGGAACGGTTTAGAGTTCCGCGGTCATGTCGACGATGGGTAGCTGGTGACGGCCAGTTACCCATCGCCGCCATGCATGGATGTCGGCGACGAGCGACTCGGCCACGACAAAACGGTTGGTGCTCGTTCGAACGCCGACGCGCTCGGCGAGCGGGATAACGAGAAATTCCTCGCTCGCCTTGAGGTGATCGTCAAAAAGCGGCGTGAGGCGCCGAAGGTCGAGCGGGTTTCGCCATTCCGCGTTCGGGTCGAGATGTTCTCGGCTCCATTCAAAGGCGTCACGCAGCACATCGGCGGATGGCGGCGCGGGTGACAATTCAGCTCGAACTCGGTTGATGTCGTCGGGAAGTTCAGTCAAAGCGCGCACATCGCGCGACCTGAGCAGCTCGTTCAACCACCGCGCCAACTGTTCGCGAACGCGCGGTGCCGCCCCGTCGTGGATTTCCGTTGGGAGCTGTTCCAATCGGCCGAGCTCCGGAACCGCGCCCCCGTAGGCCACCTATACGTAAAAGGCGGCGGCGAGTCGACGCGCGAGATAAAAATTAGCCTCCGAGGTCACGCGTCGAGGGTAGACGGCGCACTGGGGTGGAACAAGGCCCGCGGCGACTTCGCCGGTACTCCTCGGCGGGTGATTTCTCCGGGCCCCGGAGGGTGACTTCGCCGGAACTCCTCGGTGCACACGGGCCAGCGGGCGTTCGACGACGTCGAGCATTGATTCAGCGCAGTAGTCGTCTGAGCGCAGTGGATGCCGCCTCCCAGAGGGGGCGGCATCCACATCCGTACTCAGACGGCTTCTTCGTCAGGATGCTCTCGCGCGTAGCGAGGCCCTGCGTGTCCTGTCGCCAGCCGCTTCCGCAGCACGAACAGCCACCAAAGGGCCGCGAGAGCGACGATCCCGCCGAAGACGTAGCCGTTGCCTGCGAATGCGGGGAGGAAAAGGAGTGCGAACTCGACCGCCGCGAACACCACGAGGCTCACGACGAGCACGGGGATACGCGCTCGGCCGAGGTCGAACGTGCCTGGCTCGGCGGCGGGGATCCGGCCCTTCACCGCCGCAGTCAGCAGGCCGATGGTCTGCAGCAGGTAGGTCGTGAAGAAGGCCAGTGTGGCGATCCCGAGGAAGTAGTTGAATGCCTGGACGCTGACGAGGGCAGAGAGCAGCAGCAGCACTGACACGACGCCGAGCGTGATGACGGCCGTCGACGGCGTCTTGCGCTTGGGAGCCACGTGCCGCAGCGCGCGGGAGGCCGGCATCATGTTGTCGCGCGACAACGAGTACAGCAGGCGCGTGCCGACGAGGACGTTTGAGAGCAGGCACACGAGGATGTTGGTCAGCGCCACCGCGATCACGATCCGTGCGAACACGGGACCCAGCTGCTGGGAGATGATCTCCTCGATGGGCGCCGCAGATCCCTCGAGGGCGGCCGGGTCCTTGATCGCGAGCACGTACACGAGGTACATGAGGAACTCGATGATGCAGGATGCCGCGAAGGCATAGAACATCGTGCGGGGGATGACACGGCGCGCGTTCTTGGTCTCCTCAGCGACGTCCGCGACGGCCTCGACGCCCACGAGGCCGAAGAACGGCCCGAGCGATGCCGCGAGCCAGGCGAAGATGTAGGGCGTCGCCTCGTCGGGGCTGGAGCCCATGAAGAGGGATGAGAAGGGCTGCGCGTTGTCAGGCACGACCAGCATGACGATCGCGATCGCGAGGGTGACCCCCACAGTGACGACGATCTCCAGCCCGACGCCGATGTTGTTGATGAACGTCGCCAGGCGTACGCGGTAGGCGTTGATCAGGACGCAGACAGCGACGACGCCGATGGCGATGAAGATCTGCTGGGCCTGCGTGAGGTTCCAGTCGAAGACGCTGCCGAGGTAGCCGGCGAAGATGAAGCCGAGGCTGGTCATGCCGCTGACCCAGCCGATGAGCGCGGCGTAGCCCGTGAACCATCCGAACGTGGAGCCGTTGAGGCGGCTCGTCCACTGGTACGCGTAGCCGGCGAGCGGGATCTTCGCGGCGACGTCGGCCGCAATGAGCGTCCACAGCAGGAAGACGGGGATCGCGAGGAACAGCGTCCAGATGAACGGCGATCCCGCGTTGAGGTAGCCGGCGGCGAAGCCCGTGAATACGGCCGTCGTCGCGCTGATCGTTGAGAACCCGATGGCGAATGAGGCGATCTTGCCGACGGAGCGATCGAGCTTCTGCGTGTATCCGAACTCTTCCAGTCGGGCGTCCTCGTCTTCGCCGACCACTCGGGGCGGTGGCACGAGGGACTGCTCCTGGTTTGCGGCCGAGTTGACCATGGATTCTCCTAGCTTCCTTGCCGGCCGGGGGACGGGCGACCCGCGGTTCGTTGCAGTAAGTGAAGCGATGAGGTGCCGTCGCCCGGAAGGTCGAACCTCTTATGTATTCATAAGCGCGGTCGATCAGTGGCGAGGCTTGGGGCGAGGCGAGCCGCTGATCATGTGCTCCACGAGCCGTCGGGAGGGCGTGGTGAGCCGGTCGGGTCGCCATGCAACGGCGGTGTAGCTGATCGGACGGTTGGTGATGGGAACGAACTGGATGCCGGGCCGGTCGTACAGGCGGACCATCGACGACGTCGTGAAGCTGATCCCCACGCCGCGCGCGACGAGCGTCGCCTCCGACTCGTACGTCGCCGCTTCCGCGGCGATCTGCGGAGGGACCCCGCCGCGTGCGTCAGCGGCGTACCAGTACTCGCGCCATCGGCCGGCCGACTTGGGCGCCACCACTATCGGCTCGTCGAGCAGCTCCTCGATCCGCAGCTCAGAGCGGCCGGCCAGGCGATGTGCGCGCGGCAGACATGCGACCCAGGACTCCTCCGCGACGATGGCCATCTCCATGTCGGGGACGTCGACCGGCGGACGCAGGAGTGCGATGTCGGTCGCCCCGGATGCGAGGCCCGCCGTCGGGTCGGAGAAGTCGTACTCGAGCGTCTCGATGGTGATGTCGGGGAAGGCGCTCTCGACGCCATCGAGGAGCTGGAAGAGCAGGTCTGCTCCTGTGCCGATGAGGTAACCCAGGCGGACGTGGGCGTAGTCGACCAGCATCGCCACGGCTTCCAGCGCGGAGTCGACCTCGGTGAGCGCCCGTCGGACGTGCGGGAGCCACTCCCGCCCGGTCGCGGTGAGCGTCACCGAGCGGGTGTTGCGGTCGAAGAGCCGGTCTCCGATGACGCGTTCCAGGTTCTGGATGGCCGCCGAGAGAGCGGGTTGAGTGATGAACAGCTTCTCGGCCGCACGGCGGTAGTTCAGTTCGGTTCCGAGCGCCTCGAAGTATCGGAGCGCCCGCAGGTTGACGTCAGGGAATGCGCGCATGAGGCCCGTTCCATTGATAAGCCCACGTTATGTGGTGATTGTAACTGGGAGTTTCCCCCGCGCATGACGGTGCCCGCAGACTGCTACCGACCGCCGGACCACGAAAGCAGGGAGCCGCATGAACGCCCACAGCCGCACGATCACCATCGATACTCCCGCCCGTCAGGAGTTCTTCGACGTGACCGAACAGCTGGCGGAGTTCGTGCGGGACGCCGGCGTCGACGCCGGGATCGCTGTCGTCTACTCGGCGCACACCAGCTGCTGCGTGTTCCTCCAGGAGGAGTCCGAGGACGTCACCTATTACGGCACCCAGCTGATCCTGCAGGACACCCTCAATGTGCTCGCGAAGATTGCACCGCCGACGCGCCACGAGGGCCAGTACCTGCACCCGGGCCCCATTCACATCCGCAATGCGGCCGCGCTGCGAGACGAGCTGCCGGCGTGGGGCCTCAACACCGACGGGCATATCATCTCGTCGATCCTGGGCCGGTCCGAGGTCGTTCCCGTCGTCGACGGGCAGCTCGTCCTCGGCGAGTTCGGACGCGTCTACTTCGGCGACCTCGACTCCGTCCGGCCCCGCACCCGCACGGTCCACCTCCAGATCCTCGCGGGCTGACGGTGCTCGTCTACTCGGTCGACGTCGGCACCACGAACCTGAAAGTGGTGCTCTACGACGAGCAGCTGCGCCGGCTCGCGACCGCCGCGGCGCCGGCCGTCTACGCCCGCGAGGGGGTTCGCGTCGAGTTCGATCCGGAACAGCTCTTCGCCTCCGTGCTGGAGCTGATCGGGCAGTGCGCGGCCATCGCGGGTCTTCCTGGCCGGGACGAGGCGACCATCGCGCTCACCGGACAGGCCGAGTCGCTCGTCCTGCTGGATGGGAGGGGCGCGCCCGTGCGCCCGGGCCTGTCCTGGCTGGACGATCGCGCCGCCGAGGAGGCCCGCGGGATCGGTGAGCACTTCGGCGTGGAAGAGGCCTTCGGCGTGACGGGTGAGCCGTTCTCGTCCACGACGTGGCCGGCTGCGAAGCTCCGCTGGCTGCGGCTTCACGAGCCGGACGCTCTGGCGTCCGCCGTCTCTGTCCTCATGATCAAGGACTACCTCGTCTTCCGCCTGACCGGCGTCGCCGTGGGGGAGGTCTCGACCCGCGGATTCACCTACCTCTGGGACGTCGCCCGCGGCCACTACTGGAATGCCATGACGGAGTACTGCGGTGTCGCCCCGGGGTCACTTCCCGATGTCGTCGCCGCAGGGACCGACGTGGGCTCCGTGCACCCCGAGGTTGTGCAGCATCTTCCTCCCGCGACGCGCTATCGCGTCAACATCGGCGCACTCGATCACTTCTGCGCGATGGCCGGCACAGGGTCTTACGTAGCGGGTCGTGTGAGCGAGTCGGCCGGCACCGTGCTGTCCCTGTCGCTGCTCGTCGACGACTGGACATTCGATCCGCAGCGGAAGATCTCATTCCACACGGGCCTCCGGCAGGGCGAGACGGTGCTCTTCAACGCCGTCGACGCGGGCGGCGCAGCGCTCGAGTGGTTCCGCGTCCAGGGCCTCGGGGGAATGGCGCACGACGATCTCGAGCGCCGCCTCCGAGCCCGCGACCACCGGGAGGCCCCGATGTTCCTCCCTTACCTCACGGGGGTCAACCCCCCGGACTACTTCACGCACGCCAAAGGAGCCTTCCTCGACCTCGACCTGGGCCACGACCGCATCGACCTCGCCTACGCGGTGGAAGAGGGGATCGCGCATCTGCTGCGCCGCAACATCGAGTACTTCCCGGCCGGGCCCGCCGGCGAGATCGTGTCGACGGGCGGCGGTGCGGCATCCGCGTTCTGGAATCAGCTGAAGGCTGACGTGTGCGGAATCGACGTCGTGGTGCCGGACGAGCTGGAGGCGACGTGCCGCGGTGCCGCCGCGCTCGCCCTCGCCGCGGCAGGGTTCCTCGCGGACCTGACCGACGCCGCCAGCATGAACACTCCCCGCTCGGCGCGGTACCGGCCCTCCGGTGACCGCCTGCGGCAGGAGCGCTATGCGCGCTTCGACGACCACCTGCGGCGCCTCTTCGCGGATGCGCCGGCGCTCGCCCTCCACACGAAGGACACCCCATGATGCTCTGCTGCTCGTCCCCCATGGTGCCGGGGGAGACCCTGACGGCGAAGGCCGAACTCCTGGCGGAGTGGGGCTACGACGCGATCGCCGTCTTCCAGCCTCTCGATGCCTGGAGTTCCGACGCCCGCCGTGAACTCGTCTCGCTCGAGGATCGCACGGGCATCAGGCCCGTCGAGTTCGTTCTGTCCGACGACGTCTACGGCAATGCGATGTCGGAGGATGCCGCGCTGCGCGAGCGCTGCCGGGCGATGTACCGTCGATCCGCCGAGGTGTGCGCCGAGATCGGCGCCGTCACGGAGATCGAATTCGAGTACGGGGCGCAGAACCCGCTGCCGCTCTTTGAGCCCTTCCGGCAGCTGAGCCCGTCGCAGCACAGCGCATTCGTCGAGTTCTACCTCGAGATGCTCGACGTCGTCGCGGGCAGCGACGGCCGAGTGCTGCTCGAGCCGATCAACCGGTACGAGAGCGGGTACCTGAACCGGATCGCCGACAACGTCCGCATCATCGACGAGGTCGCACACCCGAACGCCGGACTGCTCCCGGACCTCTTCCACATGTCGATCGAGGAATCCGACCCCGCGCAGGCTCTGCGCGATGCGGGGGCGCACGTCGTGCATGTCCACCTCGGCGACAGCAACCGGCTGCTCCCGGGCAGCGGCCACCTCGACTGGCCCGCCATCGTCCAGGCCCTCCGCGACGTGGACTACCGGGGGTACCTCAACCTCGAATGTTCGACAGAGGCCGATCCCAACGTCACTCTTCCCGCGACGGCACGAAGGCTGCGGAAGCTCGTGAACGTATGACTCCGCCGCTCACCGCGCCCTTCTTCGAGATCGGTCCCAAGAACCTCCTGCGGCGCCACGCGCTGGAGGAGCTCGCGCTCGCGGCTGGGCGCGCCGGCGCCGAGTACGGCGTGTCGGTCGTCGTGACCGTTCCGACGGTCATGATCGCGCCGATCGTCGACCTGGATGCCGGTGTGCACGTATTCGCGCAGAGTATGGACGCCGATCGCCCCGGCGCATCCTTCGCCAGGGTCACCGCCGAGGGGCTCGTCGATGCGGGAGCGGCGGGCGTCATGCTCGATCACGACGCCGCGCCGCTGGATGAGCGGACGCTCGCGGCGACTGTGGCCCGCGCGAAGGAGGTCGGCCTCGCCACGATCGTCTGCGCGGGCTCCGAAAGCGCAGCCCTCGCCGCCGCTGCCCTCGCCCCGGCCGCCGTGCTCGTCGAGCCGGCGAACCTGATCGGAACGGCAGGCGCCGCCGACCGGGGCTGGATCGCCCCACTCACGTCGGCGCTGCGTCGTGTCGACCCCCGCGTTCTCGCGATGCACGCGGGAGGCGTGTCGTCCCCCGGGATCGTTCGGGCCATCATGGCGACCGGCGCCGACGCGACGGGGTCGACGAGCGGCATCCTCGGTGCGCCCGACCCGCTGGCCGCCGCGCGCCTCTTCATCGCCGCCGCCCGCGCCGGCTGGGACGTCGCCCACGCGGCCCCCGCGTCGCCGGCGGCGCATCCCGACCACGACGGACCACCACCAACGAAGGAGAACACCCATGGACACCAACCTCACCGGTAAGACCGCGGTCATCACGGGAGGGGCGCGCGGCATCGGCTTCGCCGTCGCGCGCTCACTCGCGGCGGAGGGTGCCGACATCGCGATCCTCGATCTCCTCGACACCGTCGAGGAGTCAGCTCAGCGCATCGCCGACGAATACGGCGTGCGCGCCTACGGGCAGCGTCTCGATGTCACCGATCAGGAGGCGACGGATGCCGCGTTCGAGGAGATCGCGCAACGGCTCGGCGTTCCGCAGGTGCTGCTCACCGCGGCGGGGATCGAGATCAACGGGGACTCCATCGACGTCACGGCGAAGGACTGGCGGAAGGTCATCGACGTCAACCTCACGGGCACGTTCTTCGCCGCCCAGGCCTTCGGTCGGGGCCTGCTGGCTGCCGACCTGCCAGGCAGCGCCGTGCTGATCTCGTCCATGTCGGGGCTCATCGTGAACGTCCCCCAGTGGGCCGCGTCATACAACTCATCGAAGGCCGCCGTCGCACACCTCGGCAAGTCGCTCGCGGTGGAGTGGGCGGCGTCCGACATCCGGGTCAACTCCATCTCGCCCGGTTACGTCCTCACGGATCTGACCCAACAGATCATCGACCGGGAGCCCGAGCTCGAGGCCGACTGGGTCTCGCGGATCCCGCAGGGTCGCATGGCGACCCCGGGGGATCTCACCGGGCTCGTCGTGTTCCTCGCGTCGCCCGTGTCGAGCTATCTCACGGGTCAGCAGATCGTGATCGACGGCGGCTACACCGCGGTCTGAGAGCGACGGGCAGGTCGCCAGAAGTCTCGGGGGCCTGCCCGGTGCCGACACTCGGACCCTGCGAACCGGCTCCCCGTGGGCACGAAGGCACTCGCGGGTTCCGGAGACTCTCGGGGAACGCCGGAAACGGCCTGATTCCTCCAAGGGGTCGCGGGTTCGCGTCCAGTCTTCCGATCAGAAGGTCCCAGGACGCGAGGGTCTCCGGGACCTCGTGGGTAGATCACTCGGCCCGCATCAGCCCTCCCCGAAGCCGCGCGTGATGGCTGATGTCAGAGGGTCTGGCTACCGTCACCCTCGTGGCAGTATCTGATGCACTTGCCGGGCTGGACCCGGCGCAGCTCCAGGCGGTCGAGCACGGCGAGGGGCCGCTGGTGGTCGCCGCGGGGGCTGGCACGGGAAAGACGCGAGTGCTCACGGCGCGGGTGGCGAGGCTCCTGGAGGCGGGGGTGGCGCCGGAACGGATGCTGCTGCTGACGTTCACCCGGCGCGCGGCGTCCGCGATGCTCTCGCGGGCGGCGGTGATGTGCGGCGACGCGCAGGCTGCGCAGCGCATCGCCGGCGGCACGTTCCACGCCGTCGCGCACCGCATCGTCGCCGAGCACGCCCAGCATCTGGGACTGGAGGATGTGACGATCCTCGATCCCGACGACGTCATCGACCTCATCGACCTGCTGCGCGCGGAGCACGGGCTGGACGGCACCGAGGTGCGGCTGCCCACGACGCGCACCATCGCTGACATCGCCTCGCGCGCGATCAACACCGCGACCCCGGCCCGGGCCGTCATCGAGGAGCAGTTTCCGTGGGCGCTGGAGCAATCCGACCAGATCGCCGGCCTGTTGCGCCACTACCGCGAACGCAAGCGCGAGCGCGGCCTGCTGGACCTGGATGATCTGCTCATCGCCTTGCGGGCGCTGGTGACTGATCCCGATGTGGGAGCGCGGCTGCGGGCGCGCTGGGATTGGGTGCTGGTCGACGAGTACCAGGACGTCAATCAGTTGCAGGTCGACATCGTGCGCGGCATCCGTCCCGACGGCCGCGGGCTCACGGTCGTCGGCGACGACGCGCAGGCGATCTATGCGTTCCGCGGCGCGAGCGCCGGGCACCTGCTCGACCTCGTCGACGCCTACCCCGATGCCACGCTCGTGCGCCTGGAACGCAATTTCCGGTCCACCCAGCCCATCCTCGACCTCGCGAACGAGGTGCGGCCGGGCGACCTGCGGCTGCGGCTGGTCGCGGACCGTGCGAACCAGGGGACCCGGCCGGCGCTGGTCAGCTGCCGCAACGCCGACGACGAGGCCCGCACGATCGCCGACCGCATCCTCGCCGCGCACGTCGACGGCACACCGCTGCGTTCGCAGGCCGTGCTGATGCGGACCGGATCCCACAGCGCGCAGCTCGAGGTGGAGCTCAAGGTGCGCGGCATCCCCTTCCACAAGTTCGGCGGGATCGGCTACCTCGAGACCTCGCACGTGCGCGACCTGCTGGCCGGCTTCAGGGTGGTGCTCAACCCGGCAGACGAGGTGTCGTGGTACCGGCTGCTCACGCGGCACCGCGCGATCGGCAAAGCGAGTGCGCGCGCACTGGCCGGGATCCTCGCGGACGGGGGCACAGGTCGCGCGGCCGACGCGGTCGCGGCCGCCCCGGCCAAGGCGCGCACCGGGCTCGCGTCCACCCTCTCGTTGCTCGGCGCCGTCGACTTCACCACCGCCGTGCCGGAGCTGGTCGAGGCGTGCCGAGGCGCGGTGGATCCGCTGCTGCGCGCGCACTACCCGGACTGGCAGCGCCGGGTGACCGAAGTCGACTCCATCGCGCAGGCGGCCGCCCAGCAGGGCGATCTGCGCACCTTCGTGAGCGAGCAGGCGATCGACCCGGTGAACGTCGCCGGCGACTGGGCGAAGCAGCCACACCTCGACGAGGACTGGCTGACCGTGTCCACGATCCACTCCGCGAAGGGCCTGGAATGGGACGCGGTGCACCTGATGCGCGCCAACGACGGCGCGATGCCCTCCGATATGGCACTCACCTCGTCCGCCGGCCTCGCCGAAGAGGAACGGCTCTTCTACGTCGCGCTCACCCGCGCACGCGACACCCTCGACGTGTACGTTCCCGCGCAGCTGCCCACCCACCCGACCGCGTTCCTCGCCAAGCACGTCGCCGCCAAACCCAGCAGGTTCCTCACCGAACCCGCACGCACGCTCATGGATCCGGTCAGCACCATCGCCGCCACCCCCGAGCACGCGATCACGCGAGCCGCCGCGGCGCCGCGCGTGCGCACCGACGCGTTCGACGAACTCTTCGCCTGACCGTCATCCGCTCACCCTCTGGGGGAGGCGATGTCCTGGCGACTCCGCCCCCGCGGCACGACGCCGGTCACGATCGCCGCCGCGCGAGCCTTCGAATCGGGCAGCCGCCCGTCACGTCAGCGGACCGGCAGCCCGCTCTCCCGCGCCGGGAACGGGAAGCAGACCCGACCGTACGGCCGCGGTCACCGCCTCCGTGCGGCCGCGCACGCCGAGCTTGCGGTAGATCGACACCGTGTGGTGCATGACGCTCTTCGGAGTGATCCACAGCGTTCCGGCGATCTCCTTGTTGCGGAGCCCGTCCGCCATGAGCACCAGCACCTGTTCCTCCCGCGGCGTGAGCACCCCGCGATCTGCCTCTCTGCGCTGTGAGGTCGGCCTCGGCGCGGCATCGGCGACGCCTCTCAGATAGCTCACGAGCTCGCCGAGCGTCTCGTCGCGGCTGAGCAGCAGGCCGCGAGCGACCTGCGCATCGAACACCGCCCCGCCGAGCGATGCTCGCAGCGTGTCGATTCCGTCGCGATATTGCGCGGAATGCCGGGGCGAGATGATCGCCATGAGGGGCTCGGCGTGCGCCGCGACCGCACCGTGGAGCGACGCCGCCTCTGCATGATCCCCGCGGAGCCGGCCGACATGAACGCCGAGCATCACCGAGATCGTCAAGCCGTTCAGCAGATCGCCTCCCCCCAGTCGCTCCTGCCTGGTCAAGACCCAGGCGGCCGCTCGGCGCGGGTCGTCGCGGTCGATCGCCTCCTGCGCCAGGGTCGCGAGGGTGTGCATCTCATTCGCGAGATCGCCCTGGGCCCGGAAGATCTCGAGCACCGCTTCGAGCGGCGGCAGCTCGGCGCGGTTCTCGACGTGCTCCGGCGGCATCGCGTGCAGGGCGAGCGAGCCGATCGCGATTCCCGGCCGGTCGCCCGCGCGGATGGCACGGTTCAGTCCCGCAGCAGCGAGGCGGGCTGCCTCCGCATAGTCGCGGTGCACGGCGCTCATCGCGCCCAGCATGATCTCGAACCGACCCAGCCACCGGGTATGCCCGATCTCAGTGGCCTGACGGACTCCCTCGCGGCACGACTCCCACGCGGCGCCGATCGCTCCGATGCCGACGTCGGCGATGTACTGGCTCCGCAGAGCGCGCAGCAGCGGAAGCGGCTCGGAGAGCCTGTGGGCCAGTCGCATCCCCTCCTCGAGCTGCTCGGCGATGAACGCGGATCGGTCGGCGCCGAGGGAGGACCAGCCGGCAAGCTGCGCCAGCCACAGCAGGGCATCCCGCCGGGCTGCAACATCGCCGGTCGGCGAGGTGTACGTGAGGTTTTCGAGCAGCTCCACGACGGCGCCGTCGCGGCGCTGATCGGCCGCCCACCCGAGATCGGCCACGAGCCGGAGCGCGGCATCCGCATCCGCCTCGACGAGATCGCGAGCAGCCGCGACCGCCTCGCGGTAGTCCTCGCCGAGGATCTCGCGTGCCAGGTCGTCGTCGGCGTCGTCGAACGCGACAGCGGATCGGCGGGCGATGTCGGAGTAGTGAGCCGCCCGGCGAGCACGTGCGTCAGACAGCGCCCCCGATGGCGTCAGCCGTTCCGATGCGAACCCGCGCACGAGGTTGCTCAGCCGGTATCTCGCCTGCCCTGCGCTCTCGTCCAGTTCGACGAGGCACTCGTCGAGGAGCTCGCCGAGCGCGTCGTAGCACGACGAGAGACGGCCGGCGCTCACGGCCTCGATCGCCTCGAGCGTGAAGGAGCCCGAGAACACGCTCAGCAGATCGAGGAGCTGCTGAGCCTCCGCCGACGCGGCGCGCTGACTGTCGGTGAGGTTCGCCTTGACGCCCGTGACCGCGCCCGACGCGTCGGGCGCCGTCAGGATGGCGAGCGCTCGCTCGGGAGCTTCGAGGACGTCGGCGAGGTGAGCCAGGGGAACGAACGGCAACCGCCTGGCTGCCAGCTCGATCGCCAAGGGGTTCCCGTCGACCGCCGAGCAGATGCGGTCGATCGATGCGGTGGTCTCCGGGTCGCTCCCCAGCGTGATGGCCGCCGACTCGGCCGTCCGCCGAAACAGTTCGTGCCCGGCGGCCCTGTCGAGCGGCCCCAGTTGCACCAGAGCCGTGCCGGTGCCGCGCACGTGCGGCAGCGACTCGACCAGAAGCACGAGCGCGCTGTTGCGCGCGGTGAGGTCGGTCAGGTCGTAGCCGGTTCGGACGAGCACGTCGGCATGGTCGAGGAGAAGCAGCATCCGCTGGCGCTCCCACGGGGCGCCGTCTCGGCGAAGCGGTACGGGCAGCCGTGAGGCGTGATGTCGCAGACGGCTGAGGGCGCTGGACGCCGTGTCGCCGGTGAGGTCGAGACGCTGGACATCGTGGAACGAGGATGCTGCGCGCCCGAGTGCCGCGCGGATCAGCGCGGACTTGCCGATGCCGCGCGGACCCGACACATTCGCGACGGCTGCTCCACCGGGCTGGAGCAGCCGCAGGAGTGCCTGCAGTTCCGCAGCGCGGCCGAGGAGGGTTGCGGTCGTCTCCGTGCGGCTCGGACCCGCCTCGGGGAGACCGTCGTCTTCCAGCCAGGGCTCGACGATCATCGGGCACCCCAGCGACACCCCAGCCCCATGGGCCCATGGTAGGAGTCCCGGTCCGCCCGTGGGAAGACGGGCGGCAGGCATGACCTGGTCTGGTGCGTCGACCGGCTGCACGGCATGCTCGCATCATGAGCACACCGGAGTGGATTCAGCACCGCGGGCTTATCGAGTGGGTGGAGAGGATGGCCGAGCTCTGCACCCCGACGGACATCCATTGGTGCGACGGCTCCGATCGCGAGTACGACGAGCTGTGCGCGCAACTCGTCCAGGCGGGGACCTTCACCGCGTTGAATGCGGAGAAACGGCCGCGCAGCTACCTCGCACGCAGCGATCCCAGCGATGTCGCCCGAGTGGAGGAGCGCACCTTCATCTGCGCGCGCAGCGAGGAGGACGCGGGCCCGACGAACAACTGGATGGACCCGCGCGTGATGATGCGCATCCTCCGCCGGCTCTTCGCGGGATCCATGGCAGGGCGGACGATGTACGTCGTGCCCTTCAGCATGGGGCCGCTCGGGTCACCCATCGCCCAGCTGGGGGTTCAGATCACCGATTCGCCCTACGCGGTCGTGAGCATGAAGATCATGACGCGCATGGGACGCGCAGCCGCGGAGGCGCTGGGTGAGGACGGCCAGTTCGTGCCGTGCATGCACAGCGTGGGTGCACCGCTCGCAGAGGGTGAACAGGACGTCGCGTGGCCGTGCAACCCGACGGAGAAGTACATCGTGCACTTCCCCGAGACGCTCGAGATCTGGTCGTACGGTTCGGGGTACGGGGGCAACGCCCTGCTGGGCAAGAAGTGCCTCGCGCTGAGGATCGCGTCCACGATGGCGCGCGACGAAGGATGGCTCGCCGAGCACATGCTCATCCTCGGGGTGACCGACCCCGACGGAGAGAAGACGTATGTGGCAGCGGCGTTCCCCAGCGCCTGCGGCAAGACGAACTTCGCCATGCTCGTGCCGCCGCCGGCGTTCGCCGCGCAGGGGTGGAAGGTGACGACCGTCGGCGACGACATCGCGTGGATCAAGCCGGGCGAGAACGGCCAGCTGATGGCCATCAACCCGGAGGCCGGGTACTTCGGAGTCGCGCCCGGCACGTCCTACGCGACGAACCCGAATGCGATGGAGTCGATCCGCTCCGACACGATCTTCACCAACGTCGCCCTCACCGATGACGGCGACGTGTGGTGGGAGGGGATGGACGGGCCACCGCCCGCTCACGCCATCGACTGGGAGGGCAACGACTGGACGCCCGGCTCGGGCACGAAGGCGGCGCATCCGAACTCGCGGTTCACGTCGCCCGCCAGGTTGAACCCCGCGCTGGACGAGTCATGGGACGACCCGCAGGGCGTGCCGATCCGCGCCTTCATCTTCGGCGGCCGGCGGGCGGGCACGATCCCGCTGGTCGTGCAGAGCTTCAACTGGGCGTTCGGGGTCTACATGGCGGCGACGATGGGCTCGGAGACCACCGCCGCAGCCTTCGGGGCGCAGGGCGTCGTGCGGCGCGACCCGTTCGCGATGCTCCCGTTCTCGGGCTACCACATGGGCGACTACATCAACCATTGGCTCGCGCTGGGCCGGAAGGTGCGGAACCCTCCCCGCATCTTCGAGGTGAACTGGTTCCGGCGCGGCGAGGACGGGCGGTTCCTGTGGCCCGGGTTCGGCGAGAACATGCGCATTCTGCAATGGATCGTCGCCCGCTCGCAGGGACGGGCGCTCGCCATCGAGAGCCCGCTCGGCTGGATGCCGCGCTACGAGGACCTGACGTGGGACGGGCTCGATTTCTCGGATGAGGACTTCTTCGCCTGCATGGCGATCAACCGCCGCGACTGGACCTCCGAGCTGCTGGACGTGGAGGAGCTCTTCATGAAGCTCTACACCCGCCTGCCGAAGGAGATGGAGATGATCCGGTCCCTGACGACGAGCGCCCTCTGGCGCTCGCCGAAACAGTGGGAGATGAACGCCGACCCCACCTGATGGCAGCGGAGACCTTCGGAAGATCCTGAGTCAAGCCCTGGGTATTCGACCTCTCGCCGGGTCTAGGATCGGCCCCGGGAGCGGCTCGCGCGGGGGAGTCGCTGGGGAAACATCCGAGGTGTACTTCATGGGGGAAGCAGACCACCGGTGTTCGGCGTCGCCGCGAGAGGCGACCGCGACATGACGAACGCCAAGCTCACGGCCGCGGGGTGGGCGGCCGGAGTCGCAGTGACGGCCATGGTCCTGTGGAGTCCGCTCGTCGCCTCCGGCTACCGCAACCCTTCGCTCCATCTGGTTCTCGATACCGTCGATGCGTGCGTGGCGCTGCTCGTCGCGTACCTGGTCTATGGAAGATTCCGCCGCGCCGGGCGGCTGCAGGACCTCCTGCTGTGCGTCGGGCTCGTTCTGCTCGCGACGGGCGGCCTGGGCCTGAGCTACATCGCGGGGGCTGTGGGCGGTGCGGCGTCGGACGGATTCGAAGTCTGGCTGCCGTTCGCGGTCCGCGTCTTCGGCGGGTTCCTGATCGCGGCCGCGGCGCTCGTCGGCGATGTCTCGGCGCGACAGCTCGTGCCGCATCGGCCGGCTGCTGCCGTGTTCGGCGCCGCCGCTTTCGCCGTCGCGCTGGGCGGCGTGCTCCTGTGGTCGTTCGGCGCCGAACTGCCGCTCGCGCTCGACCCGGGTTACGTTCCGACCACCGATTCGACCTTGATCGGTGCGCATCCGCTGCTCGTCGCGGGGCAGGTCGTCACCGCGGCATCCTTCTTCGTGGCGTCGCTCGCCTTCACCGCACAGGCGACGGAGCGCGATGACGAGCTGCTGCGATGGCTCGGACCCGCGTGCGCCGTCGGCGGGTTCGCCCGGCTCAACTACGCGCTGTTCCCGTCGCTGTACACCGATTGGCTCTACACGGGCGACCTCCTCCGCACCGCCTGCTATCTGCTGCTGCTGATCGGTGCGACGCGCGAGATGAAGTCGTACTGGAGCGCGCAGGCCCGGGCCGCGGTGCTCGACGACCGGCGACGCCTGGCGCGCGAGCTTCACGACGGCGTGGTGCAAGAGCTGGGCTATATCCGCGCCGAGAGCTACGCGCTGCCGGCCGGGTCGCCCAACACAGCGCGCATCATCGCCGCCTGCGACAGGGGACTCGACGAGGCGCGCTCCGCCGTGCACGCGCTGGGCCATGCGGAGGATGAGGAGCCGTTCGGATTCACTCTGCACCGCGCGGTGCGGGAGATCGCCGAGCGATACCGCGTCAACCTCGAGGTCGACCTCGACGATTCCCTCACCGCTGACGCCGACCAGAGGCATGCGCTCCTGCGCATCGCCCGCGAAGCCGTATCGAACGCGGTGCGCCACGGCAAGGCAGAACGGATCTCCGTGCGGCTCACCCGCGTCGAGGGCGAGAGCCGCCTGACGGTGGAAGACGACGGAGCGGGTTTCGACGTCGACGCGACGATCGCTGCGGGCTCAGGCTACGGATTGACCAGCATGAGGGATCGCGCCCGGGGGCTTCCGGGAGCGCTGACGGTGCAGTCGCATCCGGGCAGGGGGAGCGTGGTGACGGTCGCATGGTAGGTGAACGCACGATCACGGTGGTGCTGGCGGACGACCACGCGAGGGTGCGCGCGCAGGTGCGCGAGGCGCTCGAAGCCGGCGGGTGCGTCGTCGCCGCCGAAGGAGCGAGCGCGGAACAGGCGATCGAGCTCGCGGTCGCGCACACTCCCGAGGTGGTGCTCCTCGACATCCACATGCCGGGAAACGGCATCCATGCCGCCCAGCAGATCAGGCAGAGAGTGCCGGACGCCGCGATCGTGATGCTGACGCAGTCGGCGGATGACGACGACCTCTTCGATTCTCTGCGTGCGGGTGCGACGGGCTATCTGCTGAAGAGCGCCGATCCGGCGTCGCTGCCGGACGCCCTCCGCGGCGTGCTGGCGGGGGAGGCCGCCATGCCGCCGTCTCTGGTGACCCGCATCCTGAACGAGTTCCGCCGGCCCACGCGTCGCCCGTTCGCGCGCTCATCCGCTGCATCGAAGCTCAGTCCGCGCGAGAAGGAGGTCATGGAACTGCTCGCCCAGGGACTGTCGACGGAGGAGGCAGGGAAGCAGCTCTTCCTCTCGCCGACCACGATCCGCGTGCACGTGTCGACCGTGCTGCGCAAGCTTCAGGTGAAGGACCGCGCGAGCGCCTTCAAGCTGCTGAGCGAGGAGTGACGCTCGCAGCCGTGGCGGTGAGCTCGATGAGCCTCTCGCCCAGCTGCTCGGCGTCGGCGAGCGAGTACTCCCGCGAACCGACGAGCACGTAGGGGCCGTCCGCTTCGTGCGTACGGGGATCCACCGACATGCACAGCCGCGCGGTGACGTCATCCGAGACGACCAGAGGCTCGCTCACGTGGAGCCAGTCGTCCTCGCCCTCCGACACACCGTGGAGAGTCCGGCACCATGCCGGGCACGTGCGCTCGCCGACCGAGTCGGCGGGTCCGTCGACGTCCCGCGGGCCCCCTGTCATGCGGTCCTCCTTGTCGGTGGTGATGAGCCGCCGGGCGGGGTTCCTCTCCCCAGGTGAGGAACCCCGACCGGGGCTCCTCACCCTCAGATGAGGAGCCCCGGTCGATGCTCCTCATCCCCAGGAGGAGCACCGCGGCGAGGTCAGCGCAAGCCGATGTTCACGTAGTACACCTGACCGTCGTCGAGTTTGACGCCGATGCGCCAGTAGTTGCCGCCGGCGTTGCCCGACTTCCAGTTGTAGATGTACTGCTGGGCCGCGGCGTCGTAGCGGAACGTGCTGCCGCTGTCGCTCACGCCCGTGTAGACGCTCTCGTCCACCGGAGCCGACGTCGCGCTGCCCTTGACGGGCGTGATCCAGACCGGTGCGGTGAGGGCCTGCACGACGGCGCCGCTCGCGTTCTTGAGCTGGAACTTCACGGGCACGGTGCTGCCGGCCTTGAAGATGCTCGTCGCGACGCCGATCTGGTGCGCCGTGTCGTTGATCGGCTGCAGGAACCCGTCGAACCGGTAGGTCACCTTGTAGACGCCGGTCACCGTCGTCGTGTTGCCCGCGTTGTCGGTGGCGACCGCCGTGTAGGCGAAGGTGCCCACTCCGTTCGCCGTGCCGCCGGTGACCGTCACTACGCAGGACTTGACGCCCGAGAAGCTGTCGGTCGCCGTGCAGGTGGCCGTGGGCACCGATCCGACGGTGTAGCTGGCTCCCGCGACGTTCACGTTCGCTTCCGTGAGAGTGGGCTTCTCCTGGTCGATCCGGATGCCGCCGAGCGTCGCCGCGGCGGTGTTGCCGGCTACGTCCGTCGCGGTGCCGCCGGCGGAGTTCACGCCATTGTCGGTGAGCTTCACGGGGGCGGGGCAGACGGCCACACCCGACAGCGCATCGGTGCACGTGAACGTCACGGTGACGGGGCCGTTGTACCAGCCGCTGGCCGTGAGGTTGCCCGCGGTGATCGCCGCCGTGATGCCCGGCTCGGTCTTGTCGAGCTTGACCGTGACGCTGTCGGTGCCCTCGTTGCCGGCCCGGTCCTTGGCCGTCCCGACGACGTTCTGGCCCGGGGTCTCGGTGGTCACGGCCACCGGAGCGGTGAGCGTGGCGTCGTCGACACCGGATCCGTTGTCGTCGTCCTTCGCCGAGAACGTCACCGTGACGCCGGCTTTGTGCCAGCCGTCCGCGTTGGCCGGCGCGGAGAGCGAATGCTTCACCGACGGCGCGATGTTGTCCCATTTGAGCGACACGGTGTTCGCCGTCTCCTCGTTGCCGGCGTTGTCGACGGCGTAGTACGAGACGGTTCCCGCGCCGGTGCCGTTCAGCGGAACGTGCACCGTGACCGAGGTGCCGGAAGCGACCTGTTCGGCGCCACCGTCCACGCTGTACCGGATCTCCTTGACGCCGGACAGCTCGGACTGGTCGCTCGCGGTCAGGATCACGTCGGCGGTGTCGCCCGTGCACCATTCGTTCACGGCCTTGCAGGTGTTGTTGCTGCTGCTCGTCGGAGCGAGGCCGTCGATGTTGATGCCCCCCACCGTCGTCGTCGCGCTCAGGTTGCCCGCGACGTCTTCTGCCCGGCCGCTGGTGACGCTCTGATCGGGGCCGTTCGCCGAGAGGACCTTCTTGTCGGGGCACGAGGCGACGCCCGACAGTTCGTCGGAGCACGAGAACTCGACCGTGACGGCCGACTTGTACCAGCTGGCCGCGTTGGGTGCCGTCGTCGGATGGCCGGTGACCACCGGAGCCGTCCGGTCGATCTTCACTCCGCTGACGCTGGCGGCGTCGCTGGTGTTGCCGGCCTTGTCGTCGATCGTCACCGGCCCGGCGCCGAGGTCGGCCCCTTCACCCGTGATGATGCTGTCGTCCGGCTGCGAATCAGGGTCGATGCCAGACAGCGCGTCGACGCCGACCCACCTCACGCGCACGTCGTCCTTGTACCAGCCGGCGCCGTTGGCGTCGGGAAGGACGCCGGTGAGCGTCGGCAGGGTCTTGTCGATGTTGACCGGGCCGAACGTCGTCGTCTTCGCGTTGCCCGCGACGTCGACCGCGTCACCCGTGACGGTCTGACCCTTGCCCTCGTTCGCCAAGGTCGTGTCACCGGCACAGCCGGCGACACCGCTCCGCACGCCGGAGTCCTCATCGGCGCACGTGAACGTCACGTCGACGCTCGTCTTGTTCCAGCCGAAGGTGTTGGGCGCAGGGCTGGCGTGACCGGTGATCGTCGGAGCGATGGTGTCCACGTTGATCGCGATCGTCTGCGCCGCCTCGGTGTTGCCCGCCGCGTCGACGCTCCAGAACGAGACCTGGTGGGTGCCCGTCGAGAGATCCTCGGTGAAGGGCTCGCCGTAGGTCTGGGGATCGCCGCCGTCGATCGTGTAGTAGGTCGCGGCGATGCCCGACGTCACGATGCCGTCCACGGCGTCGGAGGCGTCGAACGCGAAGGGGATGCCGCTGGTCACGAACCAGCCGGTGTCCGGTGAGAGGGGGTTGATCACCGTCGTCGTCGGCGCGGTGGTGTCCACCTTGACGACGAGCGGCGCACCCGCGACCTCGACGTTGCCGGCGTCATCCGTGCTCCAGAACGCGATGGTGTGCTCACCGTCCGCTCCGACGGAGAACGCGCCGGTGTAGGACTGCGGGCTGCCCCCGTCGACGGTGTAGCTGGTCGAGGCCACGCCCGACAGCGCATCGCTCGCGGAGAGGGTGACCTCGACGGCGGCGTCGTACCAGCCGTCGGCGCCCGCCGACGGGACCGATGCGGTGGTCGTCGGGGCGACGCGGTCGATCCTGATGCCTGTCACGGTCTTGGTGACGGTGTTGCCGGCCACGTCGAGGCAGCTGGCCGTGGCGGACAGGTTGTCGCCTTCGCCCTCGACGACACTGGGGGCGGGCTGGCCTGCCGGGCCCGACAGCGCGTCGGAGCAGGTCCAGGTCACGGTGACGTCGTCCGTGCTCCAGTCCGTCGAGTACACGGCGGTGAGCTCGGGTGCCGTCTTGTCGACGTTGATGCCCGTCACCCCGGCCGACGCGCCGTTGCCGGCAGCATCCGTCGCCGTTCCCGAGGCGGACTGGTTCGCACCCTCGCCGAGCACGGTCTTCGGCGACACGCTCGCCACACCCGACCGGTCGTCGGTGGCCGAGTAGATGACCTCGACGTCCTTGTTGTACCAGCCCGCGGCGTTCTTCGTGCCGCTCGGGGTGGCGGTGACGATGGGCGCCGTCTTGTCGATGCGGACGGACGCGCTGTCGGACGCCGAGTTGCCGGCGTTGTCGGTCGCGGTGCCGGGAACGGTGTGCTCGCCTTCGGCCGTCACCGTCACCGGCGCGGTGCAGGTGGCGAGGCCCGATCCGCCCTGGTCGTCGCACGTGAAGGTGACCTTCACATCGCCCTTCGTCCACGCGGCATCCGTGTAGCCGCTGGGGTCGAAGAGGTGACTGATCGTGGGTGCGGTCTGGTCGATCCTGACCGTCGCCGTTCGGAACGCTTCGGCGTTGCCTGCGTTGTCGACGCTGCGGAACGTGATGGTGTGCTCGCCCTCGGCGCTGAGGGTGAAGCCCGTACCGGTCTGCACGCCACCGCCGTCGACGGTGTACTCGGTCTTCGCGATGCCCGAGAGGTTGTCGGTCGCCGTCAGCACGATCGGGACGGATCCCTTCACCCAGCTGCCCGAGGCGCCGGTGATGCCGGTGACCGGCGCGGTGCGGTCGATCTTCACGGCCGGGCTGCTCGTCGCCGTCGTCGAGAGCCCGACGCCGTTGGTGACGGTCTGCGTGCTGGTGAGGCCTGTTCCCTCGCCGGCGATGGTGGTGTCGGCGGGCTGGGCGGGGATCCCGGACTCGGGGTCGCTCGCCGTCCAGTGAACGGTCACGTCGCCCGAGTACCAGCCGGCGCCGTTCGGGGCGGTCGTGGGGGCGCCGGTCAGCACCGGCGCCGTCGTGTCGCCCACCGGAGACGTGGAGGACGCTGTGGCGGTGTTGCCCGCGACATCGGTCGCCGTGCCCGTGACGGTCGTGTGCGGTCCGACGGTCTTCGAGTTGGTCGACGTGCCGTCTGCGAGGCAGCTCGCGATGCCCGAGGTGGCGTCGGAGCAGGTGAAGGTGATGGTCGTGGTGCCGTTCGCGTTCGTCGTCTGCGCGGCGGTGATCGTGGGAAGGATCTTGTCCACGCGCACGGTCACGGAGCCCGAGCCGGAGTTGGTCACGCGGTCGGTCGCGGTCGAAGTGACAGAGGAGACGCCGTTGGCAGTGACGGTTTGCGAAGCAGGGGTGGGACCGCTGAACACTCCGGAAGCGGCATCCACCGCGGTCCAGGTGACGGTGGGGTTCGTCTTGTTCCAGCCGGCGGCGTTCGGCGCGGGGGAGACCGCACCCGTCACGACCGGGCCGGTGTTGTCGGCCGTGTACGACGCCTGCGTGGTCACGCTGTTGCCGGTGCAGTTCGGGTTCTTGTCGTTGTCATTGTGGGCGGCGGATGCTGCGACCGTGACCGCCTGTACGCCTTCCGCCGAAGCCGCCGAGGTCGGGAAGACCCACGACGTCCGCGCGTCCGCGGAGGTGAGGATCGCATCGAAGGCCCCGCTGACCTTGACGCACCGGGTGTCGTTGGACGTGGTGACGGTGAGCGTCAGCGACGTCCCGCCCTTCGCATACACCACCCCGCCCACGATCGCCGTCCCGGTGCCGCCGCTGAACACCGCCGAGGTCACGGAGAGCGCGAAGGCGGCCGGTGCGCTGAGCCCTGCGACGAGGAGCGCCATCACGGTCGCGATCACCGCCCAGAACGACCGGCGCTTACGCAGCGGCGGAGCAGCGGCGGAGGTACGAGTCGCGAACGGGCGTGACGAATCCATGACGATTCCTTCGGTGGAGCGCGCCGGCGAGAGCGATGTCGGGTTTTGGCTTCTCCACCAACCTATGAACGGGCTCAGCGCCGGACCAGGCCGCGAGCGTTCAAGTTTCTGAACGCCCGCCGCCGTGGCCGTTCAACTTCCTGAACGCTCGCGACCCATCTCAACCGGTGCGGTCAGGGCTTCGGGGGCTTCGGCGGCTTGGTCGGCTTCACCTTCGTGTCGCTCTTGAGGGTGAACTCGAAGCCGTCGGCGGCGTAGTTGCCCGCGGCATCCGTCACCATCAGCTCGAAGCGGTGCGTTCCCTTCGTCAGGGCGGGAGCCGTCCACGATCCCGACGCCGCACCGGCGCAGTCGACGGGTGCGCCGTCGAGCTTGCACGTGTAGCCGGTGATCGGCGCGTCGGGGCCGAACGGGGTCGTGGTGAACCGGACGGCGTTCTTGCCCTTGTCCCAGGTGAACGAGCCGATCGCCGGCGGGCCGCTCAGCAGCCGGAACGAGACCGTGAACGGGGTGGCATCGGCGTGCTCGTCGCCGGGGATCCGCGCCGTCACCTCGTAACGGCCGGTCTCGAGCCCATCGGGATCGAACTCGGGGAAAGAGATCGCCTTCAGGTGCCCGTCGGCATCGAGCATGCTCGCGACGGGTCCGCAGTGCTCGACGGGGCTGGACGGGAACTCCGTGTACAGGAGGCTGACGCACACGTCGCCGGCGTAGTCGCCCCATTCGTCGCGCCCGCCCATCACGTACGGCACGAGCTGGGGCACCGTGTCGACCGACACTGCCAGCGGATCGATCTCGTTCGCGACGGCCGCGCGGAACCGATCGCCCGACGCCGGCACGAGGTCGATCGTGAGCGGCATCGTCGTACGGGCGCCCGTCACCTGCTGCACGACGACGGGGATGGTGGTCGTTCCCAGATCGTCGAGTCCCGCGGTCACCCGCAGGTCGAGCACCCACTCGGCATTCGCCTGGTCGAAGCCCGTCGACAAGGTCACGGCGCCGTCGAGGAACTGCACGACGGACTTCGGCGTGTCATCGGCGGGATCGACCACGCCGAACGACGTGGGCGTTCCGCCGGTGCCGGGCACGATCCGCGCGAGCTCGTAGTTCGGGTTCGCGGCGACCTGCACCGGGATCTGGACGGAGGAGTGGACGGGGTCGAACACGACCACGCCGGGCTGGTCGGCGCCGGGCGCCTCCCGGGGCGCCGTGAGCTTCGGACGCGCCGGATCGTCGATCGCGAACTTCTGGGTCGTCGCCGTGCCATAGCGGTCGGTGATGGTCACCTGGACGCCCTGGGCGATGTCGTCGTCGGCGGCGAGCGTGTGCGAGAGCTCCGCCTTCAGCTCGGGGAACAGCTCGGTGCGCACGCTCGAGCAGCTCAGCGGGTCGATCGTGTGGCACGTGAGGTCGACGCGCGAGTGCTCGCCCGGTTCACCCGTGACCGATCCGGGCCAGGCGACGTCGACCGTGAAGTCGTCCGACGGCACGGCCGCGGCGAGCTGAGCCGAGACACGGAGCTGCGAGACGCCATCGTCGTGCAGGACGAGCTCCGTGATCTCGGTCTGCGGCGGGACGATGCGGAAGTCGACCGCGCCCCACGCGTCGGCCACGGTGCCATCCGTCGGATCGGTGTCGTGCGCGCGCACCGCGGCGCGGAAGTCGCCGACCTCGGTCGGCTTGAACCGGGTGTCGTAGCTGGCGACCTCAGGCACCGCGTCGATCCATGCGCCGGTCACCGGATCGACGCGCTTCACGGTCCAGGTGTAGGTGAACCCGGTCTCGTGGAGACCGTCGAACGTGCCGTCAGGTGCGACCGGGTTCGGTCGCAGGATCACGGTGCGCCCCGGCGTGAGCGGCCCGACGGCGCTCGGACGCACTCCGCCGACCTTCGGCACCGTCGGCGGCACGAGCGCGACCGAGACGGAGCGCCCCTCGCGGTCGATGTAGTGGATGGTCGTCGTCCGCTGGGCGTCGAGCATGCCGTCGGAGTCCACGCGTGACACGCTGAAACCGCCGTCGGGGGCGGCCGCGCCTTCCGCGGGCGGCACACGACTGGCCGTCGTCTCGCGCCCCGCGTTGTCGGTGTAGCGGAACTCGAGCGCGGGCTTCTCGCCATCGCCGTCGTCGACGATCATCCAGCTCTGACTGAACCGGACGGTGGTGTCGGCGTCGCCGAACGGCACCGTGATGGAGTCCTCGATGCGGGGGGTCGTGCCGTCCATCACCAGGAACCGGAAGTCGCGCTCCGTCGTCTCGTTGGGGGTCCACAGCCCGTCGGCGTCGGAGACGAATGCGCCGTCGATCGTGTTCGACGTCTTGGTCAGCACGAGGTCGAGGATTCTCGCGACCGCTGCGTCGCCGCGGTACGGCGGCTGGTTCGCCGGCGTCATCCCCTCGCGCAGCTCGAGGCCGGCGTAGGCGGGGCGCAGATCGTCGAGGAAGAAGGGATCGGTGGCCTCCTTCGCGTTCTTCAGGCGCTCGGCGAGCTTGATGCCGACCTGCTCGTGCTCGGCCAGCTGGATGGACGCCACGATGGTGACCACGATGGCGACGATCACCACGGCGACGATCGAGGCCGCGGCCCCCGCGGCGGTGCCGGCGATGAGCGTGCCTTCCCACGCCGCATGCGGGAACACGGCCGCGAACAGGCTGCCGAGGGCGCTGGTGGCTGCGGTGGCGCCACCCGCGGCGGAACCGGCGGCGGCGGCCGCCGCCGCGGCGGCTCCTCCCGCGATCGCGGCGCCCGCGAGTGCACCGTACGCCCTCTGCACGTCGGCGATCTCGTCGGCGTAGCCCGACGTGGTGAGCCGGTCGAGGCCGAGGTCGGCCGCGTGCCGGTACATGCCCCAGGCCTGGAACGCGTCGGCGGACGGCTGCGGGGGAGCGAACACGAAGGCGCTCTCGAGCACCGTGTGCCGTCGCGCGCACCACTCGGTGACCTCCTTCGGCAGGGTCACGGGCGTCGTGATGAACGCGGGTGCGGGCGGAGGCGTGTAACCGCACTCGAGCGCCTTGAACGACTCGTGCTCGTCGACGGCGTACTGGGCGATCTTGCGGTCGGTGCCCAGCAGCTGGCGGTTGAGGTAGGCGAGGGTCGTCTGCTCGTTCGCCGTGAGCTCGACGCCGTAGAGCGACCGGTCGAGGATGTCGAGGATCCGCAGCATGATGTACGCGCGGAGCTGGTCCCCGGCGAGGCGCTGCACGCGGCCGTCCGCCGGCAGGTCGTACATGGCTGTGATCACATCGATGCCCTCTTGGATGATCCACCCGAGCGCCTCTGCCGCGCCGCCCTCGTCTCCGAGGGTGTAGCCGGCTACGGAATTGCCGATGTTGATCTGGCCCGCGAACGGGTCGGCGAAAGACTGCGTGCCCAGGCAGACGGAGCCCGAGCCGCCGTCGATGCACTGCGAGCGTACGGTCGACTGCTCGCCGAGGATGTCGAGGGAGCCGGTCGGGCTGACGACCAGCTGCAGCGGCGGGTCGGCGACGATGTCGATCGACAACGACCCGATCGGGTCGTCGGGCGGGTCGGTCGTGTCGGCTGCGGCCGGCGACGTGGCAAGCGGGGCGATGAGCGCCGCAACCGCGATCGCGATGGTGGTCAGGCGGGCGGTTCGCAGCTTCATCGCAGCTCTCCTCTGAACGCAGAACGCTCGTACGGTTGCACCCAACCGCGCACCGGCCTTCGGCGCATCGGGCAAATGCCCTATCTTGTGCGACTGCCCGGCTCGACCGCCGGGCGTGCTCGCCGAATCGTGGTCGCGGCGCCTGCCCGGGTACGCTGGAACCGATGGGGAGCAGTCGCGCCGAAGCCGCATACGCGCGAGCACTCGCAGCCTTCAAGACGCCGACCCTCGACCTTCTCCACGGTCGCTACGCTCCGTTCGTCGTGGCGGCGCTCTCGCTCCTGTTCACCGCCGACCGCCCGGCCGTGGCCGTGTCGGACGCCCACGCCGAGGTGGCGGAGATCCTCGACGAGCTGCGCTCGGCCGGCTATGACGGAGACGAGCGGATGCTGCCCGCCGGCACCGCACGCGAGATCTGCCGGTACTGGGTGAGGGTGGGCTGGCTGGCGCCCCAGATCGACGGCGACACGGAGGTCTACCGGCTCACGGCGCACGCAGTAGGGGCGCTCGAGATCACCGGTCGCACCGGCGGGGGGCGCACGCGGGTCTCGAACTCGCGCGTGCGCACGCTGCTCGAGGCGGTGGAGCGGCTGGCGGCTCACGCCGAGACGGATCCGGCGCGTCGCCTCATCCGCCTCACCGAGGAGCGCGACGCGATCGACGCCGAGATCGCCCGGCTCGAACTCGGCCAGCAGCAGCCCGTCGACGATGAGGCGCTGCTCGAAGAGGCCGAGAACGTGCTGCACCTCTCCCGCGAGCTGCCGGCCGACTTCACACGCGTCGCCGAGTCGATCAAGGCGATGCAGAGGGATGTCGTCGCCGACCTCCGCCGTGACGTGCGGCCGACGGGCGAGGTGCTGCGCGAGTACCTCGAGCGCGGTCAGCACGTCATGCAGTCCACCCCGGAGGGCCGCGCTTTCGCCGGAGCCCTGCGGCTCATCGGCGACCCGGAGCGGATCGACGACCTCACGGAGCAGTTGCACTCGCTGCTCGCGCGCCCCTTCGCCCAGTTGCTGGATGACCCGCAGCGCGCGGAGCTCGACGCGATCGGCCGCCGGGTCGAGCTGGGCGTACAGGAGGTGCTCACCGCCCAGCGCCGGGCCTCCCACGTCATCACCGGCCAGGTGCGCACGCACGATCCCGTCCGCGACCGCCAGGTCGACGACCTGCTGCGCGATGTGATGTCGGGGCTCCAGGCCTGGACGCACGGGGCGTCGCGCGATGCGTCGGTCGATCCGATCCGCGACCTGCCGATGGCCGGGGTCGGCCACCTGCGGCAGTCGGTCAGCGACATCCGGCCGGCGGGCGCTCCCGCGCCGCTGACCGGTTCCGACGAAGCGGCGAAGTTCATGGACGCCGACACCCGCGCCTGGGGCGGACCCCGTTACGCCGAGCTGGAGGCGTATGTGCGCGGCCTCGGCGAGCACTTCGACCTCGGTGAGGCGTTCCAGGATGCCGGCGACGACACCCGTCGCCCGGTGGACCTGCTCGGCCTCCTGGAGATCGCCCACCGGAACGGCATGAGCGAAGGCGGCGAGGTGTCCGTCGTCGAGGCGCTGCGCCCGGACGGCACCACCCGCCGGTTCGCATTCGGTTCCGTGACCGCCCGCAGTGCAAAGGATGACGACGATGACTGATACGGCTACGGTGAGCGAGGCCGGTGGGGATGAGGCCTTCATCGAGCCGGTCGCGATGGAGGACGACCCCGACGAGCTCTTCGCCGGGGACCGCGGGGTGCTCGATTCCGAGGTGCGGCGCGTGCTCGTGCACGTGCTGCAGCGTCGATTCCTGCTGGCGGACCGCAACCGCGACGAGTGGAGCGTCCTGCTCGACAACCGGCAGATGATCGAGTCGCGTCTGAACGACATGTTCGTGCGGCTGGTCGTCGACCACGACCGGGGTGTCGCCTTCAAGCAGCAGGTGCGGTCCGACCTGCTGGAGGTGCCGATCCTGCTGCGCGACTCGCCGTACTCGCGCGCCGAGACCCTGGTGCTCGTGCACCTGCGCACGGTCTACCAACGTGAGACCGCGGCCGGTGAGCCGTCGGCGCGGGTCGACGTCGAAGACGTCGAGCAGACGGTGCTGAGCTACTTCGCCGAGGCCGACGGCGACACCGCCCGCCGGCAGCGCGCGATCCGCAAGGCGATGGAAAGGCTCGCGAGGGACGGCATCATCGACGAGGAGACGACAGGCCGGTTCCGGATCAGTCCACTCGTCGAGATCGTGCTGAGCGCCGAGAAGCTGCGTGAGCTGCGCGACTGGCTCCGGGAGCAGGCCGCGGGGTCGGGCGCGGAGGCCGGCGATCCTGACGGCCGGGGCGTCGCCTTCGCACTCGATCCGGATGACGACGAGGCCGACGCCGACGACGAGGTCGACGCCGATGACGAGGTCGACGCCGACGACGAGGTCGACGCCGACGACCGACAGCCCGACCCGACGAAGGAGAGCCTGCGGTGACGATGGTCGAGACGCTGTTCGGGCTCATTCCGGCGGCATCCCGAGGGCAGCAATGGCTGGCGGAAGACCTCCAGCTCGTCAACTGGGGTGGGTACGACGGCGCGCATCGCGTGCGATTCTCGCCCGAGGCGACGCTGCTGTGCGGCGGATCCGGATCGGGCAAGTCCACGCTCGTGGACGCGTACATCGCGCTCATGATGCCGCACACCACGCCGTTCAACGGGGCGTCGAACGGCGGAGTGACCGGTCGTCCGCGCGGCGACGAGCAACGCAACATCCTCTCCTACGGACGCGGCAAGATCGACGAGTCGCGCACCGACGAGGGCACCAAGATGCGCGTGCTCCGAGGTGACGGCGTCGACACGTGGACCGCCGTCGCGATGACGTGGATCGACCACGACGGCTCCCGCTTCACCGCCGTCCGTGCGTGGTACATCCCGGCCGGTGCGCGTGTGCTCGAAGACACGGTTCGGGTTCGGGCGACCATCGACCGGGAGTTCGACCTCAGCGGGCTCCAGGAGGCGGCGGCGCTGCGCCTGACGGATGCCTCGCTGCGAGCGCAGGGTCTCGAGCCCGTCGGCACCGACCGCGAATTCTCGGCACGGCTGCACGCGGTGCTCGGCATCGGCGCGGCGGGCGCGGGCGCCAAGGCCATGAGCCTTCTCGCCCGCATCCAGGCGGGCCAGCAGATCACGACGGTCGACGACCTCTACAAGCGTCTCGTGCTGGAAGAGCCTGGGACGATGACGACCGCGGACGCCGTGGTCGCCCACTTCGACGGGCTCGAGAGCACGCGGGAGCGCATGCTGACCGCGCGCCAGCAGGTGCGCGCACTGGAGCCGATCCGCGATCTCCGCGCGAAGATCGCGGCGGGCGCCGACCGGGTGCGGCTCATCGACGAGATCGGCGACTTCTCCGACCGGGCGTCGCTGGCGACGCTGTGGCGCGCAGAGCGCCGCCTGGACCTGCTGCGCGAGGTCGAGACCGAGCTGCGCGACCGCAAGCAGGCGGCCGACGTGCTGTTGCGCGAGAAGCGCGCGCTCGCCGATGCGGCCGAAGCCGAGCGCGACGGCCTCGTCGACGTGCTCCGCCTGTCAGGCGGGGACCGGCTGGAGACGGCGCAGCGCCAGCTCCGCGACGTCGAGCGCCGCCTCGCCGCCGCAACGGAAGCCCGCGCGCAGCTCGACGGAGCCCTGCGCGCGCTCGGTAGGCAGGTGAGCACGCGCGAGGAGTTCTCGGCGCTCGTCGAGAGCGCCCGGGCGGGCCTTGCCGACGCCGATGCAAAGGGCGCCGCGCGCAATGCCTTCGCCGAAGCCCGCTCCGCCGAGAAGGGGGCGGCCCGGGAGGTGTCCGAGCTCGAGGCGCAGATGCTCCGTGCGAAGGGTCGCCGCGACAACATCCCGCTCACCCTCCACGAATCCCGGGAGCTGCTCGCGCGTGCCGCAGGCCTCGAGCCCGGCGACCTGCCGTTCGTCGCTGAGCTGATCGAGGTGCAGACGGAGTTCGAGCCGTGGCGGGAGGCCTTCAACCTCGCCCTGGGCGGCTTCGCGACGACGCTCCTGATCGACACGGCGCATCTCGGACGGTTCCGCGCGGCGATCGACGGCGTGCGCACTCCGGTGCGACTGCGGTACGAAGGTGTCCACACGGGCCTGGCCGCGACCGGCGGGCGCGACGCGCGCACCCTTCCGGGGCGTCTCGACTACCAGCGGACGCCCTTCACGGGGTGGCTGCAGGATCGCCTCGACGATCGGTTCGGCTTCGTCTGCGTCGACTCCCCGGGTGACCTTTCGCTGCACCGGATGGCGCTCACCATCACGGGCCAGGTCTCACAGGGCAGCCGCGGTGCGCACGGCGGGCACGGGCGCGACAACGTGCTCGGGTTCTCGAACGAGCGACAGCTCCGGGTGCTGGGCGAGCGGCTGGAGGGCGCCCGCGCACGGCTCGAGGCGGCCACGGAGAGCACCCGGGAGGCGGATGCCGCGCTCGATGCCGTCGACGCCCGCTTGGCCGTCTTCGCCAAGCTCACCGACGTCACGTGGGAGCAGGTGGACGTCGACGCCGTCACGGCCGAGCGCGACCGGTGGATCGCCGTGCAGGACGAGGTGACGACGGCCAATCCCGAGATCGCCCGCGTGCAGCAGCAGATCGAGGCCGTCAAGGCGAGGGCGGCCGGGCTGCGCGAAGACATCGCCCGCGCGACGGTCGAGCGCGAGCAGATCCAGCTGCACTGGTCGGCGGTCATCGACGACGTCGATGCCGATCAGGCGATCGTCGACGACGCCGAGACGGCGGAGCGCGCCCTCGCACCGGAGCAGATCTCGTTCCTCGACACGCGCTTCACGCTCGCCCCCGACGCCAGGACGGGCAGTCCGTCTTCGGACCTCGCACGCTTCACCGCCGCGCTCGGGTCGGCGGCGCAGCGCCTCGCCGAGGATCGCCGGTCGGCCGTCGACGCCCACAGCGAGCACCGTGAGAGCGTCCGCCGCATCATGACGGGCTTCCTGGATCGCTGGCCCAACCCCAATCTGCTGGCCGATCCCGACACGGCGATCGATGACTTCGAGCGCATCCTGGAGGCGCTCGAGACGAGCGGCCTGCACGAACTGCAGGCCGAGTGGCGCGACAGCCTGCTCAAGCTGTCGGGCAACGATCTCACCAATCTGGACTCGACGCTCAGCCGTTCGCTGCGCGAGATCCGCGACCGGATCGAGCCGATCAACCGCATCATGCAGGATCTGCCGTTCTACGACGACGAGCATCGCCTGCAGATCACCACGCGCGAGAACCAGTCCGAGGCCCGCCGGCGCTTCCGGCGCGAGCTGCGCGAGGTTCGGGCTCACATCGAAACGGCATCGACCGATGACGAACGCGAGCAGGTGTACCGGCGGATGGCGAAGCTCATCGCGCACCTCCGGCGGTCGTCGCCGGACTTCGGCGACCTCATCGACGTGCGCAACCATGTGCGGGTGAGCGCGGAGCGGGTGCACGCGACGACGAAGGAGCACGTCGCGCTGTACGACCACATCGGCGAGAAGTCGGGCGGCGAGTCGCAGGAGCTGATCGCGTTCATCGTGGGCGCCGCGCTGAGATATCAGCTGGGGGATGCCGGCGCCGAACGTCCGCGATACGCCCCGGTGTTCATGGACGAGGCGCTGATCAAGGCCGACGCCCACTTCACCAAGCGCGCGATCGGGGCGTGGCGCGGTCTGGGCTTCCAGCTCGTCATCGGCGCCCCGAACGACAAGTACAGTGCGATCGAGCCGCACGTCGACGTCGAGTACGACATCCTCAAAGACACCCGCGGTCGTTCGTGGGCCAAGCTCAAGGTCGGGCTGCCGGAGCACACCGGCTGAGCCCGAGCGTGCACGGCTGATTCCTCCGCGTCAGCGGTCCGACCAGACCGCTTCGATGGGGATGCCGCCGCCGACGATCCGCTCGGCGGCGCGATGCCCCGAGAACATGGCGGCGGTCACGGTGGCCGGGTCGTCGGTCCAGGTCGCCTCCCCGGCGAGGTGCAGCACACCGCCGATGGGGGTCGCGAGGTCGTCGTGATCGGCCGTCGTCGCGCCGATCTTCATGTACGCGTACGAACCGTGCGACCACGGGTCGTCCTGCCAGTCGGTGATGTGCACCGACGTCGGCGCGGGCACGTCGCCGTACAGCCGGCGCAGCTGCTCGAGGATCGACTGGACGATCTCGTCCTCGGTCCAGTCCCACGTCTCGACGGCGGCCGGGCCGGCGGCGAACGTCAGCAGCGTCGGGGTGTCGTGCAGGGCGGTGAGGTCGTACCACGAGTGCCACCACCGGCCCTCCGGCCCCTGCTGCCGTATCGCGTAGACGCCGTCGTCCCAGAACTTCGCTGCGAACCGCAGGAAGACCTTCTCGAACGCGTTCATCCGCAGACGCGCGAGGGCTCCGGCGACCGGCTGCGGCAGCGGCGGCTCGATGACGAACTCCTCGGACTGGAGCACCCCCACCGGCACGGTGACGACCGCCGTGTCGGCGGAGAACGTGCCGTGGTCCGTCGTGACCACCACGCCGCCCTCCGACCACTCGATCCGCGTGACGACATGTATGAGCCGGATGTCGAGACCCTCGGCCAGCTTCCGCGGCAGGCGGTCGTAGCCGTCGGGGAACACCACCTCGTCGCCTTCGATCACGTCGTCGTCGAGACCGTGGGCGGCGAGCTCCTCGATCCGCACGCCGTACTGCTCCTCGGACCGGTGCTCGAGATACTCGCGGACGCGCTGCGTGCGCTCGTCGTCCCATCCCTGCGCGGCGAGCGCGATCTCGGTCACGTCGCGGTACGAGGCGCCGGGATCGGATGCGGCGACCGCGTCGACGAGGGCGGCATCGAGTGCGTGGATGTCGGCGACGAACGCCCGGGTGGCGGCATCCGTCAATCGCTTCCCGTCGGGACCGTAATAGGCGATGGGGCGGCTGTCGGGCTGGTAGCCGCCGACCGTGAACTCGACCGTCGGCATGCCGAACGCCTCGGCCGCGGCGGCGACGGGGGAGTCGGTGATGCCGTGGATCCACGACGCGCCCATGTCGGTCGTGAGCCCGAAGCGCCGGTCGGTCGAGACGCGGCCGCCGACGCGGTCGCGGGCTTCGAAGACGACCACGTCGCGGCCCGCCTCGACGAGAAGGTGCGCAGCGGTCAGGCCCGAGACGCCGGCGCCGACCACGATCGTGTCGAAGTGCTCCATGCCCGGCATCAGCGCTTCTTCGCGGCTTCCGCCGCTTTCGCCGGTTTGGGCGGGAAGCCGCCGACGTAGTCCGCCGCCCGGGCTGCCCACGATGCCGCATCGCTGCCCGCCGGGATCGTGGTCCAGCCGCTCATCGGGCGCTCCGCGGGGCCGAACGGTCCTCCGCCCGCGTCGGCGAGCTCGGCGGCATCCTCGTCGCCCAGCTTCACCCCGATCGACGACCCGAAGAGACCGGCGAACATGTTGCCGTTCACGAACCCGCCGAGCTGCCCGAACATCGGCTTCACCTCGATGGTCTCCGACTGCGCGGCGAGCGGCTCGATGAGATCGCGGAACCGCTGCCGGTCTTCGTCGCTCGCGTGGGGCATCTGCATGGGCTGGTCCTCGATGTCGGTGCGGTGCGGTGGGTGTCGGTCTGGGAGCGGTCCGGCCGCTTCGGGTGACTGCGGGCCGTCGGTCAGAGCTTGTATCCGATGGCGCGGAGCAGATCCCGCCGGTCGGTCACATCTTCGTCGGTCTCGACGCCGACGGGCGGCTCGCCGTCTATGACCCCGATGACCCCGCGGCCCGCGCCCGTCGCCGCGACGAGCAGCTGCACCGGGTTGGCGGTGGCGCAGTAGATGGAGCACACCTCGGGAACGGCCTTCACCTGATTGAGCACGTTCACGGGGAAGCCGTCGCGCAGCATGATCACGAAGGCGTGGCCCGCCGCGATGGCGAGGGCGGCATCGACCGCGAGGCCCACGAGGGGCTCATCGTTGCCCGTCCGCCGCACAAGACGGGCACCGGATGCCTCGCAGAACGCGACGCCGAACCTCAGTGCGCCGCCGACCCCGGCGAGCGCTTCGTGCAGGTCCTCGACGGTCTTGATGAAATGCGACTGGCCGACGATCACGTTGACGTCGTCGGGTTTCACCAGCGGCACGACGTCGATCTCGACGGCCATGATGCACCTCCTCCGAACGTCGCCAGCCTAGACGCGTCGTGCCCGCGGCGGTGGAGGAGTTGTCTGCGGCCCGTGGCGCCCGTCGCCGCGCGGCCTACCGTGCGCCCGGCCCGGGTGGGAGCATGAACCATGGCGACGGGGGCCGAGGAGGGCGGAGCCGAGAGCGACGCCGCGCTCGCACGCCGCCTGCAGATCCTCGCGACCGAGCACTGGGGACTGCTCGCCGCGCGAAGCACCGCGCAGAGCGAGGTGCTCACCCGGATCACCATCTACCTCACGCTCGTCTCGGCGGGACTGGTCACGATCGGTCTGCTCGGGCAGGCGACGGCCTTCGGCTCGTGGTTTCCGGTGGCGGCGCTCGGCATCCTCGGATTCCTCACAGTGGTGGGGCTTCTCACCCTGATGCGCGTCCTGACCGTGTCGGAGGAGGACATGATGTTCGTCGTCGCGATGAACCGCATCCGGGGCGCCTACTCCGAGATCGATTCCGCCGCGGCGGCCGCCTTCCTCGCGTCGCCCCACGACGACCAGCTGGGCATGGCCGTCACCTACTCGTTCCTCCGCTACCGTGGCAGCTTCGAGCAGGTACTGGGTTCGTCGGCGATCCTCAGCATCCTCGTCACGGCGTCCGTCGCGGGCATGTTCTGCGGCGGACTCTGCGCAACGCTCGGCCTGCCCGTCGCCGGAGCGGTCACGGTGGGCGTGATCCTCGGCCTCGTGATTGTCGCCCTCGCCGTCTCCTACGCGGGGTACCGCTTCACGTCGGTCTGGAAGACGTACACACCGCTTCATCCGAGCGAAGCGCCGCCGCCCCACTGGACACGCCGCTGACGTCGCCCTCCTGGCGCGGGCCGCCGCCGGATCCGCTCTGGTGGGCGCCGGGTGGCAGTGGGACCATGAGACCGATGGCCGCCGACACCGTCGACGGTGGTGCCCGGGTCCTGGGGGTCCCGCCGGTGGTCAGCTGTGGGGTCTTTTCGTCGTCGACGTATCAGCGCAGTACCTGCGTGCTCTGCTCATGCGTTGATCCCGACATCAAGGAGCAGACATGCGCATCACCTACCGCGTTCTCGCCTACACGATCTGCGTGCTCGTCGCGCTGCAGGCCGCGTTCCACGCCTGGGGGTCGGCCGGTCTCGGCCTGTACCTCTCCGAGGGCGGCGTCATCGACGCCTCTGCGCAGGACGGCCCGCCGCCCTTCCCGGAGGTGATCGGACTCATGCTGCACGGCATGAACGGCATGTTCGTGATCCCGGTGGTCGCGCTCATCCTGCTGATCGTGTCGTTCTTCGCCAAGGTTCCCCGCGGCGTGACCTACGCCGCCATCGTCTTCGGGCTCGTCCTGCTGCAGGTCACCCTCGGACTCCTCGGCCACAGCATCGTTCTGCTCGGGTTCTTCCACGGCATCAACGCACTGCTGCTCTTCACGGCCGCGCTGCTCGCCGGGCTGAACGCATCGAAGCGCCGCGTCGCCGAGCGGGCTGAGGCGGCCACCGCACCGGCCAGTGCTTCCGCCTAGAACCGCGGCGAAGAGCCGGTGGGCCTGGTTCGCCCGCCGGTTCGCCGCGGTGCTCGGTGCGGTCGCCGTCGCGCTCGTGGGCTGGATGTGGTGGGCGAGCGTGCTGCCCGGGTCGTACTCGGCGCTCGACATGGGCGTCCCGGACTTCGGGGGCGGCCACGGAGCCCCGACGCCGGGAGCGCACGGCCACGCGGCGGCGGCTGTACCGGCCGGCGCCGACACGACCAGCGTGGCCGATCTCGTCGCCGATCCCGACCGCCCGGCCGATGTGCGCGTCGAGCTCGTCGCCCGTGCCGAGCGGGTCACTCCCGTCGGCGGCGAGCCGTTCGACGGCTTCACGCTCAACGGCAGCACGCCCGGTCCCACCATCCGGGCGGCCGAGGGGCAGCTGGTCGAGGTCGTGCTGCGCAACGACGACGTGGCCGACGGCGTCACCGCGCACTGGCACGGCGTCGACGTGCCCAACGCGATGGACGGCGTCGCCGGCGTCACGCAGGACGCGGTGATGCCCGGCGAGACCTACACCTACCGCTTCGTCGCGGAACAGGTCGGCACCTTCTGGTACCACGCGCATCAGGCCGCCCACCCGCAGGTCGTGGGCGGACTCTTCGGTGCGCTGATCCTCGATCCGGCGACGGGTCCACCGACGGATGCGGCGACGGCTCCGGCGACCCGGACGGATGCCGCGACCGCCGCGCCCGCCGGCACGCCGGCCGCCGACGCGCTCGCGGCGGTCCACACCTATCCGGGCGGCCAGCGCACGATCAACGGCGCGCTCGGCGACTCGCACCAGGAGGCGGCGCCGGGCGACGTCATCCGCGTGCGAGTGGTGAACACCGACTCCACGCCGACCTCGGCATGGGTGACCGGCTCGTCGTTCCGCGTGCTGGCGGTGGACGGTCGCGATCTCGTCGGCCCGACGCCGGTCGACGACAAGAGCGTGCTGGTCACCGCCGGCGGTCGAGTCGACCTCGAGGTTCGCGTGCCGGAGCGCGGCGCTGCCCGCGTGCAGGTTCCCGGCGCCTCGCTGACCGTCGGCCCCGACGGCGCCCAGACTGAGCAGGCATCAGCGCCGAGAGAGCAGCTCGATCTGCTCTCCTACGGCGAACCGGCCGACGTCGGCTTCGATCCCGCCGCCGCGGATCGCCGCTTCACCTACGACATCGGCCGCGTCCCCGGCTTTCTCGACGGACGACCCGGCTACTGGTGGACGATCAACGGCGGCCTGGGCGCCGGCGTCCCGATGTACATGGTCGACGAGGGCGACATCGTCGTCATGACCATCTCGAACAGCAGCGGCGAGGGGCATCCCATGCACCTGCACGGCCACCACCTGCTGGTGCTGTCCCGCGACGGTGTGCCCGCCTCGGGCAGTCCGTGGTGGGTGGACTCGCTCGATGTCGCGCACGGCGAGTCGTACGAGGTGGCGTTCGTCGCCGACAACCCTGGCGTCTGGATGGACCACTGCCACAACCTGCCCCACGCGGCAGAGGGCCTGATGACCCACGTGGCGTACTCGGGAGTGACGACACCGTTCCGCCTCGGTCGAGATACCGGCAACCAGCCCGAGTGATCGCCGGCGACCGCTGGTCGCGTGAGAGTGTGGGCGCATGCCCTCGCTACCGCCCCCCTCGCGCGGCCGCGTCCTCGTCATCCGCCAGGAGGAGCGAGCGGATGCTGCCGCCGACCTCGACCGCTCGGTCGAGCTCCTGCGCGCGGTCGCAGCGGGCACGATCTCAGACGAGCGGGTGGTCCGCCTCTACGAACCTGTGCCGACTGTGGCGATGAGCCGCCGCGAGAGCCGGCTTCCCGGATTCGAGACGGCCCGCCGAGCTGCGCTCGACCGCGGCTTCGCGCCGGTGGTCCGGCCGACCGGCGGCCGCGCGGTCGCCTACGACGAGACCTGCATCGTGTTCGACGTCGTCGTGCGGGAACGCGAGGGCTCGATCGATCAGGCCCGGTTCTTCCGTGAGATCGGCGACGCGCTCGCGGCAGCGATGCGCGGCCTGGGTGTCGACGCCCGCGTCGGCGACGTGCCGGGGGAGTACTGCCCGGGCGAGTTCAGCATCAATGCCCGGGGTGCCGTCAAGCTCATCGGCACATCTCAGCGCGCGATGCGCGGGGCCCGATTGCTGAGCGGGATGCTGCCCCTCCAAGGCGTCGAGCGGTTCGCCGATGTGCTCCTCGCCGTCAATGCGGCGCTCGAGCTCGACTGGGACCCGGCGACCTTCGGCACGCTCGCCGCCGAGGCTCCCGGCATCCCGCGCGAAGCCGCCGAGGAGGCTCTGATCGCCGCCCTCGCCACCGCTCGAGACGACGCCGGTCGCTGAGCTTCGCCGGTCGCACCCGCCGTCAGCCGGCGATCGAGCCGAGGGGTTGCGGGATGCCGCCGGCGGCGGGGCGCAGCGTACGGGCGTAGTCCTCCTTGAGGACGGCGAGATGGAACCACGCCTCGAGGCCCGATACGCCCGGGATCGCGCGCAGGCGTTCGAGGCTCGCGTAGAGCGCTCCGGCAGACGGCTCCACGAGCGTCGTGACGACGTCGAAGCGGCCGAGCGTGCGGGCGGCGAAGTCCACGCCGCGCCACGTGCGCAGCGCGTCGGTGACGCGGTCGTCGGCGTCGGCGAGATTGAGGCCGACGCCCATCGAGAGCTGGCGATGCGCGAGCCCGCGGGCCTCCACGGCGCTGATCTTGATGACTCCGCCGTCGACCAGCCGCTGCAC
The DNA here is from genome assembly GCF_049912955.1 of Microbacterium sp. E-13. Taxonomy (GTDB): domain Bacteria; phylum Actinomycetota; class Actinomycetes; order Actinomycetales; family Microbacteriaceae; genus Microbacterium. The sequence continues at coordinate 1,547,999 of NZ_CP183973.1, forward strand.
CCGCGTCGTCACGGCGGACGGCGACAGCCGCACGGCCTCGCCGAGCGCGCGGTAGCTCTTGCGGCCGTCGCGCTGCAGCTGCTCGATGAGCGCAGTGTCGATGGCGTCGATCGTGACGTCGCCGCGATACTCCGACACGAAGAAGCCTTTGACGACGTCGGTGTAGATGAGCGTGTTGATGTCGACGACGCCCGGCAGGGCGCGGATCTGCGCGAGAAGGTCGTGCAGCGCCGGCATCGAGCCCAGCCGCACCTCCGTCACCAGGTCGTGCGCGCCCCCGATGGCCGACACCAGCACGGTCTCGCTGAGGCCCCTCAGATGCTGCGCGACCGGCTCGACCCCGCCCCGCGTGCGGATCGACACGTGCGCCAGGACCAGCTGCCCGAGGAACACCGGATCGACCGCGGCGACGACCCGCACCGTGCCGTCGGCGAGCATGCCGTTGAGCCGGGCCGAGACAGCCGCCCGCGACAGCCCGAGACGACGGGCGAGGTCGTGGATGCTCGCTCGTCCGTCGACTTGCAGCTCGCGGATCAACTCGGCGTCGAAATCCATGGCGACTCTCGATTCGCAGATTTTCCGGGGATCGCACGCCACGACGTGCAGATGTCCAGTCTAGAGCCGTTCTTGCATGACGACGCACGAGGTTCTGCGAACCGTGCCTGGCAGAACACCGGCCGCGGCCCAAGAAGGCTGGAGTTCTGCCCTTGCCGCGGCATCCGATCGTCCCTAGCATCGCTTCGCATCCCGATACATCCGCAAAGGAGCGGTTCATGACTTCCACCAGCAGCAGGGCGCGGCGCGCAGGCATCGCCGCGTTCGTGGGCACCACGATCGAGTGGTACGACTTCTACGTCTACGCGACCGCTGCCGCGCTCGTGTTCGGCCCGTTGTTCTTCCCCAGCGGCGACCCGCTCGCCGAGACGGCCGCCGCATTCGCGACCTTCGCCGTGGCATTCCTCGTCCGCCCGCTCGGCGGCATCATCTTCGGTCACATCGGAGACAAGCTCGGCCGCCGCGTCTCGCTCGTCATCACACTGCTGCTGATGGGCGTCGCGACGGTGCTGGTCGGCTGCCTCCCGACATACGAGACGATCGGCATCCTGGCTCCGATCCTGCTGATCCTGCTGCGGGCCCTTCAGGGCCTCGCCGTCGGCGGCGAGTGGGGCGGCGCGGTGCTGATGAGCGTCGAGCACGCACCCGTGGGCAAGAAGACGTTCTACGGCGGGTTCACGCAGCTGGGCAACCCGGCCGGCGCGCTGCTGGCCTCGGGCATCTTCGCGATCATGTCGCGCTTCGGCGACGACTTCATCATGAACGGCGGATGGCGCATCCCGTTCCTGCTCTCGATCGTGCTGGTCGCCGTCGGCTTCTGGGTGCGCTACCGCGTCGAGGAGTCGCCGGTGTTCGAGCAGAAGGTCGAGGGCCGCAAGCAGTCGATGCCGCTCGCCTTCGCGCTGCGTGTCAACTGGAAGCCGATCCTGCTCGGCATCGGCCTGCTGCCCATCTCGACCGGCGGCTACTACCTGGCGACCACCTTCGCGACGGCCTACGCGACCGGCGAGCCGATCAGCATGAGCCCCCAGCTCATCCTCGACGCCATGACGATCGCCTCGTTCATCGAGTTCGTCGTCACGCTGCCGGTCGCATGGCTCGGTGACAAGTGGGGCCGCAAGAACATCATGTACATCGGCCTCGTGACCTCGGTGCTGACGTTCGTGCCGTTCATGCTGGTGCTGCCCGGAAAGATCGAGCCGGTCATCTTCCTGCTGGCCTCGCTCGTACGCGTCGCCATGAGCGCGACCTACGCGCCGATCGCGGCGATCCTCGCGCAGATGTTCCGCCCGCAGGCCCGCTACACGTCGATCGCCCTGTCGTACGGCGTGGGCGCGGCGATCTGGGCCGGCTTCTCGCCGTGGTTCGCCACCCTGCTCGTCGCCGCGACGGGGAGCGTCTGGTCGGTCATCTTCATGTTCGTCGGCATGGCACTGCTCGCGGGCCTGTGCACGTGGCTCGCGCCGCAGCACTCCGACGAGGCGCCCGTGACCGACTCGTTCACGCCGCGCACCGACACCACGACGGCCCGCACCCTGTGATGGGCTCCGCGGGGCGCGTCGCGACGACGCGCCCCGCGGATCGTCCCGCATCCCGACCGACCCGCCCACTCCGTGAGGACGAAATGAGAAAGCTCGCCCCGTTCGACCGCCCCGCGCAGCAGACGCCGCGTCTGCTGACGGCCGCCGCGATCCACACCGTCGACGCCGAGGAGCGTGTCGCCACCGCGATGCTCACCGACCGCGGCCGGATCCTCGCGATCGGCACCGAGAAGGAGTGCCGGGATGCTGCCACCAGCGCGGGCCTCGACCCGCAGGTGGTCGACCTCGGCGATGCGGTGATCGTGCCGGGTTTCGTCGATGCGCACGCCCACCCGCTCATGTACGGGCAGCTGATGACCTGGGTGGACTGCGGGCCCGAGAAGGCGGGCAGCATCCCTGAGATCGTGGCGCTGCTGAAGGCGGCGGCCGCCGAGCTGCCCGCGGGCCGCCCGGTGCGCGGTTACGGCTATGAGCACCGCAATCTGGCCGAGAAGCGGCATCCGTCCCGTTTCGAACTCGACGAGGTCGCGACGGACCGCGAGGTGTACCTCATGAACGCGTCGGGGCACGGCGGGGTTGTGAACTCGCACACGTTCGAGCGGGCCGGCGTCGACCGCGACACCCCGAACCCCGAGGGCGGTGAGATCTTCCGCGACGCCGACGGCGAGCTGACCGGTGAGATCTCGGATGCCGCCTGCAACATGCTCACCGGCGTCCACGGCGTGAAGATCGGCCACCACGGGCCGAACTTCCACCTCGCCGACGAGCCCGAGGAGCACCTTCGGCAGTTGGATGCCGCGACCCAGCGCTTCCTCGCCGGGGGAGTGACCACCATCGGCGACGCGCAGGTGTCGCGCCGCGAGTTCGACATGTACCTGCGGCTCGCCGAGACCGGCCGGCTCGACCTGAGGGTGTCGATGTACCTGCTGTCGCACCTGCTCGACGACGCGCTCGACATGGGACTCGTCGGCCAGTTCGGCAACGCGCACCTGAGCTTCGCCGGCATCAAGCTCTACGCCGACGGCACGCTCGGCGGCTGGACAGCATACTTCCCCGACGGCTACGTCGGCGACCCGTGCCGCACCGGTCAGCTCTACCACGAGCCCGCGGAGTACGCCGAGCTGATCCGCAAGGCGCACGCCGCCGGACTCCAGACCGCGACGCACGCCCAGTCGCCGACGGCGATCGAGATGGTCGTGTCGGCGATCGAGGCGGCGCTCGCCGAGCGGCCCGACGACGACGCGCGCCACCGCATCGAGCACTGCGGTCTGCCGACGCCGGAGCAGATCCGGCGCATGGCGGCAGCAGGCATCCGTCCCGTCAACCAGACCCAGCACTACTTCAACTGGGGCGAGGGCGTCGAGCAGGCGATCGGAACCCCGGGGGAGCGGTTCAACCCGCTCGGGGAGTTCCTGGCGGCCGGCGTGCCGATCACCATCTCGTCCGACGCGCCCGTGGCCGAGCCGATCCCGCTCGAGGCCATCCAGACGGCCGTGACCCGGATCACGCGGCGGGGTCACCGGCTCGGTCCCGACGGCCTGCGGGTCTCGGCCGCCGCCGCGCTGCGCGCCCACACCTACGAAGGCGCCGTCTCCCTCGGGCGCGAAGACGATCTGGGCTCGCTCGAGGCGGGAAAGTACGCCGACTTCGCGGTGCTCGGCGGCGACCCCCTCACGGTCGACGCGGCCGAGATCTCGCAGATCCCGGTGCTCGAGACCTGGGTCGGCGGAGAGCGCCGCTACGCTATGGCCCGCGTCGAGGCGCTGGCGATATGAGGGCCGGCGAGATGATCATCGACGACATGACCACCGACGAGCGCAACCCCGACCGGCCCATCGACGGCCCGACCGCCGACGACCCGGGCGCCGACGACGTCGCGGCCCGTTACGCCGACACGACCGGCCGCGCCGTGCTCGAGACGGTGCGCAACTACGGCGTGACGGCGGTGTTCGGCATCCCGGGCACGCACAACCTCGAGCTCTACCGGCCGCTCGAAGCCCTCGGGCTGCGTGCCGTGACCAACAGGCACGAGCAGGGGTCGGGGTACGGCGCCGACGGGTGGGCGCAGCAGACCGGACTGCCGGGGGTCGTCATCACGACGTCCGGCCCGGGGCTGCAGAACGCCATGAGCGCGATCGGCACCGCGTTCTGCGAGTCGCGGCCGCTGCTGGTCATCTCTCCGGGGGTGGCGATCGGCGCCGAGTTCCGCGACGTCGGCACCCTGCACGAGACGAAGGACGCGACGGCGATGGTCGGCGCGATCGCCGAGTGGTCCCGTCGCGTGACCAGTGCGACGGACGCCGTCGACGCGGTGCACGACGCCTTCTCACTGTTCCGCACCGGGCGTCCGCGACCGGTGCACATCGAGATCCCGCTGGACGTGCTGGAGTCGCCGGCGGATGTGCCCGCCGCGGCGCGTGCCGCGCGGCCGGTTCCCGCTGTGTCGGGCGGCGATGCGGCTTCGGTGCGCGAGGCGGTCGCACTGCTCGCGGCGGCGGAGCGCCCGGTGATCGTGGCCGGCGGTGGGGCGACCCGTGCCGGAAGGGCCATCACGGCGCTCGCCGAGCGACTCGGAGCGCCCGTGCTCACCACCCTCAACGGCAAGGCGACGGTCGACGAGCACCACCCGCTGTCGCTCGGCTCGAACCTGCGGCTCGTTGCCGCCCGGCGAGTCGCCGAAGACGCCGACGTGCTGCTCGTGCTCGGCTCGAAGCTCGGCGAGGCGGAGCTGTGGGCGCCGGTGCTCGAGGCTCGCGGTGCGGTGGTGCGCGTCGACATCTCGGCCGCCCAGCTGCACAAGAACCTCGACGCGGCCGTCGGCATCGTGGGTGACGCGACGGCGGTGGCAGACGCACTGCTGGCGGGCCTGCCCGAGGCGGCGCGCCGACCCCGCGACCTCTCCGCCGAGCGTGCGGCGATCGCCGCCGAGACGGCTGAGATCGTGCCCGAGACCGTCGCGCTCGCCGAGACCATCGCCGGCGCGCTGCCGCACGACGCCATCGTCGCGGGCGACTCGTCGCAGGTCGTCTACATGGCGCTCGCGAACGTGCTCCGCCAGTCCCGCCCGCACTCGCTGCTCTACACGCCGACGTATGCGACCCTCGGCTACGGGCTTCCCGCGGCGATCGGCGCACGCGTCGCCCAGCCCGCCGAGGGAGGCCGGCCGGTCGTCGCGGTCGTGGGCGACGGCGCGCTCATGTTCTGCGTCAACGAGCTCGCGACGGCGGTCGAGCAGCGCCTCGACCTGACCGTCGTGTGCGTCGACAACGGCGGGTACGCAGAGATCAAGCAGAACGAGGTGGATCGCGGCATCCGTCCCGTCGGCGTGGACCTGGTGCAACCAGACTGGGTGGCCCTGGCGAACGCCTTCGGCGCGACCGGCCGGCGCGCCGGCACCGCCGGCGACATCGCTCCCGCCATCATCGCGGCGATCGCTGCCGGCGGTGTGCAGCTCGTCCACATTCCGCAGCGCCCGGGGGCGCAGCATCCCGGTTCCGAATCCTCCACACCGAGAGGTGAGTCATGAGCGACACCCGTCAGCCCGTCGGCCCCGTCGACGCCTCCGTCCACCCCCGCTACGCCGGGATCGCCACGTTCGCGCGGCTGCCGCGCATCGAAGAGGTTTCGAGCGCCGATATCGCGATCGTCGGCATCCCGTTCGACACCGGGGTGAGTTACCGGCCGGGCGCGCGTTTCGGCCCGTCGCACGTACGCGAGTCGTCGCGGCTGCTGCGCCCCTACAATCCCGCGCAGGACGTCTCGCCCTTCGCGGCGGCGCAGGTCGTCGACGCCGGCGACATTCCCGCGAACCCGTTCGACATCGGCGAGGCGGTCGCCGGCATCGAGACCGCGGCGACGGCCCTGGGTGAGCGCGTGTCGCACATCGTGACGGTGGGCGGCGACCACACGATCGCGCTGCCACTGCTGCGCGCCGTGAACAAGAAGCACGGACCGGTCGCGGTGCTGCACTTCGACGCGCACCTCGACACGTGGGACACCTATTTCGGGGCTCCCGTCACGCACGGCACGCCCTTCCGGCGTGCCAGCGAAGAAGGCCTCATCGACCTCACCGCCAGCTGCCACGTGGGCACCCGCGGACCCCTGTACTCGAAGCAGGATCTCGACGACGACGAGCGCCTCGGGTTCTCGATCGTGTCGAGCGTCGACATCGAGGAGCGTGGCATCGAGACCGCGATCGAACGTGTGCGCCGTCGCGTGGGCGACAAGCCGCTGTACATCTCGATCGACATCGATGTGCTCGACCCCGCTCACGCGCCGGGAACCGGCACGCCCGAGGCCGGCGGCATGACGAGCAGGGAGCTGCTCCGGATGCTGCGGGCCCTGAGCGACCTGAACATCGTGGGCGCGGACGTGGTCGAGGTGTCGCCCGCGTACGATCACGCCCAGCTCACCGGCATCGCCGCGAGTCACGTGCTGTACGAGCTCGTCACGCTGATGGCGGCGCAGGTCGCCGCGGCGCGGGTCGCGGGGGCGCAGGTCGCTGAGGCGCACGTGGCCGAGGCGCAGGTCGCCGGGTAGCCGCTCGCCTGCCTCCTTCGCGGATCGGCGCGCGGTCGAGGTGGCGGTTCTGGTCGGCTTGGCGCCGGCGTTGCGACCACGCCTGCCTCCTTCGCGGATTGGCGCGCGGTCGAGGTGGCGGTTCTGGTCGGCTTGGCGCCGGCGTTGCGACCACGCCTGCCGCCTTCGCGGCTCGATGCCCCCGTTGCGACCACATCTGCCGCTTTCGCGGATTGGCGTGGGGTCGAGGTGGCGGTTCTGGTCGGCTTGGCGCCGGCGTTGCGACCACGCCTGCCGCTTTCGCGGATTGGCGTGGGGTCGAGGTGGCGGTTCTGGTCGGCTTGGCGCCGGCGTTGCGACCACGCCTGCCGCTTTCTCGGATTGGCGTGGGGTCGAGGTGGCGGTTCTGGTCGGCTTGGCGCCGGCGTTGCGACCACGCCTGCCGCTTTCGCGGCTCGATGCCCCCGTTGCGACCACATCTGCCGCTTTCGCGGATTGGCGTGGGGTCGAGGTGGCGGTTCTGGTCGGCTTGGCGCCGGCGTTGCGACCACGCCTGCCGCTTTCGCGGATTGGCGCGCGGTCGAGGTGGCGGTTCTGGTCGGCTCGGCGCCGGCGTTGCGACCACGCCTGCCGCTTTCGCGGATCGGCGCGCGGTCGAGGTGGCGGTTCTGGTCGGCTCGATGCCCCCGTTGCGACCACATCTGCCGCCTTCGCGGATCGGCCCGCGTTGCGACCACACCTGGAGCGCCCGTCGCCCGTACCGCATCGACGGTCCCGGGCTCGCTGTCCACGGCGACGACGGGCGGCACGTCGTCGTAGCGCGCCCGGTCGGGACTGACAACCCCCTCCCCACGCGCCCGTCGGCGACGCAGGCTGGAGGACGCAAAGGAGGTCTTTCATGAACGACCACGCGAACGACGACACCGCCGGAAACCTCGAGGGCGAGAACGCCGAGCCGGGCACGCGTCGGGACTACCGCGAACGCACCGTGGAGCAGAACGGCTTCGTCGCCGAGACGGATGCCGGCGTGGGGAACGCCGCGCCCGCCGACCCGGCCATGCAGGAGGGCGCCGAGGCGGACGCCGGTGTGATGGATGCCGCCCCCACCGCCGCGGCCACGCACGAGCTGACCGCGACCACCGACCACGACGTGATCCGCCGGTGGGCGGAAGACCGTCACGCCGTGCCGGCCACCGTCGGCACCGAGCAGGAAGGCGGCATCGGCGAGCTGAGGTTCGATCTGGACTTCGGCGACGAGATGGAAGAGCTGCGGGAGGTCAGCTGGGACGACTGGTTCCGTGCCTTCGACGAGCGCGGGCTGCAGTTCGTGTTCCAGGAGGGGCTGCGGGAGGACGGGTCGGCCTCGAACGAGTTCCACCTCGAGCAGTCCCGCGGCACGCGGGTCTGACCTGCTGGGCTCTTGGGGTCGAGCCCGGGTTCGGCCCGGGTTCGACCCCGTGGGAGCGTGCGCCACACTGAACGCATGGGATTCACGCGCGCCGAGCTGGAGTCGTTCCGGGGGCGCAGCATCCCGGACCTCATGCCGGAGCAGCCGCGACTCGTGCTGGTCGGAATCAACCCTGGGCTCTATACGGCCGCGACGGGTGTGCCGTTCGCGCACCCCGGCAATCGCTTCTACCCGGCGCTCGTCGCGGCCGGGATCATTCCCCGGATGCCGCGCATCGACGACGACGGCATGCCCGACGCCGACAAGCGCATGCTGCTCGACGCGGGCATCGGAGTCTCGTGCATCGTCCGGCGGGCGACCGTCCGGGCCGACGAGCTGGATCGTGACGAGCTGCGTGAGGGCGCGGAGCGCCTGGCTCGCGACGTCGCGGGCTGGCGCCCTCGGGTGGTGGCGGTGCTCGGACTCACGGCGTACCGCCAGGGCTTCGGCAGGCCTCGCGCGGTGGCGGGCCGTCAGCCGGAAGATCTGGCCGGCGCCGAGCTGTGGGTCGTGCCGAACCCGAGCGGCCTGAACGCGCATGTCACGGTGGCGACCCTCGCCGAGGCGTACGCCGCCCCCGCGCGCGCGGCCGGGGTGATCCCGTGACTGCGGGAAGCGGTGAGGCGCCCGCATGCTCCCGCCGCAGGGCGGGGTGATCGCGCGATGACGGAGACGGATGCCGCGCCCCCGTCGCCCCGCCGCAGGGCGGGGTGATCGCGCGATGACGGAGACGGATGCCGCGCCGGCAGCGCCCCGCCGCGCGATCGGGCGTCGTCGGCTCACCGCGGGCGTGCTGCTGGCCGTCACCGTCGCGGCCGGTCTGCTCGTGCACGGCCTGCTTCCGGACGACGCCGCCACCGACATCACCGGGGACGCGCTCTATGCCGTGGCCGCGTACCTCGCCGTGGTGCTGCTGGCTCCCCGGCTGCCAGCGCTCGCCGCCGGCATCATCGCGGCCGCGTGGTGCGTCGTGGTCGAGCTGTTTCAGCTCACCGGTCTGCCGCTCGCGTGGGGTGCGCACTTCACGCCGGCGATGCTCGTGTTCGGCACGGTGTTCGACCCCCGCGACCTCCTCGTCTACTTCCTGACGGTCGCCCTCGCATCGACCGTCGACATGCTCCTCTCACCTGTCCGTCGTCACCGTTGACCAACCCCTCTTCGCCCGAGAAACCACCCCGCGCGCGGTTTCTTGTCGCAATTGCGGCTTTTCGCCGGCGGCGGGGCGGCTCACGTCCCCCCGGGGCATCCAGCGTCCTCGTCCTGGGCCGTTCGCGTCGCCTTCGTCGCCGTCCCGTCCGCGTTCGGTGAGGCACCGCATCTCGGTGGAGAAACCACCCCGCGCGGATTCTTGTCGCACCTGCGGTTTTGGGCGGGAGGGGGCGGGACGGCGGGCCAGGGTGAGGCGTGGCCTCAGGGGTCGCCGGACCGGGCGCCTCAGACCTCGCGGGCGCGGGCGCGGGCCACCATGATCCCGCGTTGAGACGTGGGAAAGCGCTCGAGCATCGCGCGCAGCTCCGCGGCGTCGACGTCGGCGCCGAAGGCCTCTGCGCCCGGCTCGAGCATGATCCCTGCCGGCAGCGGGCCGACCACGACCGGGTCGAAGCCGAGGTCGTCGACCAGGCGCGTCACCCGCGCGACGTCCCGAGCGTCGTTTCCGGCGATGGCGATCGCCTTCCTCCCGGGCGTTCCCGCGGGCCGTGCCTCCTCGTCGAGATCGCGGTAGCCCATGTGGTTGAACGCCTTCACCACGCGCGACTCGGTCAGAAGCGCCTGCACCGTCTCGCTCGTCGTCGTGCGGAGGTCGCCGAGATCCGACCGCAGACCGTCGACCTCCCACCAGTAGTTCATGGCGTCGATGACGAGCTTCCCGCGCAACGCCTCGACCGGAAGCGTCCGGTGCTGGGGGAGCGGGAGTGCGAGCACGACCGCATCGGCGTCACGTGCGACGACGGATGCTGCGCCCGCAACCGCGCCCGGAGCCACGGCCTCGACCGTCCCGGCGATCCGAGCCGGGTCGCCCGACCCGGCGATGAGCACGTCGTAGCCCGCGGCGCGCGCGAGCTTGGCGAGCACGAGACCGACCCTGCCGGCGCCGATGATGCCGAGCACTCCGATCTTCGCCTGGTCGCCGTCCACACTCCGAGGCTAGTCAGGCGCCGCAGGCCCCTGCGGGTCCTCGACGGCTGAGCCGAGGCATCCGTCACTCTCTTCCGGGAGAAACATCCGTCACTCTCTTCCGGGAGAAAGAGGCGACTGTTGCCTTCTCTGGCGGGCAGAGGCGGCTTCAGCTGCCACCTCGGCTGCGGGCCGGTCCGTGAAGGTGGCAGGTGTGGTCGCAACGCGCCCGCCGAGCCGACCGGAGCGGCCACCTCGGCTGCGGGCCGGTCCGTGAAGGTGGCAGGTGTGGGCGCAACGCGCCCGCCGAGCCGATCAGAGCTGCCACCTCGGCTGCGGGCGGGCGGATCCGTGAAGGTGGCAGGTGTGGTCGCACCGCGCCCGCGGAGCCGACCGGAGCGGCCACCTCGGCTGCGGGCGGATCCGTGAAGGTGGCCCGTGTGGTCGCAATGCACCCGCCGAGCCGACCGGAGCGGCCACCTCGGCTGCGGGCCGGTCCGCGAAGGTGGCCCGTGTGGTCGCAATGCACCCGCGGAGCCGACCGGAGCTGCCACCTCGGCTGCGGGCCGGTCCGTGAAGGTGGCAGGTGTGGTCGCACCGCGCGCGCGGAGCCGACCGGAGCGGCCACCTCGGCTGCGGGCCGGTCCGTGAAGGTGGCAGGTGTGGTCGCAACGTGCCCGCGGAGCCGACCGGAGCGGCCACCTCGGCTGCGGGCCGGTCCGTGAAGGTGGCAGGTGTGGTCGCAACGCGCCCGCGGAGCCGACCGGAGCGGCCACCTCGGCTGCGGGCCGGTCCGTGAAGGTGGCAGGTGTGGTCGCAACGCGCCCGCGGAGCCGACCGGAGCGGCCACCTCGGCTGCGGGCCGGTCCGTGAAGGTGGCAGGTGTGGTCGCAACGCGCCCGCCGAGCCGACCGGAGCGGCCACCTCGGCTGCGGGCGGGCGGATCCGTGAAGGTGGCAGGTGTGGTCGCAACGCGCCCGCCGAGCCGACGAGAGCGGCCACCTTCACAGCCGCAGTCCCGCCGGTCGAGCAGCGAGCACCGGAAGCACCGGGATCGTCGCAGCTCAGACGAAGTCGCGCGACACGTCGATGATGCGCCGCAGGCACAGCTCGACGGCTGCGCCCGCGGCCGCCTCGGCGCGCGATCCGGGCACCGGCGTCCCCAGAGCGCGCTGATAGGCCGACAATGCCTCGCCCGCCTCGCGCAGCCGCCGGGGGGCCTCCGCGTCACCGAGCGGGGTCGCGACGAGATCGGCGGTCTTGCGGATCGCCTGCGACAGTTCGTCGCGCACCGGCCCCGTGAGCGAGGCGTCGCCGTCGGCCCGCAGTTCGAGCAGCAGGTCGATGAGGTCGCGCGTGAGGAACGCCGAACGGTCCAGCGCGGCCATGCGCCGGTTGTTCTCCTCGCGCTGACCCTGATGGCGGGCTCGACGCGGGTTGGCAAGGGCGCTCTCTTCCGCTTCGTCGACGTCAGCAGCCACTGCCGCCCGGGTCTCGGTGAGCGTCTGGAGGCCGCGCTCGAACCGCTCGGTCTCGATCTCACCGGCGGCGACAGCGCGCGCCGCGTCGTCGAGCAGTCCGGTGACGGTGTCACGGAGGGCCGTCAGCCGCTCGCTCGCCTGCCTCAGATACAGCGGGGGCACGACGATGAGGTTGACCGCGATGCCGACGATCACGCCGAACGCCGTCGTTCCGAGGTAGGCGATCGAGAACTCCTCCGGATCGCTCGCGCCGCCGATGAGCAGCACGAAGAGTCCGGCGAGCGGGGCCCAGTCGCCGCCCACTCCGAGCAGCCGCACTCCTCCCAGCAGCACGCCGACGCCGATCACCGCGCCCAGCACCGCGCCCCCGGGTACGCCGAGGTGCAGCGCGGCGACGCCGCAGAGGCCGAGCCCGATGCCGAGGGCCAGCCCGATCAGCACCTCGAATCCGACACGCGCCGAGCGGGCGACCGTCGGGTACATCGTCACGAGCGCACCCAGCGGCGCGTAGTACGAGTACTGGTCGTCGAGGAACGGGATGAGGGGCGCCAGGTACCACGCCAGCACCGCCGCGAGCGAGGTCTTGAGAGCGAGCAGCAGGCGCGGTTGCTGGGCGAGGCGCGCGGTGTACGAAACGGCGCGCCGGAGCGGCGGGGCCTCTTCCGAGCTCATCGGCCACCTCCCTTGGTCCGTCGCCCACCCTAGATGCCGGCCCCGGCCCGCTCCCCGCCCTTGCGCCGGCTCACACCGCGGGATAACGCCGGAGCACCGTGAGCGCGGGTGGCGGCATCCGGCGACGGCCACCGTCGCTCCCGACGCCTCATCTGAGGTTCGCGAACGGCGCACGGACGGCCCCCATGAGGAACCATGATGGGATGCTGGTAACCGACCCCCGACGCCTCTTCGAAGGATCCTCATGCAGCAGCGCGCACTCGGCCGCACCGGACGCTCCGTCTCGGCCATCGGACTCGGCACCTGGCAGCTCGGCGCCGACTGGGGCGCCGTGTCGGAGGAGGACGCGACCGCGGTGCTCGCGGCATCCGCCGACGAAGGCGTCACCCTCTTCGACACCGCCGACGTCTACGGCGACGGACGCAGCGAGTCGCTCATCGGCCGCTTCCTCGCGAATCGCCCGGGCCACGGCATCACCGTCGCGACGAAGATGGGCCGCCGTCTGCCGCAGGAGCCCGAGAACTACACGCCCGAGAACTTCCGCGCCTGGACCGACCGTTCCCGGGGCAACCTCGGTGTCGCCACGCTCGACCTCGTGCAGCTGCACTGCCCGCCGACCGCGGTGATCGAAGACGACGCCACCTACGACGCCCTCGACGCCCTCGTCAGCGAAGGCGCGATCGCGGCGTACGGGGTCTCGGTCGAGACGACCGCCCAGGCGCTCGCCGCCATCGCGCGCCCGAACGTGACGAACGTGCAGATCATCTTCAACCCGTTCCGCCTCAAGCCGCTCGACGAGGTGCTTCCGGCCGCCGAGGCGGCGGGCGTCGCGGTCTTCGCGCGCGTGCCGCTCGCGTCTGGCCTGCTGTCGGGCACCTACTCGGCGCAGACGACCTTCGCCGCCGACGACCACCGCTCGTACAACCGCCACGGCGAGGCGTTCGACCGGGGCGAGACGTTCTCGGGCGTCGACTACGAGACCGGTCTCGCCGCTGCTCGCGAGCTGGCCGAGGCGCTGCCCGAGGGCACGTCGCTGCCCGCTGCGACGCTCGCGTGGATCGCCGCCCAGCCGGGCGTCACGAGTGTCATCCCGGGTGCGCGGAATGTGCGCCAGGCGCAGGCGAACGCCGCGGCCGGCGGGCTTCTCGACGCCGGAGCCGCCGACGGGTTCGACCTCGCCGCCTTCGACCGGGTGATCCGCGACGTCTACGACCGCGACCTGAGCGAGTCGATTCACCACCTGTGGTGAGCGGGCGACAGCTTGATTGACGGATGCCTCGACCCGGCCCCATCGCCGGGTCGCGGCATCCGTCGCCCCCAAACCGAAGGTGCCGTCGGGTGCGTCTCATGCGCCCTGCCCGCGACGTCTCCGAGCGGGCTCTGCTCGCATGCTAGAACGCTGCGGCCCGCTGCAACAGGGGCAAGCACGGTTGCCTCGTCCCGGCGCGAGACGTCGGGACGAGGCATCCGTCTCCTGCTGTAGATCAGTGCGTCGGGTAGTCGACGACGTATACGGGAACACCGATCCTGGTCGTGTCGGACGGGTCGCCCGCGCCGTTGACGACGTTGTCGATCGTGCCCGCCGACAGATTGACCGTCATGATGTGATGCAGCCGCACGCCCGAGCTGACCGGCACCTCGAAGCCGTTCGCGGTGTGGATCGACGGGTTGTTCTGGTTGAACACGTACACGCCCGCGCCGGCGAGGGAGTGCGTCTGCACGTCGTCGGCGACTTTGTAGCCCGGGAAGCCGAGCGGATGGTCGGGGCCGTTCCACTCGTCCTGCGTGGGCGGGTCGTACGGCAGTTCGTTCTGGTACAGGATGACCTTGCCGTCTTCGCCGTTCCACAGCGTGTTGTACTCCTGGAAGTGCTCGACGAACAGGCCGGTCGACGTGACGCGATCACCGTTCACGATGACGCCGTTGGTGCCGGTGTCGGTGAACCACCGGTCGGTGTCGCCGTTCACGCCGTTGACGAAGCCCTCGACGCCGTGGTCGGCGCGCCACACCCAGGTGTGGTCGATGAGCACGTCGTCGGCGTTCACCTCGAGCGCCGTCGCGGCCTTGCCGATGTGGGGGCCGCCGACGCGGAAATACACGTCGCTCAGTGTGATCGGGGCGCAGACGGCGGGATGCCGCGTACAGACGTGACTGCAGCGACGCTGTGGGAGCGCTTTCAATGGGTGTGTCGGACAGCGGTTTGCGGTATCCGGATCCCGCGTGGGCGTCAACGGCCACGGCTCGCCCGACGAGTTCCGCACCGCGGCGATCGTGGCGATTCTGCGGGCGACCGCCGACCTGCTGGAGGGCGGCAGCGGCTACTAACACCCCGATGCGCCGCCCGGACGGCGGAGATCTGCGGACACGCGGGCCGTTCGGGGCGATCACTCCTCTCTTCCGCAGATCTCCTCGGGTCTGCCCCGCGCAGACGTGGTGGGGCCTGGTGGTGGTGGGGCCTGCTGGGGGTGGTGGGGGTGGGGGCTGGTGGTGGTGGGGGCTGGCGGGGGTCGGGGCTCGTCGCGATCAGGGCTCGAAGTCGAGTCGCACCACGAGTCGCCGCTTCGTCGGATGCGTCACCTCGCGAAACCCGGCCGCGAGGAACGGGCCGACGGCGCCGACGCTCAGTTCGTCCCAGATCACCTTGCCGCCGTTGGTCAGCATCGGGTACCCCTCGACCGCTGCGGCGCCGCGTGCGCGCGCGTGTTCGGCCGCTGCCGCGACGAGCGGGTAGGTGAGTCCTTCTCCGCGGTGGCCTTTGCGCACGACCATGCAGGCGATCGCCCACACCGACTCGTCGTCGGGATCCTCGGCTCGCCCCTGCCACGGCACGGGCGAGCCGCGCACCCGTCCATACACGCCGCGTCGGTCGACCGCGCACCAGGCGACCGGCTCGTCGTCCTGATACGCGACGATGCCGATCGTCTCGGTCGCGCGCGGGTCGCCGCAGTGCGTTTCGGCGCGCAGGATCGCGCCCCGCTCCGCTTCGGGCATGTACCACCAGTCGTGGTCGCCGAGCCGTTGGCGCTGGCACTGACAGCGACCGGCGGCGCCGGTGAGGATCGCCTGCAGGTCGTCCCACGAGGCTTCGTTGGCCGCAACGAAGCGCAGTTCGCTCATGACCGGCAGGCTAACGCGGCCAGCCGACACGGCGGGAGTATGGTGGGGCCTGTGCCCCTCGCGCCTCGCACAGCGGTGGTGATTCCGTGCCGCAACGACGCCGCATTCCTCGATGCGTGCCTGGCCGCGCTGGCCGCGCAGACGCACCCGGCCGATGTCGTGATCGTGGTCGACAACGCCAGCACGGATGCCTCGGCCGCCGTCGCCCGCTCGTACGGCGCCGTCGTGGTGCATGAGCCGTCGATCGGCATCTGGCCGGCGGCGGCGCGCGGCTACGACGAGGCCCTGGGATCTGCCGATCTCATCGGTCGGCTCGACGCCGACTCGCGTCCCCGCCCGGACTGGTTGGCCCGGGTGGTGCGCGCCTTCGTTTCCGATCCGACGCTCGGTGTGCTCACCGGGGGTGCCGAGTTCTACGGCGGCACCCCGCTGCAGAACCACCTCGGTGAGCGCTGGTACATCGGCGGTGGGCACTACTGGATCAAGAGATGGCTGGGCGTGCCGCTGGTGTACGGATCGAACTTCGCCATGCGCGCGCGAGTGTGGGACCGGGTGCGGGGGCTGGTCGATCGCAGCAACCCGCGCGTCCACGATGATCTCGATCTGGCGATCCGCCTTCGGCCCTCGGATGGGGTGCGCTACGACCCGGAGTTGCGGATGCCGGTCTCCGCACGCCCGGTGCAGACCGTGTCGGGCCTCTCGCGCCGGTTGTTCCGGGTCGTGTCGACCTTCGCCGCGAGCTGGCCGGAGGGCGCCGCGTGGCGTCGCGCCGATGGGTCGATGACGGATGCCGCCGCCTCGACGTCCAACTCCCGCTCAACCTCCGCCTCCGCCTCCCGCTCCGCCTCCGCTTCGGCCTCGGCCGACTGGCTCACCGACGCCGACTGGCTCACCGACGGCGACGACTGGACGCCGGAGTACGGTGCCTGACCCTCAGACGGTGAGTGGCGGCGCGACGACGTAGACGTACGCCGCGAGGGCCAGGATGTTGACCCCGACCGTGCCCCAGAAGGCTCGCCGGAACGAGCGCTTGCGTGTCTTGTGCCGGTACACCTGTTGCGCGACGAGGGCGCCCGGCCATCCGCCGACGAGGCCGAGCAGCAGCAGTGTCTGCTCCGAGACCCGTGCCTTCTGGCGGCGCGCGGCGGCCTTGTCGATCCCGTATGCCGCGAAGGCGACGACGCTCGCCGCTCCGTAGAGGGCGGGCACCCACCACGCCAGCCCGAACAGCAGGTACGCGACCGCGAACGCGCCGGCGAAGACGAGCAGCACCGTCCAGCTGAGGGCGGCGGGCAGCGGTCTCGACAGGTCCCGGCCCGGCCGTTCCGCGGTGTGAAGGGGAGTGCGAGGGCGCGGCGTGGGCATGCGCTCGATCCTAGAGGTGTGCTGCGGCGTACCGTGTGTGCATGCATGAGCTCACCGAAGAGGCGCTGGTTGCGGCATCCGTCGACGTCGTCTGGCGGGAATTCACGGTCGCGGGTCGTCTGGCGGAGTGGTTCTGGCCGCCGCGGTTCGAGACGACGGCGGTCGTCGAGGTGCGCGAGCTGGGGCGGTGGGAGGTGCGGTCGATTCCGGCCGATCTCTCGGTCGAGGGCACCGTTCTGCAGTTCGAGGCGCCCCATGCGCTGCGGCTCGGGTGGCGGTGGGCGGGGGAGGAGCACACGACCGATGTGGAGGTCGCGCTGGAGCCGGCGGCGGATGCTGCGACCCGCGTGATCGTCCGGCATTCGGGTTTTGCGAGCACGGAGGAGCGCGACAATCACGTCGAGGGCTGGGCCACGTGCCTGCAGCGGCTGGTCGATCGGCATGGTGGCGCTCCCGGGGAGCATCTGTGAGGGTGTCCTGGGGCGGCGGTAGCGTCGGTTCGTGATCATCGAGTTCGACGGCGATGTGTTCCGCTGGGCGGCGCGGGAGGATTCGGCGTGGTTCTTCACGGCGGTGCCCCGCGAGTTGAGTGATGACATCCGCGAGATTCCGCGGCCGTATCGCGGTTTCGGTTCGGTTCGGGTGCGTGCCCGGGTCGGCGGGAGCGAGTGGTCGACGTCGATCTTCCCGTCGTCGGGCAGCGGTTCGTATGTTCTGCCGCTGAAGAAGTCGGTGCGGGATGCTGAGCAGCTCGTCGACGGCGGTCCGGTGACGGTGCGGCTCGAGGTGCTCGACGGCTGACGCCGTACTCGATGCGGCCGCCCTGCCGGCGGCTTCAGGACCAGGGGTGCGGCGGACGGGCCCTCTCGCCTGTGTCGGAGGACCGAAGTCCACAGGTTCGGCCGGTTCTGGCTTGAGGAGTCGCTTTCTCGGCCGCTTCGGTGTCGGATCTGTGGAGTTCTGCCGCCGAGTTCCGGCGCCGGCGCTGAGGGCGGACGGGCCCGGTTGCCGCTTATCGGGCGGACCGAACTCCACAGGTTCGGCCGGTTCTGGCCTGTGGGGCCGCTTTCTCGGCCGCATCGGTGTCGGATCTGTGGAGTTCTGCCGCCGAGTTCCGGCGGCGGCGTTGAGGGCGGACGGCCCCGTTTGCCGCGTATCGGGCGGACCGAACTCCACAGGTTCGGCCGGTTCTGGCCTGTGGGGCCGCTCTCTCGGCCGCGTCGGCGTCGGATCTGTGGAGTTCTGCCGGCCAGCTGGCGGCGTCAGGACCAGGGGTGCGGCGGACGGGCCCTCTCGCCTGTGTCGGAGGACCGAAGTCCACAGGTTCGGCCGGTTCTGGCCTGTGGGGCCGCCTTCTCGGCCGCATCGGTGTCGGATCTGTGGAGTTCTGCCGCCGAGTTCAGGCGCCGGCGTTGAGGGCGGACGGCCCCGGTTGTCGCGTATCGGGCGGACCGAACTCCACAGGTTCGGCCGGTTCTGGCTTGAGGAGTCGCTTTCTCGGCCGCTTCGGTGTCGGATCTGTGGAGTTCTGCCGCCGAGGTCTGGCACGGGGGCAACAGATGCGGCTCCTGCCGTAATGCGGCGGCCAGCTGTGGGTGTTGCGGTGTGTGCGGTTCGCACCCTCCGGTATGTTTGCGCTCGAGCGAGAATCATTCTGCTGGGGAGCATGATGTCTGACGGGTCTCTGGGGGGACCTCCGCCGGGCTGGTACGCGGATGCGTCGCAGTCGGGTCGTATGAGGTGGTGGGACGGCCACGCGTGGACGCACCACGTGGGCTTCGCGACGGATGCCGCAACCGCCGCGGCAGCGGCCGTCAGCGGTGCGCCCGTCGATTCGGCCGTGGTGGAGACGACGGCGATTCCGATCGTCGAAGCGCCGGTTCCCTCGGCGCCGGATCCGCAGGCGCGCGCGGCAGAGCCCGCGCCGAAGAGCTCGGAAGCTTCGCCGCCGGTGCGGTCGCGGCGCGGTTCGGTGGCCGGTTCGTCGCAGGTTCCGAGCAGTCGTGCCCAGCTTCGTGCGTCTCGCGATCCGGGACCTCCTTCCGATGAGGCGGTGGCGTCCGAGCGTCTCGCGGCCGCCACACCTGAGGTCGAAACCAAGGGCTCGCCGTCGTCGGTGGCGTCGCCTTCGGTGGTGCCCGCTCCCGTGTTCTCGCAGTCGCCGGCATCTTCGCCGACGTCTCCGCCGTCTCCGCTGCTGTCTCCTTCGGGATCGTCTTCACCGTCGCAGTCGCCGTCGCCGATGAATGTCCGTTCGGATCCCGCGCCGAGCGCGTCCGCGCATGGTGGCCGATCGGGTTCTGCGCTGGGCGTCGGGGGTGGGGCGAATCTGGAATCTTCGAGTGGCGCGGCTTCGCGGGTCGCTCCGGCGGTTGCCGTGTGGCCGCCGCCGGTATCCGAGGTGCCGCCGGTCGAGCCTGCGAGCACGCAGACGTCTGCTCTCGCTGCCCTATTCGGTGCGATGCCCGGCTCCGCGGTGGCGGCTCGGGGTGGCGGCTCCGATCCTGGACTCGGTTCCGCGCTGCTGGCATCGTCCGAGGCGGCAGGCGGAGGTGAAGAATCCGGAGAAGCAGACACATCTACCGAGTCGGCGCCCAGCCCGGAAGCGCTGTCACCCACGCCGGTCGTTCCGGCTGTAGAGCTTGCGTCTGCGCCGGCAATACGGGCTGACAAGTCTGCGCTCACGCCGGTCGTTCCGGCCGCGGAGTCTGCGTCCGGGGCTGCCGACTCTGTGCCTGCGGCGGTCGTTCCGCCTGCCGGCCCTGCACCCGCGCCGGTCGTGGGGTCGGCGGGGTCTGTGTCCGGGGCGGTCGTTCCGCCAGCTACCGGCCCTGCACCCGCGCTGGTCGTGGGGTCGGCGCGGTCTGTGCCCGCGCCGGTCGTTCCGCCTGCCGGCCCTGCACCCGTGTCGGTCGTGGGGTCGGCGGGGTCGGTGCCTGCGGCGGTCGTTCCGCCAGCTACCGGCCCTGCACCCGCGCCGGTCGTGGGGTCGGCGCGGTCTGTGCCCGGGACGGTCGTTGCGGCTGCCGAGTCTGCGTCCGGGCCCGTTGTTCCGGCTGCCGAGTCTGCGTCCGGGCCCGTTGTTCCGGCTGCCGAGTCTGCGTCCGGGCCCGTTGTTCCGGCTGCCGAGTCCGCGTCCGGGCCCGTTGTTCCGGCTGCCGAGTCCGCGTCCGGGCCCGTTGTTGCGGCCGCCGAGTCTGCATACATGGGCCTTGCTCCGGTTGCCGAGCCTGCGCTTCCGCCGGTCACTCCGGCAGCGGAGCCGGTGTCCGGGGCTGCCAAGTTTGCGCCCGCGCCGGTCGTCCTGTCCGACTCTGAACCCGCGCCGCTCGCCCAGCCCTCTCAGGGTGGGTCCGCGCCGGTCGCTGGCGCTGTGAGGCGTGGTGACTCTGCGCCTGCGCCTGCGCCCGCGCCCGCCCCCGTCACTCCGCAAGGTGAGTTTGCCCCCGCGCCTTCGGTGGGTGCCGGTGTCGTTTCGCCGTCGCGCTCCGAGTCGGCGTCGTCGACTCCGGCCTCCGGCTCCCCCTCCGCGTCGTCGGCTCCGCCGTCTCCGCCGGTCATGGACTCCGGCTCCGGGGCGGTGGCTGAGTGGTCGCCACCTCTCTCACCGCCGCCGTGGGTGGCGACGCCGTCGGCGGCGGATATCGCCGCGACCGAAGCGGCGAGGGCGCCGTTGCCCGATCAGATCGCCCGAGGGCATTCGGCGCCCATCGTCGATCGCCCTCCGACGCCGATCGTGTATCAGCCGATCTCGAGTTCGTACGTCGGCGAGATGGCACCGCCCCTTCCTGAGCCGAAGGCGAAGAACACTCCGGCGAGATGGGCGCTCGTGTTCATCGTGCTCGCGGTTGGTGGGGGAGTGGCGGTGGTGGGGTGGCTCGCCGGCTTCGACCAGGCGGTCGCTGGCGTGGTGAGTCTCGTCAGTCTGGGACTCGCCGCTGCGGCGTTCTTCCTCGCGGTCGGCGGGATCGTGGTGGCGGTGCAGCGTCCGACGAAGCGTCTGACGCCTGTCATCGCGCTCGTCTCGTCGACGCTGCTGGTGATCTGGCTCGCCATCGTCGCGACGGGGCAGGCACTCGCGATCCTCGCTTGACCCGGGGCCGGCCCATGGCGCCGCCCCCGCAACCGGTCGCCCCCCCCCCCCGCAACCGCTGGCGCCGCCCCCGCAACCGGTCGCACTGTCACCCATGCCTGTGGCGCCCGCGCCACCCATCGCCGGTGCCGCCGTCGCCCATACCTGCGGCACGGCGAACGGCACCAGCCGCGCGGGCGGCGCGGCGACCGTGGCTACGCGACGGGCACCACCCGCCCGGTAGCTACGTGACCGGCACCAGCCGCGCGGGCGGCGCGGCGACCGTGGCTACGCGACCGGCGCCACCCGCCCGGCGCTACGCGACGGGCGCCACCCGCCCGGTAGCTACGTGACCGGCACCAGCCGTGCGGGCGGCGCGGCGACCGTGGCTACGCGACGGGCGCCACCCGCCCGGCGCTACGCGACGGGCGCCACCCGCCCGGCGCTACGCGACCGACACCAGCCGGGCGGGCGGCGCGGCGACCGTGGCTACGCGACGGGCGCCACCCGCCCGGCAGCTACGCGACGGGCGCCACCCGCCCGGCAGCTGCGCGACGGGCGCCACCCGCGCGGGCGGCGCGGCGACGGTGGCTACGCGACGGGCGCCACCCGCCTGGCAGCTACGCGACCGGCACCAGCCGGGCGGGCGGCGCGGCGACCGTGGCTACGCGACGGGCGCCACCCGCCTGGCAGCTACGCGACCGGCACCAGCCGCGGGCAGCGCGGCGGCCGTCGCTACGAGCCCGTCGCCGCGAGCTCAGCTAGCCTCGCCGGGGTGCCGGGAGCCGGCGCGTGCCGCCATCCCGGTCGGTTCGGGAACGGGGGAGGGTTCCACGCCCACGACCACGGAGCCTTTGATTGCAGGACGACGGATCCGCCGTGGTCGGGTGGCCTGTGCAGCACGAACGGGCCGTGGCGGTCGCGCGTGATCTTGTAGCCGTTGTTGTGGAGCAGAAGGTGGTGGAATCTGCAGAGCAGGATGCCGCGATCGATGTCGGTTCGCCCGTGATCCTCGAACCAGTGGTCGCAATGATGCGCTTCGCAGTAGGAGGCGGGCACCGAGCATCCGGGAAGGGCACAGCCACCATCGCGGACAGCCAGAGCCTTGCGCTGGAGCGTCGTGAACGCTCGCTGCTCACGTCCGACGTCGAGCGGGTTGCCTTTCGCATCGAGCGTGACGTCGAGCGAGCCGTTCATGCACACGTGGCGATCGACGACCGAGCCGGGGAGCGGGTCGCCGCCATCTTCCGCGTGCCCGGTCGGCAGCATGCGACCGAACTGATCGAGCGGCCCGACGGCGTTCTTGACGACGACCATCCGGACCCCCGGCTGACGTGCACCGAACACGTCGGCAGCGTTCGCGACCGCGCCCGCGCGGAGGATGTCCATGAAGAGGTCGTAAGCGAGCTGCTCGTTCGTCCTCTGGTCGTTCTGGAGGTCTGCGGCCGCCGCTCGTTCTTCGTCGGTCATGAAGCGCGGACCGCCGCGTCGCGGGCGGAGTCCGGCATCTATCATGGAGCGAACAGTGAGCGCCATTTCGTCATCGAAGTGAATGAGCCCGACCCACCGGTCATCGGAATCGAGATACATCCGATACTTGCGTCCCGTGAAGTGGGCAGCAAACCGCGCCTCGGCGCCGGCCGGGTCGAGCTGGTCCCGCGTCGTTCGCGCGCGGCGGCGCAGCTCTTCGACCGGCATGACCGCGGCATCCGCCAGCAGTTGCTCCGCCGCAATCGACCACACTTCTTGAGCTGCCGCGGATTCGACGGGGTCGGCAGCGGTCGGCGGCTCGCCGAGGCCGCGACGAATGGCGTCGAACTGCTCGCTGGTGAGCGAGTTCCGCAGCCGGGCCCGGCGTAGTGGTTCGTGCCACGGCGTCCGAGCCCCCTGGCCCGCAACCGCTCCACCTTCGTTCGCATCGACCCTGGCACGCGGCGCACCAGATCCGTCACCGCCACCGGGATCATCTGCGCCCGGCGCCGCGCTCGTGCCGCCGGCATCCGCTTCTCCGCCACTGGCCGGGGGTTCGCTCTCACCGCGATCGAGCAGCGACTCGCCGACCTGGACAGCACGCCTTGCATCGGATGCCGTTCCCCCGGTGATCGCTTGAATCAGCGCGACGGGCGTGCGGTGACCTCGTACGGCCGCCATGCCGCCGTGGCCTCGATCGCGGGTCGACCGCCGCGCAGCGACGCCCGCTGCGATGACTGCAGCGAGGTCGAGGCACCGCCGCATGTCGGCGGTGCCACCGATGATCTGCGCGACCGCCTCATCGGGAAGAGCCTCGATCGCCGACGGCAGGTCTTCGGCGTCGACATCCAGATCGGGAAAGCGCGCGAGCGACTCGGTGAGCTCGCGAAGTTCCGAAATGAATGTCACATCTCCACGATCTCACGATCGACAAAGATACGAACAAAAATACGAGAAAGCTGTGGATAACTCTCCAGCAACCCGCGAACCGCAGCGCCCAGCCGCGACCGGCAATCCGCCCCTCAGACGAACCGCACCCAGTTCGCGCCTGCGCCGGTCTCGGCGCGCTGCCGCAGTTCGAGCCGGTCTTCGTCCACCGCGTACAGTGCGACCTCCCGCGACCGCTCGCCCGCCGCGACGAGGTACGCGCCGTCCGGACTCAGGGCGAAACCGCGCGGCTGCTCCTCCGTCACCGTGAAGCTCGAGGCCGCGGAGACCGACCCGTCCGGCGCCACCGCCACGGCCCCGAGCGTGCTCTCCGTGCGCTCCGACGCCCACAGCCACCGTTCGCCTGCCCCGAAGTGCAGATCGGCGCCCCAGATCAGGTGCTCGGCCTTCGGGTCGGCGCCGAATCTGCTGTGCGCCAGTCCCTTCGACGGATCGAAAGCGGATGCCGCGTCCACCAGCTCCAGCGCCCCCGACGAGGTGTCGCGGGCGTAGTGCAGCACCTCGGCCGAGAACTCCGTCAGCACGTAGACGGCGTCCTGTGCGTTGTTGAGCACGAGGTGCCGAGGGCCGCTGCCCTCTGGCGCTGCGACGGTGGCCGGCGCCAACGGCAGCAGCTCCAGGTCGGCCGCCAGCGAGTACTGCGCGACGAGATCCGCGCCGAGCGAGACGAAGTACGCGAACCGACCGTCGGCGCTGGGCAGCACCGAGTGCAGGTTGGGGAACGCGATGCGCGACACCGGCGCGCCGACGACTCCGTCGTCGATCGGCGCGCTGATCCCGTAGCCGCCCCCGTACGACGCGCCGAGCAGGCCCGACCCGTCGCGCGTCAGCGCGAGGTAGTTCATCCCGCCTTCGGGCAGCTCGAACCGGGATTCCTCGGCCAGCCGGCCGGTCTCCCGATCCAGGCGGAGTGTCACGATCGCCGCGGGTGCGCCCTTGACCCCGGCGTAGACGAGGTCGCGCGCGGCATCGATCGCGAAGGTGGAGCATCCGTTCAGGCCTTCTGTGACCGCGAGTCGTTCGAGCGACCCGTCCGTCAACCGGAAGGTGCTGATGCTGCCGTCACCTGCATTGGCCACGAGTACGAGATGCGCTTGGGTCATGCCTTGATCGTAGGCGCGGCGGGATACGGAATCAGGAGATCTGGCGAGGCCAGGGCAATCTCGGTCGGATCATCCTGCCTCCGCCAGATCTCCTGATTCCGACGAGGCCGCGGCGGCTGGTCTCAGCCCCGCCCGCGCCGCCAGCCCCGCCCGCGCCGCCCGCGCCACCCGCCCCGCCCGCGCCGCCCGCGCCGCCAGCCCCGCCAGCCCCGCCCGCGCCGCCAGCCCCGCCCGCGCCGCCAGCCCCGCCAGCCCCGCCCGCGCCGCCCGCGCGACCAGCCCCGCCCGCGCCGCCAGCGCGACCAGCCCCGCCAGCGCCGCCAGCGCCGATGCAGCCGCCACCACGCCCGACGGTCAGGCCGCGCCGGTGAGCTCGCCGATCAGCGTCTGGACGCGCGCGCGGATGTCGTCGCGGATCGGGCGAACAGCATCCAATGACTGCCCTGCGGGGTCGTCGAGCTGCCAGTCCTCGTAGCGTTTGCCGGGGAAGATGGGGCAGGCGTCGCCGCAGCCCATGGTGATGACGACGTCCGACTCGCGCACAGCGTCGACGGTCAGCACCTTCGGAACGGCGGCGGCGATGTCGATGCCCTCTTCGGCCATCGCCTCGACGGCGACGGGGTTGATTGCGTCGGCAGGTTCTGAGCCCGCCGAGAGCACCTCGATGCGGTCGCCCGCGAGAGCCTGCAGGTAGCCGGCGGCCATCTGCGACCGCCCGGCGTTGTGCACGCAGACGAACAGCACGGTGGGCTTGTCACTCATGTGGCGGCCTCGCTTGGGTGTCGGGTGGCGCGTCGTTCACTACCCACCGTATTGCCCCGCGGACCGGAAGAGGACCATGACGGATGCTGCGCCCCGACCACGATCCGAGCGGGGCGCCCCGACGCTTCGAGTTCGCAAAGCGGTTCTCGCTTTCGCGCGGAGACTCGGCGGCCGATCCGAGGTACCCGGCTCAATACGCTCGTCATCGGTGTCCCCAGCACCAGCTGAGAGCAGCGTCCCCCAGCGCTGCCCAGCACCGTGATTATGCGGACTCGGGCCCCGGTGCGCGACCGGGGCCCGAGCAGTTCCTGCGGCGGTATTAGAGTCCCGCGGTGTCGTCGGGTGCCCGCGTGACGCGGTGCGTTCCGTCGATGTCGGTGCGGGTGATCGTGTCGGTGCGGCGGCGGCGGAACATCAGGATGAGTCCCATGATGAACACGACGGCTCCGGCGACCATCAGGATGTAGCCGACCATGTCGAGGTTCAGCCACCCGAGGTCGACGTTCACCGCCCAGACCAGGATCGCTCCGATCGCGAAGAGGACGATTCCAGCTCCGATACTCATGTGAGGCTCCTTCCCGGCGTGGGTCTGCGCCCGCACCTTTTCCGGCTCTCATCGCCATCTTTCCCGCGCCCGAGCATCCACTGGGAGGGGTTGACGCGGCTCGCGATGCGCGGTACGGCCGGCAGAACCGGTCGCGCCCCGCATCGGCAGAGATGTGGGCGCCTCCTCACTCCCGGAGGCGCTCGTTGGGAGAGCGGTCCGGTCGGAGGAGGCGTCCGCCCGCAAACGTACGCACGCTGCCGAGTGGCGCCAAGGGGGCTTGCGCGAAGGCGCGGGAAGGTGTTTACGCTGGCAGTTTGCGCCGTTGACGTGAGTGTCTTGTCACCGGGCCGGCCGGCGGCCACACTGAACTCCGGAAGTACCGCATAACGGAGGAGGGGTCATGACCGGACTGGGGACGGATGCTGACCCCTGGGTGCTGCGGACCGCACCGGGTACTTCGGAGTACACGATGTACCGCGACGGCGATCAGCTCGTGTGCCAGGTCGGCAGCACCCGTCTGACTTACCAGGCGCGCGCCATCGACGATCTTCGCGACTGGCTGCGCGAGCAGGGGGATTGGGTGTCGCTCGGCGCCGCCGACGAGCAGAAGCCGGCGGCAGAGGGCACGGTTGAAGCGTGGGGCCGCTCGGAGTCCAATCCCGTCGGCGGTTGGTACGGCACCCGCAAGGGCTATCGAGGGCGTTTCGGAATGTACCTGCCTCCTCTTCTCGAGGAGCTGGGCATGGTCGAGCTCGAGCACAACGCCCGCAACAACCGGGTGCGCGCCATCTGATCGCGCTCGGCGAGACGCCTGCACCCGGCGCAAGCCCTGCCGCGCCGCCGTCAGCCTCCGCGGGTTCGGCGACAGAACTCCACAACAACGCGGCCATGCTCGCCTCACACGCCGACCTGCGCGGGGGAGAGCGCCGAATCCGTGGAGTTTCGAGCATGTCTTTCGGGCACACCGCGATCCTCCCGATCCCGGCGCAATCCCCGCGCCGGCCGTCAAGGCCCCCGCGGCGACACTCGCGCACCGGCTAACGTCGTAGGCGTTGTCGCGCGTCTGCGCGGCCTGGAGGACGAACCGATGACAGAAGCGAACGCCGACGGCACGGCACCGCTGCTCGACGGGCGTTACCGGCTGGGCGACCTGGTCGGGGAAGGCGGCATGGCCCGCGTCTACCGCGCAGAAGATGCGCTGCTCGGACGCACGGTGGCGATCAAGCTCATGCGGCCCGGCATCGACGGCGCGTCGTCCGAGCGCGCCCGCAGTGAGATGACGGTGCTTGCTTCGCTGAACCATCCGTCGCTGGTGACGCTCTTCGACGCCCGCCTCGAGCCGGGCCAGCCCGAGTACCTCGCGATGGAGTTCGTCGACGGGCCCACCCTCGGCTCACGGCTGGCTTCGGGCGGGCCGCTGCCTCCCGACATCGTCGGGCACCTCGGGTCCGAGCTGGCCGAGGCGCTGCACGTGGTCCACACCGCAGGCATCGTGCATCGCGACATCAAGCCGTCCAACGTGCTGTTGAGCCCGCCGCAGATCCCAGGCCGTCGTCCGCGGGCCAAGCTCGCCGACTTCGGTATCGCCTACCTGCTCGACACGTCCCGCATCACGACGCCGGGGCTCGTCATCGGAACGGCCGCCTACCTCGCTCCCGAGCAACTCCGCGGCGAGGCTCCGACGCCTGCGGCCGACATCTATTCGCTGGGCCTCGTCTTCCTCGAGGCGCTCACCGGTG